>JAEEVK010000121.1 GCA_016287095.1 Lachnospiraceae bacterium
TTAGCTGCAAAGTACTCAGCCTTTCTCTCCTCCACAGAGTTATCCGCACCTATAATATGGTCAAATGATACATCATCAAATAACAGATGATATACCTCATGCCATGCTGTAAAATACTGATTTGCTCTAGGAAGATCCGTATTAATCACCGGTATAATTTTCCCTTCCTTTACATATATGGCACCACTCCAGTATTTATCCTCGACAGGTATCTGTATCAGTCCAAATCCATGTAAAATCTGAAATGCCAATTGTGGTATTGAAACACTTCCCATCAATTCAGAATTCATCTTGAATTTTAATACCTGATTATCCACCTCAGTCTTTATTACTTTATTCTTTTCGATAACCATATCCAGATTCTTTGATGTAATTATTTCACTCATGTCTTTCCCCTAATAATATACTGTACATATTTCCAATATATCCTTTAATAGTTCATATTGCTGCTTAGCCACATCACTCATCTCATGGTCTGCGGGTGCATTTTGAGAATATACGGCAGATACTTTTTTACGATTATCATGATGATATAACACAAGTTCCTCAGCAGAGAGAGTCAATATACCCATTATTTTTTGCATATGTCGTTCAAATGATGTCCTGTTTTCCACTGTTCCATCCAAGAGTTTATCCAATGTAGGACGTGATATATCTGCCCTTTTCGCAAAAGAAACTTTAGTATAACCATGGTCTCGTAGATAGTCTTTTAGTTTTGCAGCTACTAATGTTCTATTATCAAATAAATCTTTAAACTCCATACCATCTCACCTGCCTTCACAAATCTGTTCTTTGTATTTCTAATCTTATCACAGTATCCACATTTGTGTCAAATAATATTTTACATTTTTACATTCCTCTTGCATGGCTATTTTTTCATTTTATAACTTAAATTCTAAAAAAGAAACCACATGCCTTTTCAAGCATATGGTCTCATATTCAACATCATTACCTTAATATCAGTGTCATAATTATTATTCAAAACTATCTGCTGCCTTATTCAAAGCTTCTATAATATTATCGCACCACTCGTCGAACTCAGGATCTTCAACCTGACACTCGGGATGAGAAAGGATATAGTCAAGGCAGCGTCTAACGCCCTCTTCAAAACGGATTGAAGGAGCAAATCCGGGTACAGCCTTCTTTAGCTTTGTGTTATCAAAGACCACCGAATTGGCTTTATCGCCAATGAGTCCGCCTTCCAAGTCATATTTCCTGCCAACTTTGGCCAGGAAATGTGATGACACATAATAAGGCTTGTATTCCACATTCAAAGCGTCAGCTATAGTCTTAAAAATCTGATTCCATGTGAGACTCTCATCATTTGTTATCTGGAATGCCTCACCGATGGTATGAGGATTGCCCATAAGTCCGATAAAGCCCTTTGCAAAGTCCTCATTAAAGGTCATGGTCCAAAGCGATGTACCGTCGCCATGTACGATCACAGGCTTACCCTCCATCATGCGCTTAATGACCTGGAAGCTGCCCTTGCTGCCATGTACACCCATGGGTATAGAACGCTCATCATATGTATGGCTGGGTCTGATGATAGTCACAGGGAAGCCTTCTTCTCTGAACTTCTTCATAAGGAAATCCTCACAGGCTATCTTATTTCTCGAATACTCCCAATAAGGATTAGCCAGTGCAGTACCCTCAGTTATACGATAGTCTGCCACAGGCTTACCATAAGCTGATGCAGAACTGATATACATAAATTGCTTGACTTTTCCTTTAAATAGTCTGTAGTCCCTCTCCAACTGAGACGGTACAAACCCGATAAAGTCACAGACGGTATCAAAGTTTTTGCCTTCAAGCACCTTTGCTGCTACCGCTTCATCGTTGATATCCACATTTATAACATCTACCCCGTCCGGTATTTCCATCTTGCGATTGCCGCGGTTAAGAAGTGTCAGATGCCACCCCTCATTCTTTGCCAGACTCCTGGTTATAGCCATGCTTATAGTTCCTGTTCCGCCGATAAAAAGTGCTTCTCTTTTCATATGTTGTACCCTCCGTTTATATAATGTTTTGTTGATAAAACAATTGTATCACTTATTATCTTGTCTACAATGAAATATATTGTTTTTCAATTGGGCATTTAAAAGTATTTATCATCATTTTCCCTGTGACATAAAGCGTCGATCATATACTTTTTATTATGTATATGCCAAAGTAGTTTTGGCAACATTTTGGCAATTACCAGATATTTCCATATTGACAATCTGAAAATTGCCATTTATAATGGAATACATTAGGAAATATTTTGACTTCAAAAAATAAAGGAGGGTGTCTATGGAACTAATGACTCTTGATGAAATGCTTTTTTATAAACAATTGGCAGGCTTATCCTACATAGAGATATCTGAAAGATCAGGGGTACCGTTGAGTACTGTCCAGAAAGTTTTCAGCCTAAACACAGTAACCCCCAGACACAAAACATTAGAACAGCTCGGTAAAGCATTTGAGGAGTTTTGCAAAGAAAAATGGATACTAGCAGACTCTGCTTATGAAAGAGCTTTTTATAACGATGTGCATAAGATAAAACAGGAAAAGATCAACAAAAAGCATCAAAAAAACTCTCCTGCCAATACTGACGATTCAGAAAGCACTCCGACAATCATGGTTAACGAAGGGATAGATGAACAAATATCTGCCGGAGGGTCAAATGCATTAGACCTTTCATCATCCGAAGACAAAACAATAGCGGATTATATTGATTTGCCTGAAGGTACAAGGGTTGAACTTATAGATGGCGTTTTCTATGATATGGCTGCTCCCAATTACCTGCATACACAGATTGCATCACACATTTGGAAAACTCTTGATGATTATATTTATAATAATAATAAAGGAAAGTGCAGTGCCGCCCTTGCCCCTACAGATGTCCAGCTTGACTCTGATGACAAGACTCTCGTACAACCTGATGTCCTTATAACTTGTGACAGGAAGAAAATTATCGGTCCCAGAATCTTAGGTGCTCCGGATTTTGTTGTCGAAGTAGCCTCTGAATCAAGTTTTTATAATGATGTATTCAGAAAACGTATGAAATATCAGCAAGCAGGAGTCAGAGAATACTGGATAGTTTGTCCTAAAGAAAAAGAAGTACAAGTCTATTTTTTTGAAGCCTCCGATCTACCAGTAAAATATACCTTTGAAGATGCTATACCTGTAAATATCTGGGATGGCAAATGCAAAGTCGATTTCAAATATATTTGCAACCGGCTCAGTGACTATATGTCTTGATAGATAAAAAATAGCAGGCTACTCCGCGATCAATCGGAGCAAGCCTGCTATTTATCTTTGATGGTATCAGACCCATCTCCTAGTTATCTCACCAAATCTAGGAAGCTTCAAAGACATATACCCGTAATTCGTAGCATTGACTATCCCACGTTTTTTCAGCCTGTCTCTATACACTGACATTTGACTTGATGTCATATCAAGCTCTTCACGTAGGTCTGCTACTTTTTTATCCTCATCTTCAGATAAAACCGAGATAATCTCTCTCTCTTTCGGCGACAATTCGCTCCATATTTTTTCATAAACATAACTTTCCAGATACTCGTCATATTCAGGCAAAAGCTCATCTATACTTTTAGACAAGCCCTTCTTTATATTCTTATCCCAGTATAGAAATCCAAGCACCTGATAAGCAAACGCATAACCCTTCGTAAGTTTAGCCATACGGTCAGCGTCAGTCACAGAGATTTTTAAAACCTGTTCATAACTTCTGGATATAGAATTGATGCTCAGCGGCTCAAGCATGATCTTAGGAGCTCTGTATAAAAAGGTAAGACTTTTCTCATTCTGAAGATTGTATATATTATCATATAAGCCGGTAGCCAGTAAAAATACCGGGAGTTTCTGGCGAATCAACACTTGGAAAGTCGCTGCAAATACACGGACAAATTCGTTATTTACCACTTCATCTATAGCAATCAGTAGTTTTTTCCCATTTTTTGATAACTGCTTAAGTATTTCCTCAAAAGCGGTTTCTATGTCATATACAGTTTCCCTCTCCATAGATACACCTACACCGATGCCAAATATAGAAAGGTCAATCTTTGCACCTACAATCCACTTTTTTGTTTCCTTTTTACTGGCTAACTTCGCTAAAATTGCCTTTAATATATCTGAATCAGGTATCACATTTAAAACTATCCAATCCTTATACTCCGAAAAACTGTTGCATAGATTAGACAGCATGACCGTCTTACCGGCTCCTCTGATCCCCGTAATCATATACACATAAGAAGACGGATTTTCACTTGTGAAAGCCTCTATAACTTCGTTGGTCTGAGAAAATCTGGAAATATACTGGTTGGGCTCCATACCAAATGATAAAGTAAAAGGATTCGTTTGCATGAAGTAGCCTCCTTTATAACTTGTTATATCTTGTTATAACTTTTATTTTCTTTTATAACTTGTTATAACTTCTGCTTTAATTTTATAACTTGTTATAACTTTTGTCAATTATTATTTCTTGACAACATTCATATAAAAACCAGGATAAGATGTTTTGATCCTCATCTTATCCTGCAAAAATATATGTTCATTCGGTTTCGATAACTCCAGACTTTTAGTTTCTGGAATATTATCTGTAAATTCCTCTTGAGTAACAGTATTGTCTTCAACTACATTTCCACTATACCATCATTTTCAATTTCCCGTCAAGGATAATACCCTCAAACATTCCTACTTTTAAACGCAAAAAACCTGCCTCAGGTCGTTACTACCCAGGCAGGTCTTACTTCTATTATTATATTATCCTATTTTACACCATCATCTTATATATCTTCGTACAGTCTTCCTTATCCAGTGTTACAAATCCTGAGATGCTTCCGTTTCTGCCATCGCCGCAGCAAAGAGTCTCAACGAGCTGAGGGATATCCTCTTCCTTTGCACCAAGCTCTACAAAATTACCGGGCATACCGATGGACTTAAGGAATGCTGCAAATGCATTTATACCCTCAAGAGCCGTTACCTCTGGATGCTCGAAATCCATGCTGCAGCCCCAAACCCTGACTGCGACCTGAGCAAAACGCATTACATTGTGATTCATAACATATTTAAATACTGCCGGCATGGTCACTGCAAGTCCTGCGCCATGAGCACAATCATAAAGAGCAGAGAGCTCATGTTCGATGTTGTGACTGTTCCAATCCTGTGAACGTCCTACACCGCATGAATTGTTGTGAGCCATCATACCTGCCCACATAATATTTGCACGTGCCTCATAGTTATTAGGATCAGCGATAACTCTGGGACCTTCATGCTTCATTGTGAGTAAAAGTGCCTCTATAAGTCTGTCTGTTACCTCAACCTCGGTAGAGTTAGTCAGGTATCTCTCATAAAGATGAGCCATGATATCTGTGATGCCTGCTGCCGACTGATAAGGAGGAAGTGTCTGAGTAAGAGCAGGGTTGAGGATACTGAACTTCGGTCTGATCGCATCTCCGCTCGCTCCACGTTTGAACATACCCTCTTCCTTGGTGATAACGGAATCCGGACTGCCTTCGCTGCCTGCTGCCGCTATAGTCAGGATAGTACCAACGGGTAATGCTTTCTCTATCCACTTTCCACTGTAGAAATCCCAGAAATCCCCGTCATATATAGTACCCGCAGCTATAGCCTTAGAAGAATCAATGGTACTGCCGCCACCTACAGCCAGGATAAAATCAACATTTTCCTTTCTGCAAAGCTCTATACCTTCATATACAAGGCCGCTACGGGGATTGGGCTTTACACCGCCTAATTCTATAAAACTGATACCCTCAGCTTTAAGTGAAGCCTTTACTCTGTCCAAGAGGCCTGAACGTACAACACTGCCTCCGCCGTAGTGGATCAACACCTTGCTACCGTCGAAACGCTTTACAAGACTGCCTGTCTGATTTTCCCCGTCTTTTCCGAACGCAAAATAAGTTGGAGAATAAAAATGAAAATTGTCCATGAAACCCCTCCGTTTTATGTGTGCCATTCAAGGATCACTGCTAGCTATTAACCAGAATCGTTTGATCTGAATGGCAAATGTGATCTTTCATACACTAATTATTCTACCATCAATTATCTTGAAGGCAATGAAATATCTTGTTAAAAACAGGATAAGGCTTAAAAAATTTAAGTCCTATCCTGCAAACATATCCTGTTTATTTGGTTTTAAGATTAATGCACATCAGAGTCATCTTTCTCTAAAGCGGCAACTGTAATGTCTGCCCAATCAGAATGATATGTAACGCCGTCAAACTCATACTCAGTCCGAATGCGGACATATAGCGTTTCTCCGGCAGACAAACCTGAAAGCTTTATGCTATTTCCCGAAATAAGTTTTTCTACAAGTTTTGAGCTTAAGCCTAAATCCTTATAGACTTCCATATAAAATTTTACATCCAGTTTAGTTGAATCCCATACCACCCTGACGGTCTCAGTAGTAGCATCTTCTACATGAAGATTTTTAGGTTTATCTACCGACACATCCGTAATTTTTCCCTCGACATCATATGTTGTAGTTATACCAAATACCGGTGAACCTTCCTTATACTCACCTTTTGTCTCCTGCTTTGTTTTGTCCCTGAAATAATTTGTTAGGATATTTAAGGGGCCTGTGAACTTATCATCAATAAATTCTCCTTCACATACTTGCTTTTCTTTTTCACCATCGGCATAGATATATATACCCATGTACCTTTTCCGTTTTGCTTACTATTTAGGAACTCTCCTGAATATTCTATTGTATTTCCGCTTCTATCGGTTTTCTTATATATACCATAACCTTCCCATTTCCCATTATTACCAAAATTACCCTCATAAGTATATCCTGAATCCACAAAATATGTAGTTTCTTTACCTTCACCAATCTGGACACCTGATGTCCATGTCCCTTCGTAAATATTTTTAGTTATGTTTCCACTTATATATGTTATTGTCAGAACTGCATCTCCGTTCCAATTATTATCAGCAAATACTCCATTATATTCCCTGATATGGCCATCCTCGTACTTTTCAGTCGAAACACCTTTTCCACTTACCACGCCTTCTATAAAGGTTCCTTTGTAAGTCACCCGCACAGTCTCTTCACCCGAAACATATGTTCCAATATATTCACCCTCTCCATCCGGCTGACCTGCTTCATTAATCTCCCCCACATAATCCATGGTACATTTTTTATTTAGGAAGGTCACTGTAATGTTCTTTCTCTCACCTGTCTGCGGAACATATTCAGTAGGTTTCGCCTCTGTAGGAGTAGCAGGTACATCTGTAGGCACGGGTGCAGACTCTGTGGGATAAGTATCTGATACTGTTGGCTTTATATCCGATTCTGACTGCCCGTTATCTCCGCTAACCTCGGCAGCCTCACTTCCACCCGCACCTGCTTGTGCCACAATCTCCGAGATTCCTGTAACAGATGAAGCCAAAGTATCATTACCATCAGTTTTGTTATCCGATTTGCCTAATGACACTACTATAATGATCACAATCACGGCAAGAACCACCGCAGCGCACGCTGCTCCTATAATGACAGGAAGCTTTGATTTTCTATGAAAATTATTGGCAGAACTCTCTTGAATCGATTCATCCCCGAACCTATGTCCGTCAGTTCCGTCCTGCAGTGATTCCTGAACCCCCTTACTGTTTCGTCCCACATATTTTTTCATAGCCTCAGACAAATCTTCGGGAAACTTCTCCGCATTTTCTATGTGAAGATGATCTATGTAGGTATTAGCATTGATATTCTGGACATTTTTGCCGAGTATCCCTGCTATAAAGGAATATAACTCTTCATATTTATAATCCTTCTTTTTAACATCTGCTGTTACCCAATGAGCACCCGTAAGATAGTATAGGTATGCCCCTTTCAGCTCCGCCCCATCCACTTTATATGGTATGATCGACACACTCTTGGTGGATTCGGCAAGACTCATTTCCCGTGAACACTGCTCTGATTCCGCAGTGTTCACACTATAAATAAGCAGAAAAATCCTTGAAGCCGTTATAGCTGTGCTGATAGATGCTGCCCAGTCACTTCCCGGGACTATATTCCTTGGGGCTATCCAGCATGACACGCCTCTTGATTCCAGGAATTCTACTATTCCATCTGCCGCCGTCTTATCCTTTGAGCTGTGGCTAACAAATACATCCGACATTATGTTTTCTCCTAACAAATACATGTTTTTCAATGATTTACTTCCAGCATGTAAATCCCAATTCCTTTACAGCTAAATCCTGCTTCTCC
>JAEEVK010000122.1 GCA_016287095.1 Lachnospiraceae bacterium
TACAGATATATCTCTTTTTTCTGATGCAAACCAAAGAAGTTCCCGCTCTGTACCGGCTCCGGTCATTTTGAACGGCAAACCCTATGGCAGACGCTCCGATGACAATATCAACGATATCGAGGACATCAGGAACAAGAAAGTAAAGGGCTCAAATGATAAAAAGACTGAGGATGAGCCCAAGGAGATCGAAGAACCAAAGGTTAGACCCAATTATTCAATGGAGACTATCGCTGCCTTCAGAAAAGATTATCCTGATTTTAATAAATTAGTTGATTATATTGAATATGCTTTTGGTAAACCTATTACTACTAAAAGCCTTCAAACTATTTCATATATTTTTGAAGAATTAGGACTTCCAGTAGAATTGATTTGTTTTCTTTATGATTCTTGTATCGAAAAGGGTAAAACACAGGATCGCTATATAGAAAAAATAGCTATCAATTGGCATAAAAAGGGCATATCTTCTATTCAAGACGCTATGAAAGATTCTGAGTTTTTTGCATCTCAATTTTCTGGAGTAAAAAAAGCCTTCAGTCTTAACAGGCCTTTACATGATGCTGAACTTCAGTTAGTGACCACATGGTACTATGATTATCGTTTTTCTGATGATATGGTATATGAAGCTTGTAACAAAGCAGTTTTAGGCACTCAAAAGACCGACTTCAGATATGCAAACAAAATTTTAAAAAGCTGGCATGACCAGGGTATAAAGACACTTGAAGAAGCCAGGACTCTGGATGCTACCCCTGTTATAACCGCCGCAAAGGCTGCCAATACCAGGGTTTCAAAGTCAAAAACCCAGGATTTTACACAGAGAGTTTATACAGATGCTGATTATCTGGCTTTCGAAAAGAAAAAGCTCGGAATACAGTAAACGGGGTGAGAAATGAAATTAAGCAACTACCAGTATGATGTACTGATGCAGAGATTTGATAACAAACGAATGCATGCCCGTTACGAGTTGGACAAGAGGATTGCCGAAGTCTATGAAAAACTCCCTGAGATCAAAGAAATAGACTCCTGCATAGCATCTGTTTCAGTAAATGCGGGTAAATCAGCCCTCATGGGTGATGATAGTGCGCTGCTTAAGTTAAATGAAAATATAAAACAATTATCAGATGAAAAGAAAAGGCTCCTTACAGAAAACGGGTACACACCCGATTATCTTGAGGAGCACTTCGAATGTCCAAAATGCAAGGATACAGGCTTTATAGGCAATGAACCCTGTGAATGTTTTAAGGTCGCCGAGACCGAGCTCATCCTTGAATCGTCAAATATAAAGGATGTTTTATCCAAAGAAAATTTTGCTACATTTAATGCCGAATTATATTCAAATGAATTAGAGGATTATGATAAGGAACTGCAATGCACTCCTTATAAAAATATTCTTTCAGTATACGAAAAAGTCAAGGCTTTTACCCAGGATTTTGACAAGGAACATAAAAATCTTCTGATATACGGCAGTACCGGACTTGGAAAGACATTCCTTACAAACTGTATCGCAAACGAGGTTTTAAGATCAAAGCATACCGTTATGTACTATACCACCTTCAGTCTTTTCGATATGCTGTCAAAATATATCAGGTCGGATAACGATTATAAAGAGCAGAGTTCCTATCGCGACAGTGTGATCACCTGCGAACTGCTTATAATAGACGATTTAGGATCTGAGATGTCAAATACCTTTACGGAAACCCAGCTTTATTCGATTATCAATGAAAGGCTGCTTAAAGGTCTTTCCACAGTCATCTCGTCCAATCTTTCTCCAAAGAACCTGCATGACAGATACGGAGACAGGATTTTCTCCCGCTTTATGAAGGACTATGATTTTATAAAGCTCATCGGGAGTGATATCAGAACCAAATTATAAAAATATACACCACAAATCATAAGGAGAGATTTTATGTCAATTCAAAGTGATTTTCTCGAAACCATCCCTGTAGGGAAGCTTGGTATCATAGCTCTGAAGAGCTCCGAGGAACTGGGCAAAAAGGTAAACGATTATCTCGTTTCCTGGCGTGGCGGCAGAGATAATGAGCACACCTCTACTCTTGCTTTCTCGGGTTACCAGAGAGATACCTTCCTGATCAACTCCGTGTGTCCCCGTTTCGGTACCGGTGAAGGCAAAGGCGTAATCAATGAGTCAGTAAGAGGTTATGACCTCTACATCCTCGTAGATGTTACAAATTACAGCCTTGAGTACACCGTACGCGGCCACAGGAACCACATGTCACCTGATGATCATTTCCAGGATTTGAAACGTATCATAGGTGCAGCAGGCGGAAAAGCAAGACGTATCACCGTTATTATGCCGTATCTGTATGAAAGCCGTCAGGATAAGCGTACCGCAAGGGAGTCCCTCGACTGTGCTATGGCTCTGGAAGAGCTTTACAGCATGGGCGTAGACAGCGTTATCACCTTTGATGCTCACGAGCCCAAGGTACAGAATGCTATCCCGTTAAAGACTTTTGAAACTATCAAGCCTACCTATCAGTTTATCAAGGCTTTGTTAAACAATGTTCCCGACATAAAGATGACTCCTGAAAACATGATGATCATCAGCCCTGATGAGGGTGCCATGGGCCGTTCCATCTATTTCGGTAACGTTTTAGGCCTTGACATCGGTATGTTCTATAAGCGTAGGGACTACACCAAGGTTGTAAACGGCCGTAACCCTATCGTGGCACATGAATACCTCGGTGCAGATATCAAGGGCAAGGATGTTATCATCCTTGACGACATGATCTCTTCCGGTGACAGTATGCTGGAGGTTGGCAGCGAGCTTCGTAAGCGCGGTGCCGGCAGGATTTTCTTCTGTGCTACATTCGGTCTTTTCACTGACGGTCTTGACAGATTTGATAAAGCTTATAAAGAAGGACTGTTTGACAGGGTTGTTACTACAAACCTTATCTACCAGACTCCCGAGCTTTTAGAGAGAGAGTACTACATTACTGCTGATATGAGTAAGTATATCGCTCTGATCATCGATACTTTGAACCATGACTTCTCCATCAGTGAGTTCCTGGATCCTACAGATCGTATTCACAAGATCATTGAGAAGTACAACGGAAGTGCGGAGTAATGAATTGACGCAGGCCGTAGCAACAATCCGGTCTAAAACCCGCAACCGCTCGCAAGGATATGCTATACAGTCCTATCCGCATTTATTATACGAACGCTTGTAAATCGCATGTCCGGCTGATGCCGGACACGCTAATACTGCACTAAAAAACCGGCTTGGTAAGCCGGTTTTTTTCGTATATAAATGTGTCTATGACTGAAGCATATCCTCTTGCTCGCTAAAGGGTTTTATCCCGGACCGTCACTCCAGCCTGCTGTTGACAGAGAACATGGAAACAGCGTAAAAATATATTAATATCCCTTACTCAGGTTATCGAAGTATCCCTGGATAAGGATGATAGGAGTACCCTTGTCACCGCTGCCAGAGGTAAGGTCACAGAGTGATCCGATAAGGTCTGTCAGTCTTCTGGGAGTAGTACCCTGGGATACCATATCTCCTACAAGTGATTTATCCTTATTCTTCTCAAGGTCAGCATCCTTCTCACGGATACGTGCCTCAATAGCTGCCTTAAGAGCATCTCCCTTAAGATCTGCAAAATCATTGTCTGCCAGGTACTTAAGTTTTAACTCGTTGGGCTGTCCTACAAGGCCTGCTGTATGGAAAGGTGAAACTACGGGGTCTGCCAGCTCCCAAATCTTTCCTACGGGATCCTTAAATGCACCGTCGCCATATACCATTACTTCGATGTTCTTTCCTGTCTTAGCCTTAAGCTCTGCTGCTATCCTGTCAACTATGGGCTGTGCCCCGTCAGGGAAAAGCTTTACAGTCTCTTCCGTAGCCTTGTTTGAACCAAGCAGACCATACTGGCTGTTGCATCCACTGCCATCAACAGGTGCGTTAAGTATTTCATCAAGTCCTAAGATTGTCTCGCCGCCCGCTGCCTTGAGCAGTCTCTTGGTACGTGCCCTGGTATGGATATCGCAGCAAAGCACATCCTTTGTATATTTAAGGATTGTCCTGCAGTCATTTGCAAGGATTACCTCACATTCACAGTCCTGGCTCTCGATGAGCTCTTTATAATACTGGATATAATCAACACCTGTGAAGGGATGCTTTACAATACCGAAATAATCGCGGAACTGCTTTTCTGTCAAAACATCTGTCCAGGGATTGATACCCTTTTCATCCAGTGAATCAAGGTCGATAAGATGGTTTCCTACCTCATCCGAAGGGTAGCTGAGCATAAGTACGATCTTCTTTGCTCCTCTTGCGATACCCTTAAGGCAGATAGCAAAACGGTTACGGCTAAGAATAGGGAATATAACACCAATAGTCTTCTCTCCGTATTTGTTCTTTATATCCTTAGCTATCTGGTCAACTGATGCATAGTTACCCATGGCACGGGCAACTACTGCCTCTGTAACTGCCACTACGTCCCTGTCTCTGAGTTCAAAACCCTCACCCTTTGCTGCAGCAAGTACACTGTCTATTACGATCTGTGCTATGTCGTCCCCCTGCTTGATAATGGGTGCACGTACGCCTCTGGATACTGTTCCGACAAATCTCTCCATAGTTTCTTCTCCTTTTTGTTTTATATACTTCATTTATCAAAAATCTATTACTTATGGTATAACTTTTTACTCTGGTATACCGGCTCACAGGTAAGGTTTACGCCTAACTTTCTGAAAGTATTTGTATCTACCTGGGCAAGTATTACACTTGAATGTACTTCACAGCCCTTCAGTTTTTCTATCTGCTGCATGGCGGTCTCTGCCAAAGGATCGGTTACCGCACATATCGAAAGTGCTATCAGTACCTCATCCGTATGCAGACGCGGATTGTGATTTCCAAGGTGATTTACCTTTAAATCCTGTATAGGCTCTATGATGCTGGGTGAGATAAGCTCTATCCTGTCATCAATACCGCCCAAAGTCTTTAATGCGTTAAGCAGCATCGCAGATGATGCTCCGAGCAGTGAACTCGTCTTTCCTGTGATCACCTGTCCATCAGGAAGCTCTATAGCTGCGGCAGGCTCTCCTGTAGCCTCTGCCTTTTCTACCGCTGCCTTTACTACAGGTCTGTCCTCGATAGTGATACCTGCCTGCTTCATCAGGAGATCGATCTTTAATGCCTGATCCTCGCCGCAGTTACCCTGGCGCTGCTGGCACAGAGTGTTGTAATAACGTCTGATGATCTCCTGTTTTGCAGCTTCAGAAACCACTTCATCATCTATGATACAGTTCCCAACCATATTTACACCCATGTCGGTAGGTGACTTATAGGGTGACTCTCCGAGGATGGTTTCAAACATCGCGTTAAGTACAGGGAATACCTCTACATCACGATTGTAATTAACCGTCATCTGTCCGTAGGCCTCAAGCTGGAACGGGTCGATCATGTTTACATCGTTTAAGTCGGCAGTAGCAGCCTCGTAAGCTATGTTTACCGGATGCTTAAGCGGCAGGTTCCACACAGGGAAGGTCTCGAACTTAGCATAGCCCGCCTTGATGCCGCGCTTATTGTCATGGTAAAGCTGTGACAGACAGGTAGCCATCTTTCCGCTGCCGGGTCCGGGAGCCGTTACTACTATCAGTGATTTCTGTGTCTCTATATATTCATTCTTTCCGTAGCCCTCATCACTGACGATCAGCGGAATATTAGCGGGATACCCGGGTATGGAATAATGTCTGTAAACCTTAAGTCCCAGCGATTCAAGCTTTTTGATAAATGCATCTGCACTGGGCTGGGATGCATAACGGGTAAGTACCACGCTGCCCACAAAAAGTCCGTATCCCCTGAAAGCATCGATGAGACGGAGAACATCTGCGTCGTAGGTTATGCCGAGATCACCTCTTACTTTGTTTTTAGCGATATCATCCGCAT
This sequence comes from Lachnospiraceae bacterium, assembly GCA_016287095.1. Classification (GTDB taxonomy): domain Bacteria; phylum Bacillota; class Clostridia; order Lachnospirales; family Lachnospiraceae; genus RUG11977. The sequence continues at coordinate 5,906 of JAEEVK010000122.1, forward strand.
TTATAGCTATAACTATCTCAGCATCATCCTTAAGCTGTGCAAGCATTCTTATTTTTGAGTCCGGAGCAAAGCCCGGGAGTACACGTGAAGCGTGAAAATCGTCGAAAAGTTTTCCTCCGAATTCAAGATAAAGCTTTCCTCCAAAGCTCTCTATACGCTCCTTAATATGCTCTGACTGCATTTTAAGATATTTGTCATTATCAAAGCCAATTTTCTGCACTTTTCCCGCCTCCCTCATATTTTTTGACTCGGACCCATATTATCCCTCAAAACAAGATAAAATTATATCAAATCACAGAGTAAATTTCAATAATAATAAGAATTTTTTTTACGAAAATACTCACAAAATATCTTGCCAAAAACGTAAAAATCTTCTATTATATATAATGAAGTGATTTGGGCATATTTGTTTTTTTGTTGCATAATATAGTAAGTATTTGTATACAGAATTCGAGGTATATCATGGATTTAAGTCATATTTTGCAGCTTATTGGCGGAATCGGTTTATTTTTATATGGGATGAAATATCTGGGTGCATCCCTGGAGAGGCTTGCAGGTGCCAAGCTGGAGAAAACTCTGGAAAAGCTCACCGGCAACCGTTTTAAAGGTTTGGCATTTGGTGTGCTGGTAACGGGTGTTATACAGAGTTCATCTGCCACTACCATCATGCTGGTCGGTTTTGTAAATGCCGGCATCATGAAGCTTGTGCAAACCATCCCCGTTTTACTAGGAGCCAATATCGGTACCACGGTCACAGGTCAGATACTCCGTTTAGGTGATGTATCCGGCAACGGCAGTGCCATCCTTGGTATGTTAAAGCCTTCATCATTTGCACCTCTCATGATCGGTATCGGAGCATTTATAATGCTCATCAGCAAAAAGAAAAAAGCAAACGACACCGCATCGATCCTGCTCGGATTCGGTATCCTTTTCTTTGGTATGACAACCATGGAGGTCGCTCTCGATCCGTTAAAAACCTCCGAATCCTTTCATGAAGCATTTACTACATTTACAAATCCTTTCATAGGGCTGGTACTGGGTATACTGCTCGCCATGATCCTTCAGAGCTCCTCAGCTGCAGTAGGTATCGTACAGGCAGTAGCAGCCGCTACCGGTAATATCACTATGGCGATAGTTGCACCCATGGTCATTGGTATCAGCATCGGTAAACTTTTTCCTGTATTTTTGGCCAGCATCGGCACAAAAAAAGAAGCACAGCAGGTTGCACTATCCCAGTTTTTCATAAGCACGGTCGGCGGTATCCTGGGTATGCTCGTCTTTTATCTGGCTATCGTTCCGCTCAACATAGTAAATATGGATGCAGTCATGAACCGTGGTAACATAGCTGATTTTAACACTGTTTACAATATAATCGTCAGCCTCTTCTTCCTGCCCTGGTGCTCGGTAGTTTCCAAGGTGGTAAAGAAAATCCGCAAGGATAACAAGCCCAGCAAGATTGACCAGGAGCTGGCCATGCTCGACGTGATCTTCTTAAAAACTCCTTCAGTAGCACTTGAGCAGTGTCGAAAGGTTATCAACGGCATGGGCACTACCGTAATAGAAAATTATGGTATCGCAATGGATATGCACGAAGAGTTCAACGAAAAGGAAGTCGAGCTTCTGAACGAAAATGAGCGGTTCCTTGACAAATCCGAAACCGTCCTTAATGACTATATGGTAAAAGTCAATGCCTGTCAGCTCCGCCCCGAAGAGCAGAAGCTCGCCACAGAGATCCTGCACTCGGTTATGGATTTTGAAAGAATGGGCGATCACTGTATAAAGCTTTACGATGTAGCAGAGTATAACAGGAATGAAAAGATCACCTTCTCTCCTATTGCAAAAAAAGAACTTGGACTGCTGAGCGATGCAGTTTATGAGGTCATAAAGACCACCGTTGGCTCACTTACGATGGATGAACCCAATCTGGCTCATAAGGTAGAGCCATTAAGAGATGTCATTTCCTCCATGAGCGAAAAGATCAGGGAACGTCATGTGCACAGGCTCCAAAACGGCCAATGTACGGTACAGAGCGGTATATCCTTGGTTGAATGCCTCACCAGTTTCGAGCGTATCTCGGCTTACTGCTCAAACGTAGCACTGCATGTCATCGAGCGTCACAGTGCGGGAGAAATCTTTGATATGCATGCCTACACAAAGGATATCAAAGCCAACAGTGAAGAATACAAGAAATTACATTCAGATTTTGAAGAAAAGTATGATAAAATCCTGGA
>JAEEVK010000123.1 GCA_016287095.1 Lachnospiraceae bacterium
TTCTTATCGCCCTTGAAGTTTTGCAGAGGAAACATAATGTTTTCCCTGACAGTAAGATGCGGGTAAAGCGCATAATTCTGAAAAACGAGGCCGACCCCCCTGTCCTCAGGAGCCATATTTGTCACATCTGTATCACCAAAGAAAACTTTACCCGAGGTAGGCTTTTCAAGTCCGGATATAAGATTAAGCGTGGTACTCTTACCGCATCCTGAAGGTCCGAGCAGTCCAACCAATGTACCGTCAGGTATCTCGAATGTAAAATTATCTACAGCTACAACCTCGGTTTTGATCTTTTTGTTTCTGTTAGGGAATCTCTTTGTCAGCTTATCAAGTACAACCTTCATATCTCTTCCTTACTACAGGAATTATTATTCTTTGGAAATACACCTGTATATATCTCCGGTCATTGTTAAAATCACATTATATACATAAACGAAATTATAATTATTTCAGTATTAAAAATCAAGGATTATTTCAGTCAATGTCTAAACACTCCCTGAAAATAAGATATCCCCACCTTCCTAAAAAGATGGGGATATGTTTAGTTAAGTAAATTATTTAGAATCATCCTTTTTAGAATTATCCTTAGAAACCTCATCAGGATTATCCCTGTCGTAGTTTTCCTTAGCAACCTTTCTTATCTTTTCTTCAGCACCAAGGAATACCTTTGCTATCTCCGGATCAAAATGAGTACCCGCTCCCTCTCTGATGATATCCAAAGCCTTTTCAATAGGGAATCCCGGTTTGTAACTACGCTTTGAAACGAGTGCATCAAATACGTCAGCCACTGCCATGATACGTGCTGAAAGAGGTATCTCATCTTCCTTAAGTCCGTAAGGATATCCGGTACCGTTCCACTTTTCGTGATGGTATGCAGCAAGATTTTTAGCTTCATTAAGATAAGAAGGATCCTTTACCATATTGGCAGCTTCATCGATTATATTCTGACCTGCCAGTGTATGATTCTGCATCTGCTTAAACTCTTCATCGGTCAGCTTACCGTTCTTATTTAGCAATGAATCCGGTATCTGGATCTTACCTACATCATGGAGAGGTGCCGAATTGATGATCGTATACTCGTAATCATCAGTAATGATGTCTTTATACTTTTCATCCTTCTTTAATTCATCAAGGATGATCTTTGCATAAGCGGCAGTATTCTTAACATGATTGCCGGTAAATTTATCCCTGTTTTCAACCATGTTGGCCAGAACAGTGATAAGTGCATTTTGCATGGTATTGATCGTATCTTTCTGCTCCTCGATATCTGCAATATTTCTTACGATATCCTCGGATTCTTTAACCAGGGCCAGATAAAGGGTTTCTATCTCATCACCGGTTCTGATGCCGAGTCTCTTTATCTTTTCAGCACCCTGACGTTCAGCACCGCTCAGGTCAAATGCCATGGTCTTTGCAGCCATCGACATTGCATTTATTGGATAGATAACACAATAATCAGTCAGCCACATAAATACAGCCAGTACCAAAACAAAGAATCCTACAAACAATGCGATAACCTTTGCCAGGAAATTGTTTTCATCTTCCTGAATATGACTCATACGGATATCAACACAGGAATAACAAACAACATCACCTGTCCTTGGATTCTCTACGGGCTTAAAGATGGATAATAACCAACCATACTGGTCATTTATCACCAAGGGTTCGATATCCTCTCCGCGTAGAGCCTGATTTATATAAGGCTCAAAATCTTTCTGGAATGGTATTATCTCTCCCGGGTACCAAGTGTTATCATCGCCAATATCGGCATCAAATACAACCTCATAACCGTTAGGAGTCATCCTTATAATGTATACATACTTTATGTCACCGTGACTCTTGGCGATTGTCTCCAGATGCATGAGTATATCATTGTATTCAGCATCTTTTTTATTATACTTTATATATTCGTCAATCCTGTCGGGATTGATCAATGTTGCAGCAATATTTGTAATACCGGTACCCATGTCACCGTTATTTTCTATCAGTTTATTTCTATACAGGAAGAAACTGATACCGGCGGTAACAAGTGCTATTATGATCATTACTCCGGCCAGGAGCATTAGAATCTTATGTCTGAGAGTCTTATTTCTGACTTTACTCTTCTTTAATACCTTTATCTCTTCGTCACTTAATACATTCTGGTGCCAGAAAGTAAACTCAACCTTCTTTAACTTGAAAAGAGTCTTTATCAGATAAAGGAATATCAGTACCAGAAGTACGGTAATGGTTTTATCGATCAGATCATATAAAACATCCGAACAGAACTGTGCCCAGAAATCGGGTAAACCCTTCTCGTAAAACATGGTTGCAAAATACTTATTGTCCGGACTTGTCGGATCAAATCCGTAAAGCATCCATGTAAGTATCGAACCAAGCACACCGCCCGAAATAGTAAACAGTACTATAGCGAAAATGATGGTTGGAATCCTTTTAAACCAGCCTCTGTGAGCACCATACGCAGCGATAACCGCATTTATAACACTCAATGTACCATAATAATAACTTGATGAATCACTGATACCATTGATAAAATTGGTTATATAACCAACAGCCACTCCGGGGATATATCCGCCGAGTATGGAGGTAAGTATGATACCGACATTGTCGATATAAAGCGGGATATTTAATAATTTTACAAGATTTGAGAACAACAAATTAACAGCCAGCCCGGCAAGTATCAGCAGTATGGCTTTAAGCAATCCACTCTTCTGTTTTTCCTTTGTCTTGTGTATACTGTCCATCCTGACCCTCCATGTAACTCCAATCAACAGGTGTTATATGGTTGTGTCAAGGTTTCCTTTGGAAACCTCGACATATTACTCCTCATCCAGTTTAAGTACACTCATGAATGCTGCCTGAGGTATTTCTACATTTCCGAAGGTACGCATACGCTTTTTACCTTCTTTCTGCTTTTCGAGCAGCTTCTTCTTTCTGGTAATATCACCGCCGTAACATTTAGCCAAAACGTCCTTACGCATAGCCTTTACTGTTTCCCTTGCGATGATCTTGCTGCCGATAGCAGCCTGAATAGGTATCTCAAAAAGCTGACGCGGGATATTATCCTTCAGCTTCTCACACATCTTTCTTGCACGCTCGTAGGCATTATCCGCATGAATGATAAATGAAAGTGCATCCACCTCTTCACGGTTTACAAGCATATCAAGCTTTACGAGCTTTGACGGTACATATCCCTTTAATTCATAATCAAATGATGCATATCCCTTTGAACGTGATTTTAATGCATCAAAGAAATCGTAAATAATTTCATTTAACGGAAGCTCATATTTCAAAAGTGCACGGGTTTCTTCCATGTACTCCATGCCCTTGTATACACCGCGTCTTTCCTGACATAACTTCATAATGGCACCTACATACTCTGTGGTTACCATGATCTCTGCATCCACAAAAGGCTCCTCCATATGCTCTATTTCCGAAGGATCGGGCATATTGGTAGGATTTGTCAGATCAAACATCTCTCCGTTTGTCTTATAAACCTTATAAATAACGCTGGGTGCGGTAGTAACAAGATCCAGGTTATATTCTCTCTCCAGTCTTTCCTGTATTATCTCAAGATGTAAAAGTCCCAAGAAACCACATCTGAAACCAAAACCGAGAGCTACAGAGGTCTCAGGCTCAAACTGAAGCGATGCGTCATTTAACTGAAGTTTTTCCAAAGCATCTCGTAAATCCGGATACTTTGCTCCATCCGCAGGGTACATACCGCAGTAAACCATAGGCAGTACCTTTTTATATCCCGGAAGTGCTTCAGCACATGGATTTGCAGCATTGGTAACCGTATCACCTACACGAGTGTCACGAACATTTTTAAGTGATGCAGTGATATATCCAACCATACCGGCTGAGAGCTCATCACAGGGGATAAACTGTCCGGGTCCGAAGATACCTATTTCGACTACATCGGCCTCAGCTCCTGTAGCCATCATACGTATCCTGTCACCTTTTTTAACTGTACCCTCCATAAGTCTGATAAAGACTATTACTCCCTTATATGAATCATATACTGAGTCAAATATCAGTGCTTTTAAAGGAGCATTTATATCTCCCTTGGGCGGAGGCAGTCTCTTTACGATAGCCTCTAATACAGCTTCGATGTTTATACCGTTCTTAGCTGATATCTGAGGTGCATCCTGTGCTTCAAGTCCTATGACATCCTCTATCTCATTGATTACTCTCTGAGGTTCAGCACTGGGAAGGTCTATTTTATTTATAACAGGAAATACCTCAAGATTATGATCCAGTGCCATATATACATTTGCTAAAGTCTGTGCCTCTATACCCTGTGCGGCATCTACTACAAGAACTGCTCCTTCGCAGGCTGCAAGGCTACGTGATACCTCATAGTTAAAGTCCACATGGCCGGGAGTATCTATCAGGTTAAAGATATACTCCTCACCATCCTCTGCCTTATAGATGGTACGCACGGTCTGCGCCTTGATTGTTATACCTCTTTCACGCTCCAGGTCCATGTTATCCAGGACCTGCTCACTCATCTCTCTAAGGGTAAGAAGTCCTGTTTTCTCTATTATTCTGTCAGCCAGGGTAGATTTACCATGGTCGATATGTGCTATTATACAAAAATTTCGGATTTTGCTCTGATCCACCGACATACTTAAATCTCCAGTTACATTTGTTTTTAATCATTTTATTATACCATTTGAACCAATAAATAGCAAATGTTTTTTTCTTTTGAACACTAAGGCTGTATGCAGTACCATATTATTTCGAAAACCAGATCGCTAAGCAGTGATGCACACAGCCTTAATTTTACTCTAAAAAACAAAAGGGAAAATACTTAGTTCATTATAGAAATAAGATATTCTCCCTAATATTATTATAATTTTTATTCAGGTTTTATTATCGGTTCCTCATCTTCATCATCTTCAGCATTGATAACCTGGTTTTCTATAAAATCAGCAGCCGAATCAAGCCATTCACCTTGGAGTTCCTCAACTGCACCATTATCGATAGCTTCAGCAATCTTAGGATTAAGAGGAAGCTTGCCAAGTAAGTTGATTCCAAATTTCTTTGCAGTCTCTTCTGCGTGGCTCTTTCCGAATACTTCGATCTTTTCTTTACATGTAGGACACTCTACATAACTGTAGTTTTCTACAAGTCCTAAAATCGGGATGTTCATCTCGTTTGCCATGTTTACAGCCTTTGAAACTACCATAGATACAAGTTCCTGAGGACTGGTTACTACGATGATACCGTCAAGAGGCAGGCTCTGGAATACTGTAAGCGGTACATCACCTGTTCCGGGAGGCATATCTACAAACATAACATCTATGTTATTCCAGAAAACATCGCTCCAGAACTGCTTTACAACGCCGGCGATAACGGGTCCTCTCCAGATAACGGGAGTCTCTTCTTTCTCAAGCATCATATTTACAGATATAAGCTGAATCTTTGAACTTGTGATAGCGGGCATAATACCAAGATCGGTACCAAGTGCTTTCTCATGAATGTTAAATGCTGCAGGTATCGAAGGTCCTGTGATATCTGCGTCAAGGATACCAACACTGTATCCACGTCTCTTCATAAGCACTGAAAGATAAGATGTTACAAAACTCTTTCCTACGCCACCTTTACCGCTAACTACGCCAATTACTTTTCTTACCTTACTGTTTTTGTTAAGGTATGCTCTGAAATCCTGCTTCTTTGACTCGCAATCAACATTGCAGGTTGAGCAATCATGTGTACATTCTTCTGCCATTTCTAATCTCCTAATCCTTCAATTTTTTATACATTCTCTTTATAAGCCTCATAGTCGGCACGCATAAGTCCGGTCACACCGGTACGTACCATCTCTATGATGGTATAATCCTTCAACATTCTGATAAAGGAATCAAGTTTATCCTGATTTCCGGTAAGTTCAAGCATCATAGTGTCAACTGAAACATCAACTACTTTAGCTCTGAAAATATCAGCGATTGCTACTAAACTGTTTCTCTGTTCAGTAGTGACACCGATTTTTATGATCATCAGCTCTCGGCATACTGCTTCACGGCTCTTAAGTTCAATGATATCCTTTACATCCTCAAGCTTATAAAGCTGATTTTTAATCTGCTCCAATATCTTTTCATCACCGTCTGCAACAACAGTCATCCTGGAAAACTCAGGATTTTCGGTTTCTGCAACAGTCAAGCTTTTAATATTATATCCACGTCTTGAAAACAAACCCGAAACACGGCTCAATACACCGGAAGTATTTGAAACCAATATTGAAAATACTTTTCGCATACTCGCTACCCCGCCATATTTTAATTATTTACCTGAATAAAACTCCGTCTTAGTCCTGTTTGACTGGATCAGAACAGAACTCTGATTAAATGTCTTTATAAGGTCATCGCAAACTGCGTGAACTTTATCCTCAGTTGTATCACTCAACAGAATAACTACAGTATATTCATGATCTACCGTACCGTTATCATTTGTCCATCCACCATTTGCTTCCTGAATAGTAAAGCCTTCAACATGTTTTGTCAAGACCTCATCTACCTTAGCCTTAACCTCATCAGGAGTGCCGTAAGGTGTATATGTATCCTTATCGTTTGTTCCAAGGAATAAAACATATTGGATATCAAAATCCTCTTTTTCTTCCTGCTTGGGTAATGTTATAAAAACAAATATAGAAAATCCAAGTGCGATAATCGAAATAATGATTGCAATTATCCCCAGCTTCTTTGACATAATTATTTACCCTTCTTCATGAGTTTAACCATAACAGCTTTTTCAGCGTGTAAACGATTCTCAGCCTCATCGAAGATTTCATTTGCATGTGCCTCAAATACTTCATCAGTGATCTCTTCGCCACGATGTGCAGGCAAACAATGAAGTACCATAGCATTATTTGTAACACTCATCAGTTTATCGTTTACCTGATAGCCTGCAAAATCCTTCTTGCGCTGCTCTGCTTCGCCTTCCTGTCCCATGGAAGCCCAAACATCAGTATAAACAACATCAGCACCTTCAGCTGCCTTCATAATATCGCTGGTTATCTCCAAGCTGCCATTCTGATGTGCCCACTCTACAAGCTTAGCGTCAGGCTGATGATTATCAGGACATCCAATAGCTACCTTCATGCCTGAAAGAATACCGCCTGCGATGATGGAGTTAGCCATATTGTTGCCATCACCGATGAATGTAAACTTAAGTCCCTTAAGGCTCTGCTTATATTCCCTGATAGTCATAAGATCTGCAAGTACCTGGCAGGGATGGCAATAGTCGGTAAGACCATTGATAATAGGAATAGAACCATATGTAGCCAGATCCTCAACGTCCTGCTGAGCAAAGGTACGGATCATGATACCGTCAAGCATACGTGATAATACACGGGCAGTATCTTTGATAGGCTCACCACGGCCAAGCTGGATATCCTTATCACTAAGGAATAATGCGCTACCGCCTAACTGATACATACCAACCTCAAAAGATACACGGGTACGGGTTGAAGACTTGGTAAAGATCATACCAAGTGTCTGTCCCTTTAAGTGCTCATGAGCTATATTATGCTTCTTTTCGTATTTCAGCTGATCGGCAAGGTTTAATATACCTGTAAGTTCATCAGCTGTCAAGTCCTGTAATTTTAATAAATGTTTCATGTTGTAACCCCTTTCTATACTTCATTTATTTGTGTGTTAAACTTCCTCGATAGCAGAAATAATAGTATCAAGTCCTTTTTCAAGTAAGTCGTTAGGAATGTTCAAAGCCGGAAGAAGTCTTACCTTGGTCTTTGCAGTAAGAGCAATCGTACCTTTTTCTATAGCCTTGTTTACAATTGCCTTAGCTTCTTTCTCAGTCTGAATACCAAGCATTAAGCCCATACCTGATACAGAAATTATTCCTTTTCGGAACGAAGGCCAGATGCCAAATTGATAATCCTTTATAACTTCCTCAATACTCTTTCCATCGGAGTGCTTCGAATCTGCATCACA
>JAEEVK010000021.1 GCA_016287095.1 Lachnospiraceae bacterium
ATTTGTTATTGCAAGATGTACGATGCTTGAAGCCATTTGATTCCCTGCCTTTTGTGTTTTATGTGAAAAGTATAACAAAGATGCAGACTGTAGTCAAATTTTTATAAAGTGGCTCTAAAAATGTTGGAAGAATGGAAAAAGTGGCTCTAAAAATGTTGAAAATCTTACAAATGTGTAGTAGGATATGCATAGAATCTTAATTTTGTACTTTTTTAATGAAGAAGTGGATCAAGGATAAGCCGACAGGAAATGGTTAAGGAGTAAATATGGAGAAGAAAAAATTCGTTCTGGATATTCATATGAATGACTATACTGGTCAGTATGAAGAAAAACAGTCATATTCGGAAGATGCGATCTGTACAAGCGGGAGGGAGACGGTCTCTCTTAACGGGGAATGGCATTATGCTGTTGATCAGTATGATACTTGTCTGCGGCAGAAATGGTTCCGTGAGATATACAGGGACCAGAAGGGATTTACATTACCGGTGGATTATTCTTTTGACGAATGGCCTGTGATGGAGCTGCCTTGCTGTTGGAATACAAAGCAGCCCGAATATCTGCTTTATGAAGGCAGTATGGTATTTACCAGGACCTTTGACTGTGAGATAAAGGAAAACGAAAATATTTTTTTAAGACTTGGCGCAGTAAATTATATCGGTAGAGTCTTTTTAAACGGAAATTATATAGGTATGCATCGCGGCGGCTCTACTCCGGCATTTTATAATATTACTTCTGAAGTAAAGGAACATAACAGGATAATCATAGTTGCCGATTCAACCAGACGTCCGGAACAGGTACCGACCGAAAACACGGATTGGTTTAACTACGGTGGCATATACAGGGATATTGAGCTTATCAAGGTACCCAAACTGTACATTAAAGACTTTTTTATTTCACTGGTACCTGATGGGAGCTATAAAAATATCGGGATAAAAGCTGAGATTTCCGAAAAGACAGATATTACAGGATACCTAGAGATCCCTGAATTAAACATAAATGCCGAAATACCTTTTGTTCAGGGCCTGGCAGATGCAGTAATAACCTCCGAACCAAAGCTTTGGACTCCGGAAAATCCCAGACTCTACGAAGTAAGCTTATCCTGTGCAGGTGATAGGATCACAGACAGAGTGGGGTTCAGAGAAATAAAAGTACAAGGAAGGGATATTCTCCTAAATGGTAAGCCGGTATTTCTTCGTGGCATAAGCTGTCATGAGGAAAGTGTGGAAAACGGCAAGGGGCTAACCGACGATGAACGCAGGGAAAATATCCGTATAGCAAAAGAACTGGGCTGCAATTTTATGAGGCTGGCTCATTATCCGCATCATGAAAACATGGCAAAGCTGGCTGATGAGATGGGACTGCTTCTGTGGGAGGAGATCCCCGTATACTGGGCTATACGGTTTGACCGGGAGGCAACATATCAGGATGCGGAAAATCAGTTAAAGGAGCTGATCGTCAGAGACCGTAACAGAGCCAGTGTGATCATCTGGTCCGTAGGAAATGAAAATGCCGATTCTGACGAGAGACTCACATTTATGAGCAGGCTTGCTGAATGTGCGCATAAAATTGATAAGACACGTCCGGTTTCGGCTGCATGTCTTGTAAATGGCGAAAAGAATATGATCTGCGACAGGCTGGAGGCATATCTTGATATCATAGGTCTTAACGAATACTGTGGCTGGTATTCTCCTGATTTTAATTCATTACCTGAGCTTATGCAGAACAGCAATCCGGATAAACCGGTGATCATTACCGAATTCGGTGCTGACGCACTTACAGGTCATCATGGAACTTTTGAAGATAAGGGAACGGAAGAATGCCAGAAATATGTTTATGAAAAACAGATCGAAACGTTAGAGGACATAGAATATATAAAGGGGATGACGCCATGGATCATATATGATTTCAGATGTCCCAGACGTACAAGCTATATTCAGAAATATTACAATAGAAAGGGTCTTCTTTCGGAGGATAAGAAGTATCGTAAACCGGCATTTTTTGTACTACAGGAGTTTTATATGGCTAAAAAAACGGGGAAAGCATAATATAATACAGGAGGGGTAAAAGGATGTTAACAGACAGAGAAAGAAAAAATGCGGGAATAGTAAGGGGATTACAGGCAGAATGCACTGTTTTACTGAAGAAAAACGGTGATTTTCCTATTAGTGGACCATGTGATATAGCGTTATACGGAAACGGAGCCAGAAATACCTTAAGAGGTGGCACCGGTTCGGGAGAGGTATACTCTCATTTTACGGTGTCGATAGAAAGAGCTCTGGAAAAAGCGGGATTTAACATAACAACCAAGGCTTGGCTGGATGCATATGACGGGATATTGAAACAATCCAGAAAAGATTTTGTGCGTGATGTAAAAGAAAGGGCTAAGAAGAAGCATGTAAATCCCGTTTTTGAAGGGATGGGTGCTGTCATGCCCGAGCCCGAATATGATCTACCCTTATCCGGAGACGGAGATGTAGCTGTATACGTGCTTTCGAGAATCTGTGGCGAAGGAAACGACAGAGTTGCGGAAAAAGATATTCTTCTTACAAAGACTGAAATAAAGACCATACTTGAATTAAACAGAAAATTTGAAAAGTTTATGCTCGTGCTTAATGTCGGCGGACCGGTGGATTTGACCCCTGTTTTAGAGGTTGAAAATATCCTTCTGCTTTCACAGCTTGGAGCTCTAACAGGGTATGCATTTTCCGATATCCTGCTGGGAAAGAAGAATCCTTCCGGAAAGCTTGCCACTACATGGGTTCCGTGGGCTGAGTATCCTGAGCTTTTTGATTTTGGAGATAAGGATGATACCAGATATAAAGAAGGTATCTATGTTGGCTACAGATATTACAATACCGTCGGGACCAAGGTATTGTTCCCGTTCGGATACGGTCTTTCATATACCGATTTTGATGTAAAGTGCACAGAAACCGGGAATGATGGCGAAAATATTACCTTGAACTTCAATGTGGAAAATACAGGTGAATACTGTGGAAAAGAAGTTGTCCAGGTATATGTTTCTAAGCCTGCAGGTAAGCTTGACCAACCTTCGGCAGTGCTTGCCGGATGGGTAAAAACCGAGAAGCTCGCTTCGGGACAGAGTACAAAGGCCTCTGTTAATTTTGCTATGTCGGAGCTTGCAAGCTACGATACAGCAAGCAGCAGCTACATCCTTGAAAAAGGTGACTATATCATAAAATATGGTGTTGACAGTGCTAATATTACTCCCTGTGCAATAGTCAGAATCTCTGAAAATGTGACTGTAAGAGAAGTTGAGAGCACATTTGAAGGACCGGATTTTGAAGACTTCAAACCTGAGAATAATTGTAAAACTGCAGGTGATGAGAAATCTGTTACCGGATCATCAAATGATATCGTGGCAGATTCATCATTAACTCTGATCACAATTGATGATAAGAATATCTCAAAAGAAAAGATTACATATGACTCCGTACCCGAGATCATAGAAGAGGTAAAGAATTTTACGGACGAAGAGCTGGTATACCTTAATATTGGTGCCTTTTTCGGAAACGGTGTGGGCGGAAGCATGATAGGAAATGCAGGAAGGCTTGTAGCCGGAGCTGCCGGAGAGACTACTGAAAAGCTGAGAGACAAGGGTATTCCTTCACTTTCTATGGCTGACGGTCCTGCAGGAGTACGTATCAGCCAGAAATACTGGGTGGATGAGACCGGAGCTCATTCTGTAGGGAATACCCTGCTTGAAGGTCTGTCGGATTTCCTGCCCAAGCCTGCTGTAATCATGGGTAAACTGTTAAATCCTTCAAAACCTAAACACGGAGAAAAAATAGAAGCACATTATGCTACCGCAATACCTATAGGTACGGCACTGGCACAGAGCTGGAATCTTAAGCTGATCGAAAAATGCGGAGATATAGTGGGCGGTGAGATGCAAGAGTTTGGAGTTCATCTGTGGCTGGCACCTGCCATGAACATTCACAGGCACGTAAGATGCGGCAGAAACTTTGAGTATTACTCCGAGGATCCGCTGATCACCGGTAAGACGGCAGCAGCTATAACAAAGGGTGTACAAAAGCATAAGGGTTGTGGAGTATCTATAAAGCACTTCTGTGTAAACAACCAGGAATATAACCGCTGCTTCAATAACAGTATGGTCAGTGAAAGAGCCATGAGAGAAATATATCTCAAAGGCTACGAGATATGTGTTAAGGAGGCGCAGCCTCTGACAGTGATGTCGTCATACAACCTGTTAAACGGAATACATACCAATGAGAGAAGAGACCTTTTGGAAAATATCCTAAGAGATGAATTTGGATTTAAGGGTATAGTTATGACCGACTGGCTGATAGCTTCCGTACCAAACCTGGGCTCAAAGCATCCCGCATCCTGTGCATCCAGGATCGCTGCAGCAGGAGGAGCATTAGTAATGCCCGGCAGTAAGGTGGATTATGATGATATGATGACGGCATTAAAGAATGGTACCCTTACCAGAAAACAGCTTGAGATAAATGCTACCAGACTGATCAGAGTAATAAGAACACTAATTTAAAAAAGAAATACTTGAAAACCTATTTACCCTGTGGTATAATAGGTAATCGAAATTTGAAAAACGAGAGGTATTTCATAATGGTATCGACAAGAGGCAGGTATGCCATACGTGTAATGATAGATCTGGCAGAAAATCATGACGGAAATTATATACCGCTGAAGGATATAGCGGCCAGGCAGGAGATTTCAAAAAAATATCTTGAGATCATAGTAAAGGATATGGTAGCAGGAGGTCTGGTGGTAGGAGCCAGCGGAAAGGGCGGCGGATATAAGCTGTGCCGTGAGCCCGAGGAGTATTCGGTAGGAGAGATACTTGAGCTTATGGAGGGTACTATGGCTCCTGTAGCCTGTGTAGCCGATAAAAGCATAGTATGTCCGAGAAAAGACGGGTGCCATACTTTGCCTATGTGGGCTGAGTTTGACGAGCTGGTTCACAACTTCTTTTATAGTAAGAAGCTGACCGATCTGATAAAAAAATAATTACCTATTGACAAAGTAGGTGAATGGGTGTATAATCCCCTCTGACAATGAGCAGAGGGGGTTTTTATTTTGATTTATGCAGATAATGCCGCTACGACCAAGATGAGCGAAGTGGCGATAAATACTATGGTTTCCCTGATGAATGAGACATACGGAAACCCTTCAAGCCTTTATACTTTCGGACAGAAAGCAAAGGAGGCATTGGAGAAAGCGAGAGCTGATGTAGCGGCTGTTATAGGAGCTGATAAAAAAGAGATCCTTTTTACATCCGGCGGCAGTGAGGCTGATAACCAGGCTATCATCTCGGCAGCAGAGCTGGGTAAAAAGAACGGAAAAAAGCACATCATATCCACAGCATTTGAGCATCATGCAGTACTTCATACATTAAATAAGCTGGCAAAAGAAGGCTTTGAAATTACTCTTTTACCTGTACATGAGAATGGTATAGTGTTACCCGAAGAGGTTGAGGCAGCCATCCGTGAGGATACATGTCTGGTTACCGTGATGTTTGCAAACAATGAGATCGGTACCATACAACCCATCAGGGAGATCGGTGCCGTATGCAGGGCTAAAGGAGTGCTTTTCCATACGGATGCGGTACAGGCGATAGGACATCTTCCTATTAATGTAGTGGATGACAATATTGATATGCTCTCGGCATCGGGACATAAATTCCATGGACCTAAGGGTGTAGGATTCCTCTATTTTAAGAAGGGTATTCGTCTTACCAATCTGATAGAGGGTGGTGCTCAGGAAAAAGGCAAGCGTGCCGGTACAGAAAACGTACCCGGTATCGTAGCCATGGCAGAGGCATTAAAGGAATCTGTCGCAAAGATGGAAAGTACCACAAATTACCTAATAAATAAGAGGGATCGTCTGATAGCAGGTCTTAAAGAAATACCTCACTCGGCAGTAAACGGTGATCTGACACACAGGCTTCCGAGCAATGTGAATTTCTGTTTTGAGGGAATAGAGGGTGAGTCCTTGCTTCTCCTTTTGGATGATAAGGGTATAGCGGCTTCGTCAGGCAGTGCCTGTACATCCGGATCACTTGATCCGAGCCATGTATTACTTGCTATCGGCAGAGTACATGATGTGGCACATGGGTCACTCAGACTCAGCATTGGTGAGGACATAACCGACGAGGATGTGGATTATATAATAAAGAGCGTAAAAGAAGTAGTGGAGTACCTCAGAGGTTTTTCTCCGGTATGGCGTGATCTGGTATCCGGAAAAACACAGTTCATACTTCCATAAAAGAACAGACAGAAAGGATAGAAAAATGGCTTTATACAGTGAAAAAGTAATGGATCATTTTCGTAATCCCAGAAACGTGGGTGTTATCGAGGATGCAAACGGTATAGGTGAAGTCGGAAATGCAAAGTGCGGTGACATCATGAAGATGTATCTGAAGATAGAGGATGATGTAATTCAGGATGTTAAATTTGAAACCTTTGGCTGCGGCAGTGCGATAGCATCAAGCTCTATGGCTACCGAGATGATAAAGGGTAAGCCGGTATCAGAGGCTATGAATCTCACAAACAAAGCGGTAGCAGAGGCACTGGACGGACTTCCGGACTACAAGATGCACTGTTCGGTACTGGCTGAAGAGGCAATAAAATCAGCGTTAGAGGATTATGAGAAACGTAAATCTGAATAATCAATAACATAGAAAATATTTTTAAATAATGGTGAGAGCGGGAATGGGAGAAAATAGAGAGAATTATATTGACGAAATAGTGCAGAAAATACTTTCTGATTATGACGGAGACAAAAATATCGATGCCTTCAATATATATAATAAGCCGGATAAGGATGAAGTAAGGGATATTCTGTTTAAACTTATAAGAATTGTATATCCCGGATATTTTAAGGAGAGGGCATATAAGATATATAATCTGAAAAACAGTCTTGCTGTCACTATAGAAGATATTTATTATCATCTTCACAGGCAAATAGAGCTTGCACTTGAAACAGGCAAAAACAAAACCGCTCTTAATGATGAAGAGAAAAAGAATAAAAGCGATGAGATCTGTAATGTTTTTTTTGAAAGACTTCCGGCAATAAGGGAGATCATAGAGACAGATCTGCTTGCAACATTTGACGGAGATCCGGCTGCAGGCAGTTTTGAAGAGATAATACTTGCTTATCCCGGACTTATGGCGATCACGGTATACCGTCTGGCACATGAATTGTATAAGCTTAATGTTCCTATCATTCCCAGACTTATGACAGAGTATGCTCATTCCGAGACAGGTATAGATATTCATCCGGGTGCAACAATCGGAAAATATTTCTTCATAGATCACGGTACCGGTATAGTAGTAGGTGAAACATCAATAATCGGAAAGAATGTAAAGATATATCAGGGCGTGACCATCGGTGCACTTTCCACCAGAGGTGGGCAGAAGCTTTCGGGTAAGAAACGTCATCCTACTATAGAAGACAATGTGACTATATATGCAGGTGCTTCCATTTTAGGTGGAGAAACTGTGATAGGCGAAAATTCCGTAATAGGTGGCAACACCTTTATCACAAGTTCGGTACCTGCCAATACCAGAGTCAGTATGAAGAATCCGGAGATGGAATACAGGACATACGAAAACAAAGTGAAAAAAGAAGAAATCACTCAGAGCGAAGAGTGGTATTACATTATTTAATGAACTGGATACTATATTAAAACGCAAAACACAGGTATATTTGTGGGTTGCGTTTTTTTGTTGCTCAGTTATCAGTTCTATTGATAACCGGGGATAAATTATTCTTATGCTATTACCTATTGACATAGTAGGTGAGTGATGATATAATCTCCAACATCAGATACGAAAACGAATTAAGAAAGGGGGCGTTAGATATGAACCATACAGCTATTCGCAGTTATTATTCATACATGTGTCGAATGCAGTTCTCCCGGGCAATCAATATGGCCAGGGTGTTCGGCAGTTTGTCCTTACGCCCTGATATGAGACAATAGATATATTATTGTGCATATGAGCCATTTTGCCCGGGAGCATTTTTGCCCCGGGTTTTTATTTTGCCCGAGGAAGCATAAAACTTATTTGACAGGAAATTGATATATGAGTGATGACAAAATAAAAATTAACAGAACACGTCTGTTGTGTGAATTTATCAGACTTACATCCTTTGATTCCGAATCCTTCAATGAAAAAAGGATTTCCGAATATCTAAAAGTAAAGCTCAAGGAACTGGGACTTAAAGTTGAAACAGACACAGTCGGTGATTTATTAAAGGAAATATCACCGGGTTTAACAGGCACAACCTCAAACATATATGCCACGCTAAAAGGGAATAAAAACATACCTCCCATTCTCTTCTCAGCACATATGGATACAGTAAAACCCGGGAATGGAAAAAAAGCTGTGATCCGTCAGGATGGAAAGATAACATCTAAAGGAAATACGGTTTTGGGAGCTGACGATGTTTCAGGTTTGGTTTCTATTATAGAAGCGCTGACAGTGATAAAAGAAAACAAGATAAACACAGGAGACATAGAAATAGTTCTTACAGTAGCTGAGGAACCATATTGTGTGGGGAGCAGATACCTGCTGTATGACAAGATTAAATCTAAAGAAGGGTATGTTCTTGATCTGAACGGATCGGTTGGGAGAGCCGCATTAGCAGCCCCGTCAATACTTTCAATCAGTATAAAGGTTAATGGAAAATCCGCACATGCCGGTTTTTCACCCGAACAGGGGATAAATGCATTGTCGATAGCCGCCGGGGCTTTAGCTAATCTTAAGACAGGACATGTATATGAGGATGTGACAGTAAACTTCGGTACCATTATCGGGGGAACAGGTAAGAATATAGTTCCGGAAACAGTAGAGATTGAAGGAGAGATACGAAGTCTGGAACATGAAAAAGCAATAGCCGAAACCGAAAAGATAAAAACCGAGTTTGAAAGATTTGCAAGAGAATATGGAGGAAGCGTTGAGGTTACTGTAACAGAACAGCTACATTCTTATAGGGTTATAAAGGAAAGGAATGTAGTTAAACGTTTCATAAAAGCAGCAAGAGAGGCAGAACGATGTATAAAGCCGGAATGCATTGACACTTTTGGGGGCAGTGATGCTAACCGGCTAAATAAAAATGGAATTGAAACAATAGTACTGGCATGTGGCATGGAAAACTGCCACAGTACCGGGGAATATACAAGTATTGAGGAGCTGGAGAAATCCACAGAACTTACGTTAAGGCTTATGACAGCTGATTAAATATATTATAAAACATATTTGGAGGATTTTTAATCATGAGAAAAAATAATATTAAAGGATCAAAATTAGGAGTTTTAGTAGCAGGAATTATATTTATTACAGGATCACTCAGCGGTTGTGGTACCGCAAAGAGTGTAGCTGATGATACCTCGGGTACACAGAAGGTAGAGGCAAGCGAGATACAGTCAAAAAATGAAGAAACCAAGAATACTGAGAACGGTAGTAACGATCAAATAACATCGAACAATGAAGATAACAAAGAGAAGACAACAGAGAAAAAAGAACTGTCACCGTTAAGTGTATCATACCCGGCAGGTAATATAAGGGTAACGGTTAATATCCTGGCACTTCAGAAAGGATATTTCGCAGAGGAAGGTTTGACAGTAAATCCTGTAGCGATAGGTGGAAATAATGCTTTGACAGCAATTAACGAAGAAAATGGAGAACTGGATATACTTACAGCCGGGTTTGTTCCAGATGTCCAGGCTATAGGATCGGGTTATGATCTGACATTTATTGCAGGTACAGCTGTTGAAGGAGGAGCGGTTATTGCTAAGAAAGGAAATGCAGATAAGTTTAAGGGAACAGATCTGATCTTAAATCTTGATCAGGTTACAAATGCTAAACTTGGTTTCTCCAGAAATGAGGCTGCCTGGATTGTTACCAGACAGTATCTCCTTGATAACGGTGTTGCAGCAGATACTATTGCAGCAATAGAAGATGAAGCGAGTGGAAATATTTCCTATTATGAGGATCAGACGGCTACCGCTCAGGCAGTTCAAAAGGGTGAGGTTGAACTTGGATTCCTTCCTATGGAGTTTGCGTTACTTTATGCAGATGCATACGATCTTGAGATTGTAGCAGCAGCGGGAGACTTATTACCTAATTATGTATGCTGCCGTGAAGTAACATCAAAGAAAAGACTGTCAGATAAATATGATTCTTATGTGGCATATGAAACAGCACGAATCAGAGCATTTGAGTATTATAAGAAGGGTGAAACCGATGCGGAGATCAAAGCTGATGTGGTTAAGACAGTGGCTGAGTACTCAGGAAAAGAACCGGATTATGTAGAAACCTATCTTTATGGAGGTGTAACAAAGTTTGCGGTAGATCCCAATACCAACGGGATACAAAAATATATTACAGCAGCTTATAACTCAGGTGTATTTACAGGAAATGCCGTAGATTTTGGAACATATGATATCAAGCAGAATATTGATACATCAGCATATAAGAAAGCTTTGGATAATTTAATTGCAGAGAATCCGGATAATACTTTCTATACAGGATTACTTACACAGTTTACTGAGAGTAATTAAATAATAAAAACGAGGTACACTTTATATGGCAAAGATTTATGACAGTATATTGGAATTGGTTGGAAATACCCCATTACTGCATTTGAACAGAATAGAGGAAGAAGAAAAACTCCAGGTAAAGCTTTATGCAAAGGTAGAAAGCTATAATCCGGCCGGAAGCGTAAAAGACAGGGCCGCACTTCACATGATAGAATCTGCAGAAGCAGAGGGAAGACTGAAGGAAGGCGGAACTATAGTAGAGGGTACATCCGGAAATACCGGCATAGGACTGGCTATGGTTGGTGCAGTAAAAGGTTATCGGACAGTAATATGCATGGCAGAGGGTGCCAGTAAAGAGAAAATAAAGATACTTAAGGCATATGGAGCTGAAGTAGAACTTACTCCAAAATCCAATGGATTTGGTGGTGGAAGTAAAAAAGCGGTAGATTTAGCTGAAAGCATACCGGGAGCATTCAGACCGGCTCAGGGAGAGAACCTCCACCATCCGGAAACACATTATCAGACTACAGGTCCGGAGATATGGAGGGCTACGAAAGGTAAGGTTGATATCTTTGTGGCTGCGGTAGGTACCAGTGGAACATCAGGAGGGATAGGAAGATTCTTAAAAGAACAGAATCCTCAGATCGAGATATATGGAGTTGAACCTAAGGGATGCCCGGTATTAAATGGTGGAGAAGCCGGACCTCATAAGATACAGGGTATCGGGGGTGGAGCAATCTGTCCCATAACGGATCTGAAGCTATACAAAGAAATTCTTCTGTGCTCGGACGAGGATGCATATAAATATGCAAGGCTTTGTCCCAAGAAGGAAGGATTACTGATAGGAATAAGCGCAGGTGCTGCGCTGTGGGCGGCAGTAACGGTTGCAAAACGTCCGGAAAACAAGAACAAGAATATAGTCGTGCTTTTCCCTGATGGTGGAAACAAGTACCTGTCAAGTGATCTTTATACATAAAACTAAATATAGAAGACATCTCCAATAGATATGATTGAGTAAATGAAACAAAATGTATAAATAGAAATAATATCTGAGTAAAAAAACATAAAAGAAAAGAGGAAGAGAAGATGAGTGAAAATAAATCAGTAGATTATGGCAGTGCATGCAGTTTGGAACTTAGAAGAAAAAAAGTAAATGGAACAGTTGATTATACAGATGCAGAAGCAGAGGAGCACGCTAAGGAAGTTGGAGCAAGACCGAGACCTAAGGAGACAATAAGTGAAATAGATGAAAGAGGAGCATTTATAAGGCAGCCTAATGCATTTATAAAACCATTTGGCTCAAAGGAAGGAGATTTTAAAGCAGAAGCAAACAGGTTTGGAATATACTGGGCTCATGGATGCCACTGGTCAAACCGCCCGGTTATCGTAAGAGATATACTTGGACTTGATGGAGTGATTTCAGAGGTTCATACAACACATAGCGGTGAAACTAATGTATACGGACATGGATTTGCTGATTATCCGGGACACAAGGATCCTTTGGCAGGTGCATACTTCTTAAGTGAATTTTATAAGAATGCAGATCCTGATTATCAGGGCAGGGCAACTACACCTACATTTGTTGACCTGAAGGAAAAGAAGGCAGTCAACAATGATTATCATCGTCTGACAAACTATATTGAGGTTCAATTCAGACCTTTCCAGCCGGTAGATGCACCGGATCTTTATCCTAAAAAGTATCGAAAAGAAATAGATGAGTTTAATGACTGGCTCTTCCCTCATATCAATAACGGACATTATCGTATGGCATTTTGCCAGTCCTGGGAAGCATATAACGAGGCATATGAAGATTTCTTTGATTCTTTGGATAAACTGGATAAGAGATTAGCAGATAATCGTTTCATATTCGGAGATTATATTACTGACTCGGATATCAGACTTTATGTAACATTGGTAAGATGGGAAACAAGCTACTATAGAAATGTAGGACCAATAAAGAAGAGGATTACGGAGTATCCTAATATTTGGGGATATGTAAAAGATTTATTTGCATTACCCGTATTTAGAAAGTATACATTTTTTGAGTTCCCTAAAGACGGTAATGCTGATCTGTTTAGGAGCTATGCATATAGAATAGCATCACAGGTTCCGTATGATGAGCTTTGGAAAACAGATGGCAGCAGAAAATCTTTAAGTCAGGATCCCGAAAATGTTTATTTGAAACATCCTAAGGGAGAATCTCCTGAAGATTACCAGTCAGAGATTTCAACAACAATATGGAATTCACCCAAGTGGGAAGACAGAAATCCTTTAAATGGCACTCTTTCAACCGATGCATCCATTAATCCTATAACATCGAAATTAAGAGATTAGTAAAGAGACAGGTTTAGTACATAAAAAATAGAAAGCAGGTACGGCTATGAAAACAGCAGAAAATATATCAGACCTGATTGGAGATACTCCTTTATTGCGCTTGAACAGATTTGCAGAGAAAAGCAACTTGAAGGCTGAAATCATTGCTAAATTGGAATGGTTTAGCCCTGCAGGAAGCATAAAAGACAGAATTGCTTTATATATGATAAGGGATGCTGAAGAAAAGGGATTACTAAAAAAGGATTCGGTGATAATTGAACCAACCAGCGGAAACACAGGGATTGGACTTGCTGCAGTTGCGGCGCACAAAGGATACAGAGTTATAATTGTAATGCCAGATACGATGAGTATTGAAAGACAGAATATCTTGAAGGCTTATGGCGCGGAAGTCATACTTACAGATGGAAAAGGAGGAATGAAGG
Source organism: Lachnospiraceae bacterium (assembly GCA_016287095.1). Taxonomy (GTDB): domain Bacteria; phylum Bacillota; class Clostridia; order Lachnospirales; family Lachnospiraceae; genus RUG11977. Next base: position 13,300 of record JAEEVK010000021.1, read on the forward strand.
CATCTATTGCTAAGGCCAAAGAGCTGGCTGCCTCCATTCCCCACAGTTTCATACCCGGACAGTTTACAAGCAGTTCTAATCCGAAAGCACATTATGAAACAACCGGTCCTGAGATATGGCGAGATACCGGACGGCAGGTTGATTTCCTTGTGGCAGGAGTCGGAACCGGCGGCACTCTTTCAGGTGCCGGAAAATACCTGAAGGAAGTGAATCCGGATATAAAAATCATCGCTGTAGAACCAAAGGATTCTCCACTTCTTTCTGTTGGGACAACTGGTGCTCATAAATTACAGGGTCTTGGAGCAGGTTTTATTCCTCTTACACTTGATACGGAGATATATGATGAAGTGTTGGCTGTAACAACGGCTGAAGCCATCGGTGCATCAAACCTTTTGGCAAAAGAGGAGGGAGTTTTGGCAGGTATTTCGTCCGGAGCGGCTTTGCATGCAGCTGAAGAAATCGCAAAAAGAGAAGAGAATCAGGGAAAACGAATTGTTGTAATCTTCCCGGATAATGGTGATCGGTATTTATCTACTGAGTTGTATGAGTAGATTAATGAGCAAGTAAATAGGATATATCATTTTTAGAGAAGTATATGGAACGGAGGGACCAAACTATGGAAGGTCTTCAGAATGAGTCAAAGAATACTCCGAAAAATAAAATAGAAATTAAGGATGTAAACTTTGATTATATAGATAAGAAAAGTAAATATGAAGCCTTGAAGGATATTAATCTAAGTATTAAAGAAGGCGAATTTATCTGTATTCTGGGGGCTTCCGGATGTGGTAAATCAACTTTACTGAGTTTGTTGGCAGGACTTAATAAGGCAAAATCAGGGGAAATTCTCGTGGATGGAAATCCTGTCAAGGGTCCCGGGACTGACAGAGCTGTTGTGTTCCAACAATATTCTCTTTTCCCTTGGTTAACCGTAAAAGGGAATGTGCTTTTCGGAATCAAGCAGAGTGGGAGGAAGCTGGGGAGAAAGGAAAGAGAAAAACTGGCGGAAAAATACGTGGAAAGTGTTGGACTTTCAGGAGCTATAAACAGATATCCCTCTCAGCTGTCAGGCGGCATGAAACAAAGAGTGGCTGTGGCAAGAGCTTTGGCTTTGGAATCCGATATTCTGCTTTTGGATGAGCCATTTGGTGCCATAGATCCGAGACTCAGATTAGAATTACAGGAACTTGTTTCAAAGCTTTGTACCGAAAACCATAAGACCGTGGTTTTTATAACTCATGATATAGATGAAGCTATTTTACTGGCTGATCGTGTAGTTGTTATGGAACCGGGACGGATAAAGAATATTATAAAGGTTCGTCTGTCACATCCGAGAATCCGGGAAGAATTATCGGGAACGGATGAATATGAAAAGCTTCACAGACAACTGATTTCGGCATTTTATGATCAGGTAGAAGAGCAGATTGATGCGGGGGTAGCACTATGAAAGGAAAACTACGATTGGATAAAGGCCTTATTGGCGGCCTGATAATAGCCACAGTGCTAATGGTAGTAAATATTGTGCTTGCTTCAGTACTCCCGTATTTTACTTCACATAAGGTTTATTATGACAGTACGGCATATGTAGTAGTCATACTGATTTCTTATGTGATTTATATTATCAGATTGTTTTTACTAAAAAAGAAAAGTGTTAATGATGTAGCAGTAGTTTTATTTGGTTTTTTCATATTATGGGAAACAGCGTATAAGTTAGGCTGGATACATAATGATCTGTTACTTCCGTCTCCTGAAGGACTTTTCCATGTTTTTGTTGAAAAGTCAGGAGAAATAACAGCGGATGTATGGGGGTCTGTCAGACTGCTGTTTGTCGGATTTATACTGGCAGCAGTATTTGGAACACTTTTAGGACTTTTAGCCGGCTGGATTCCCAGGGTAAGGGAAGTGCTTTTGCCGATATCAAATGTAATAACCCTGATACCTCCGTTAATGTTTTCGGCATACCTTATCATGATTTTATCTACTTTTAGGCAGGCGGCAATAGCAGTAATATTTTTCGCAGTATTCTGGCCTACTTTTCAGGGAACGGTTGTACGTGTCGGTCAGATAGATAAGCAGATCATTGAAGCTGCCAAAACGATGGGAGTAGGAACCTTTGGGATGCTGGTAAAAGTTATATTCCCTTATTGCCTGCCCGGAATAATCGGGAGTTTATCAAAGAGTTTAAGAGGCGCATTTATGTGTCTGGCCGGTGCTGAGATGCTCGGAGTTAATCTCGGAATAGGATATTTTACTGAAAAATATAAAAGCTTTGCGGATTACAGATGTGTGCTTGCCGGTATTGTTACGGTAGGAGTCATAACAACCGTAATTGATATGGCAGTCAATAAAGCAAAAAATGTGCTGATAAAATGGGAGAACTAAATGAAAGCTATAGAAGTTAAAGATGAATGGGCCAGAGCGGGAGTGTATTATGTGAGAACCGAGGCGATGGTTTTAGGATTTAATCTTAATCTGGAAGGAGAGTTTTCAGGAGATGACCGTGATTCGGAATATGTACTTGTGACGGATGACAATGGCAAGCCTTTAAGCACCAACAGGATACATCTGCTTCCTGAAAGAGGATTTGCAAAAATAGAAAGGGTGGCTACGGTTTCATACGCAAGAAAGCTGGGAGCGGGTAAATATGGGATAGAAGCCGCAGAGAAAATAATAAGTGAAAAAGGTTATAAAAAAATAGTGATTACCAGTCGTGAGGAAGCTGCGGGTTTTTATGAAAAACTTGGTTATAAAAAAAGACCTGATATGAATCCGGATACATTGGAAAAGTTTAAAGAGGGAGAGACTATTAAAGTAAGGGATCCGAGATTTGTATGTGTATATATGGAGAAGGATCTGTGAAAGGAGGACATGATGTATTCTATTGAAACACGATGTATACATGGAGAAAAACATAATAATCCTGATCAGAACTATTCTATAAGTTTTCCTATTTATCAGACTGCTTCTTTCAGTCATTTAACTCCGGGACATAATCCTACAGGATTTGATTATTCAAGGGAATCTAATCCAACCAGAAGGTATTTGGAAGAAACTATGAGCTCTTTGGAAGGTGCAAACGATACTATCGCATATGCTTCAGGAATGGCAGCAATTTCTGCTTTCTTTGAGTATTTCAGTCCGGGAGACCACATCCTGTGCGGAGAAGATCTTTATGGTGGAGTTGTAAGATTGATAGAGCTGGTCTGTAAAAAGAACAGATATGAAGTAGAATATGTTGATACGACAGATATAAATGCTATAGAAAAAAACATTAAATCAAATACAAAAGCAATATATTTTGAAACACCTACAAATCCTATGATGAAGGAAACAAATATCCCGGAAGTTGCAAAAATAGCATCAAAGTATAATGTTTTAGTTGCAGTAGATAATACTTTTATGACTCCATATTTTAGAAATCCTATAAAGGACGGAGCAGATATCGTTCTTCATTCAGGAACTAAGTATATCAGTGGGCATAACGATACAGTATGTGGGTTTTTATGTTGTAAAACCAAAGAACTGAGTGACAGGTTCAGGCTGTTGTCAAAAACTACCGGCGCAACTTTGGGACCGTTTGAGTGCTGGCTGGTTTTAAGAGGACTGAAGACTTTGGCTGTAAGGATGGATAGACATAGTTCAAATGCGCGCGAGATTAAGGCTTGGCTTGAAAAAAGAGATGATGTGGACAATGTATTTTATGCCGGAAGCGGAATGATTTCTTTTTATGTGAATTCTGCAGATAAAGCTCTATCAATACTGAAAAACATAAAACTGATAACTTTTGCGGAAAGCTTGGGCGGTACAGAAAGTCTTCTTACATATCCAGTTGTTCAGACTCATCCGGATGTCCCCGTTGAGCAAAGGGAAAAAATAGGAATAAATGACAGACTGTTGCGTTTGTCGGTGGGCCTGGAAGCTCCAAGTGATCTGATAGATGATCTTGAGAAAGCTTTTAATGTCTGATTTGGAATAACAAAAAGAGGTATTTCATGAGTGAAAGAAATCTGGACTTTGATAGAGTTATCAACAGGAAAAATACTAAATGTCTTAAATATGACTTTGCTGTTAAAAGGGGTTATCCGGAGGATGTACTTCCTCTATGGGTAGCCGATATGGATTTTAGAACCAGTTCATATGTGGAAGATGCCATAAAAAATATAGCTGACTTAAATATATATGGATATACCAATACTCAGCATAATGACGGTTTTTTCGAGGCAGTAGCAGATTGGATGAAAAGACATCACGGATGGGATGTTGAGGAAGCATGGCATGTGAAAACCCCGGGAGTATGCTTTGCAATAGCAACTGCGGTGAGGGCATTAACCGAAAAAGGGGATTCGGTAATAATACAACAGCCTGTATATTACCCTTTTGCAAATATAATTAAACAAAACGAAAGAAGGATGATAAGTTCTGATCTGGTTAAGGATGAAGAAGGCTATTACAGTATAGATTTTGATGATTTTGAGAAAAAGATCATTGTAAACTCTGTAAAACTGTTTATTTTATGTAATCCTCATAATCCGACAGGACGGGTGTGGAACAGGGATGAATTAAAAAGACTTGGAGATATTTGTTTGAAACATAATGTAAAGGTTTTTTCGGATGAGATACATTTTGATTTTATCTGGAAAGGAAAACATAATGTGTTTCAGGAGATTGATGACGGATTTAAAATTATAACCATAACTGCTACATCACCAAGCAAGACATTTAATCTTGCCGGGTTGCAGCAGTCTAATATTTTTATACCTGATCCTAATCTGAGACAAAGATTTATCAGGACATTGGATGCTACAGGATATGATGAACCCAATATTATGGGGATAGCTGCTGCGGAGGCTGCATACCGTTACGGGGATGAATGGTATAAAGAAGTCAGACAGTATATACAAAGTAATATTGATCTGACGGATGAATATGTAAGGAACAATCTTCCGTTTGTGAAAATGAGCGAGACGCAGGGGACATATCTGGTTTGGCTGGATTTTAATAAATCCGAACTTGCACCTAAAGAGATAGATGATATTATATGTAATAAAGCAAAGCTTTGGTTGGACAGTGGCAGGATATTTGGAGATTCCGGTGCAGGATTTGAACGGATAAATGTCGCCTGCCCTAAAACAGTATTGCTTACGGCATTGGAGAGAATTAAAAGAGCATTTGAGACTTGACATACAGTTATATGATATATATTATGTATAAAAGAAGTTGGGCATAACGAAACTATGACGGTTAGCCGGAGGTATATATGACATTACAGCAGGTATTATATGCTCTTACTATAGCAGAATGCGGATCAATGAATAAGGCATCTGAAAAGCTTTTTATTGTTCAGCCGACACTTACAAGTGCTATTCAGGAACTTGAGAATGAGTTGGGGATTACCATATTTTTGAGGACAAGAAAAGGAGTAATCCCTACACCGGAGGGCACAGAATTTCTTGAGGATATTAGAAATTTTTACAGACATTACAATATGGTAATGCAGAAGTATGAGGGTGAGGGAGATTATAAAAGAAAATTCGGTGTATCTACCCAGCATTATTCATTTGCGGTTAAAGCGTTTACCGAGATGGCAAAAAAATATGATATGAAAGAATTTGATTTTGCCATACGTGAAACTCAGACAAAGATGGTATTAACAGATGTTGGTTCTTTAAAGAGTGAAATCGGTGTTCTTTTTATGAGCTCAGTAAATCGTAAAGCTATTGAAAAAATTATGAAGGATGAAGAATTGGAGTTTCATCCTCTTATAAAATGCAGAGCTTATGTTTATCTATGGGGCCAGCATCCCTTGGCAAATGAAAAAACAATAAGCATAGAGCAGCTTGAGCCGTATCCGTGTCTTTCTTTTGAACAGGATGAAGAGGAGCATTATTTCGCAGAAGAAATACTAAGTGAAAATGTTTATCCGCAGACTATAAAGGTTACAGACCGCTCCACAATGCTGAATCTGATGGTTGGGCTAAACGGGTATACTCTTTGCTCCGGGATCATTTCAAGTGATCTTAACGGAGACGGATACGTAGTAATTCCTTTCAAAGAAGATGCTGAGAACCCTAACAGCATAATGGAAATAGGTTATGTCACTAAAAAGAACAGTATGCTGAGTAAGATGGGCGAAGAGTACATAGAAGAGCTAAATAAATATCTGGAGCATGTCCAGCGAGAAGTCTTATAATAGTAAACATCTAAAAGAGTAGCCAGTTATCAATTTGATTGATAACCGGCTATTAATTTTGCTTATTTTAAAACCTATTGACATAGTAGGTAATATGTGTTATAACATGTACATCGGATGAAACAAGACCGAAAGACAGAAAAAGGAGGCGCTAGGATATGACTACTACATATTATAAAACAAATGTCATGTGTTGTTATCGAATGCAAAACTCCCGGGCAGTTGATATGGCTGGGGCAGTTGAAGGGTACTTCATGCGCCTCATAACAGAACGATGTTGATCTAATCGCTGAATTCTTCAAGCCATTTGCCCGGGAGCTGAAATGCCTCGGGCATTTTTCATTGACTCACTTAAATAACAAATAACTAAATAAAAACATAAAATAAAAATAATAAAACAATATATATTCAAGGAGATTAAGATTATGAGTAATTATAAATTTGAGACATTACAGTTACACGTTGGACAGGAACAGGCAGATCCCACTACAGATTCAAGGGCGGTTCCGATTTACCAGACTACTTCTTATGTATTCCATAACAGTAAGCACGCAGCAGACAGATTTGGTCTTGCAGATGCAGGTAACATTTATGGCAGACTTACCAATACCACTCAGGATGTATTAGAGAAGAGACTTGCAGCTCTTGAGGGTGGCAGCGCAGCACTTGCTCTTGCATCGGGTGCAGCAGCTATTACATATACTATAGAAGCTTTAGCAGCAAACGGCGGACATATCGTAGCACAGAAGACTATCTACGGTGGCAGCTACAATTTACTTGCACATACACTTCCCCAGTACGGCATCGAGACCACATTCGTTGATGCTCATAATCTGGCAGAGGTTGAGGGAGCGATCAAGGAAAATACCAGAGCCATCTACTTAGAGACTCTCGGCAATCCTAACAGCGACATCCCGGATGTAGATGCTATCTCAGAGATAGCTCACAAGTACGGACTTCCCGTAGTAGTTGATAATACATTTGGTACACCTTATCTTTTCAGAGCTTTTGAGCATGGTGCAGATATAGTAGTTCATTCAGCTACCAAATTTATCGGTGGACATGGAACAACTCTTGGTGGTATAATTGTTGAGTCGGGCAAGTTTAACTGGAAGGCCAGCGGAAAGTATCCGAATATCGCAGCTCCCAATCCCAGCTACCACGGAGTATCTTTCTATGATGCTGTAGGACCTGCTGCATTTGTTACATTTATCAGAGCGATACTTCTTCGTGATACCGGTGCTACCATTTCTCCTTTCAACGCATTCCTTCTGCTTCAGGGCGTTGAGACGTTATCACTCAGACTTGACAGACATGCTGAAAACACAAAGAAGGTAGTTGAGTTCTTAAAGAACCATCCTAAGGTAGCAAAGGTTAATCATCCTTCACTTCCCGATCATCCCGATCACGAGCTTTATAAGAGATACTTCCCTAACGGCGGCGGATCGATATTCACATTTGATATCAAGGGCGGCAAGGAAGAGGCTTGGAAGTTTATTGATAACCTTAAGATTTTCTCACTTCTTGCAAATGTTGCAGATGTTAAGAGTCTGGTTATCCATCCCGCAACCACTACTCATTCACAGCTGACCGAAGAAGAACTTTTAGATCAGGGTATCAATCAGAGTACCATCAGACTTTCAATCGGTACAGAGCATGTTGATGATATAATCGCAGATCTTGAGAATGGATTTGCTGCTGTTTAATAGGTCGTTAGCTCCATCCTGCAAGGATGGAGTGGCAATAGGCTAGAATTAAAATAATAAGAAAGAAGGATAAATGTCATGTCAAAAATTTATAAGGGAACTTTAGGATTAATAGGAAATACACCTCTTGTAGAGGTTGTTAATATCGAAAAGGAATTAGGATTAGAGGCAACAGTACTTGTTAAGCTTGAATATTTCAATCCCGCAGGCAGCGTTAAGGATCGTATCGCAAAGGCCATGATCGAGGATGCTGAAGCAAAGGGCTTGCTTAAGGAAGGTTCGGTTATCATCGAGCCTACCAGCGGAAATACAGGTATCGGTCTTGCTTCTATAGCAGCAGCAAAAGGATACAGGATTATCCTTACCATGCCTGAGACCATGAGTGTTGAGAGAAGAAATATCTTAAAGGCATATGGTGCTGAGATAGTCCTTACTGAGGGAGCAAAGGGTATGAAGGGTGCTATTGCAAAGGCTGAAGAGCTTGCAAAGGAAATCCCTAACAGCTTTATACCCGGACAGTTTGTAAATCCTGCTAACCCTGCCGTACATAAGGCAACCACAGGTCCCGAGATCTGGAATGATACCGACGGAAAGGTTGATATCTTTATCGCAGGTGTAGGTACAGGCGGAACCCTTACCGGTACAGGAGAATATTTAAAATCACAGAATCCTAATGTAAAGATAGTTGCGTTAGAGCCTTCGGACTCACCCGTCCTTTCAGAAGGCAAGGCAGGTCCTCACAAGATTCAGGGTATTGGTGCCGGCTTTGTTCCCGACGTCCTTAACACAAAAATTTATGACGAGATTTTCAAGGCTGAAGGCGCTGACGCATTTGCAGCAGCTAAGTTACTTGCAAAGAAGGAGGGTATCTCCGTAGGTATCTCTTCAGGTGCTGCTCTTCACGGAGCATTAGAGCTCGCTAAGCGTCCGGAAAACAAGGGCAAGGTGATAGTTGCGCTTCTTCCCGACAGCGGCGACAGATACTATTCAACAGCATTATTCACAGACTGATTCGAGAGACTCTTTGGATATATGATTGGCAAATTGGAGCAGGAAACTGCTCCTTTTTGTGTTGTATAAAAATTGACTTTATTAAGAGCATTTGTTATAATATAACGTTAATACATATGAAGAACGCAAGCTTGTTTTATAAATTGATTTTTTGAAAAATAATATCAGATAAACTCTGTAGGAGCGGGAGGCTATATTAGGGATGAAAAATTGGAAAACCTGGAAAATTGTTCTGTTTATAGCACTATGTCTTTGCATGAACATAGGAGGAAAGCTGCTGTCTTCATGGCTGGAACTGCCCATGTGGATGGATTCCTTTGGTACGGTTCTGTGTGCTTATGTTGCAGGGCCTGTATGCGGCGCAATGGTCGGACTTACAGGAAATCTCGCATATTGTATTGTGAATTCCCTTGCTGCCGCCTACTCCGTAACCAGTATTGCACTGGGTGTGATCATAGGTATTGCGGCACGCAAGAGATGGTTTGAACGGTTTTACGGCTTTATGAAAGCCGTTTCCCTGACTATGCTTACCGCATTGGTAGTATCAGTGCCCGTGAATATGATTTTTTCACAGGGCTATACCGGAAATAAATGGGGTGACGGAGTCATAGATTTTCTTCTTAATAAGGAATGGCCCCGCTTCCTGTGCATAATTTTAGGCCAGCTGGCTATAGAATTTGTTGACAAGATGCTTACAATAATTGCCGTATGCCTGATCATCTGGGTTAACAAAATGCGGCATAACAGGAATAACGATAAGGCTTTAAACAAAAATGCCATAGCAAGTGCGGTTTTTGCACTTTGCCTGTTCTGTGGATTGGCTACTCCTCAAAATGTTAAAGCGGATAGTTCCACGGATATAGTTGATTATAACGATTATGTAAAAACTGTTTTTAGCAGTAACAACGGCTTACCCTGCGGCGAAGCCAACGATATCGCACAGACAAATGATGGTGTACTCTGGATTGGTACATATGCGGGATTATACCGTTACAACGGGCGTGAATTCCGCTGGATCGATAATTATGAATCGGTAAAAAATGTAAACTGCCTTTATGTGGATGAGGAAGGTCGTCTGTGGATCGGTACCAATGATAACGGCCTTTCCATCGTAATACGTGAAAAAGTAGTAAATGTTATCGATATGTCATCCGGACTTCCTTCGAATTCAGTGCGATGCATTACCCGTGCGTCTGACGGATACTATTATGTCGGGACAACCGGCAGCCTGCAGATCCTTATGATGAATAACGGACTTAAAGCGGCAGGTACTCTTGAAGAGGTCAATTATGCTGACAGTATTACTGCGGATGAGCGTGGCCACGTGGCAGCTATTGCTTCTGACGGACGTTTGTTCCTACTGAAAAACGGTGAGATCAAGGCTTCACTTCAGCTTGATAACGGACAGGATCTTTTTAACTGCTGTGCATTTGCTCCAGACGGGACACTGATGGTAGGTACTTCTACCAATCATATTTATCAGTATGATGTAACAAATGATGAATTCAGGCAGATTGGTGTCAGGACCTGTGAAGATGTAACAAGCATAAACAATATTAACTTTATAGACGACGGAACTCTTTTCCTTTCTACCGACAGCGGAGTATCTTATATAGATTCAACCGGCTATCATCGTTTAAATACAAACGATTTCAATAATTCCATAGACAATATGCTTTATGACTATCAGGGGAATCTGTGGTTTACATCCTCAAGACTTGGCCTGCTCCGCCTGGCTAAATCACCTTTTAAGGATATTTACGGTGCCATAGGCATGGACCGAAGAGTAGTCAATGCTATAGTCTTCTGGCAGGGAAATTACTATATCGGTACCGATAAAGGACTGGATGTAGTGGATAAAGCCTGTCATTCTCAGGTAGAGAATGCTTTGACAGAGGAGCTGACAGGAAAGCGTATCCGCTGTATGTATGTGGACAGTAATGATCATCTGTGGGTTTGTACTTACGGAAGCGGGCTTAGGGAGTATTCGCCCAATGGAGAGAGCTGGTCATATAATGCCGAAGACGGAAGCTTTGGAAACCGGGCACGAGTAGTCACAGGCCTTTCTGACGGGACGATCTTAGCAGCCGGTGACACAGGTATAAGCTATATCAGGGATCATAAAGTAGAAAAAACTATCCGTAATGAGGACGGTCTGATCAATTCCATGATACTGACAATTACCGAACGGAGTGACGGCACGATCCTCGCCGGAACCGACGGAGACGGTATTGCAGTTCTTAAGGACGGAAAGGTAGATAGGATGATCACCCGTGATGACGGCTTAAGCAGCGGTGTTATCCTGCGTACTATAAAGGATCCGAAATCAGAGGGCGTTTTCATAGTTACAAGTAACAGTCTCTGCTATCTTGAACCGGCAGGAACTGTCCGTATACTGGATAAATTCCCTTATTTCAACAATTATGATATCTGGGTTAAGGATGAAGACACTTTCTTCGTAATGTCCAGTGCCGGAATCTATGTAGTAGAACGTGATGAGCTGGTTGAAGGCGGAGAGCTCGCATGGGAGCTTTTGGATGCAAGAAGAGGTTTAGGTACTTCACTGACTGCAAATTCATGGAACTATTATAACGGAAACAATGAATTGTTCCTTCCCTGCGATACAGGTGTTTATCAGATTGATGTTGAAAAGTACAACAGTGATGTAAGATCCTATCGTATGCAGCTGGCATCTGTAAAATTAGACGGTGTCTTACAGCCGATTGACAGGACCGGAGCTATTACAATAGGCCAGGGTGTCAGCCGTATCGAGCTTGATCCGGAGATTTTAAACTATACGATCCAGGAGCCGAATGTAGGCTACTTTCTTGAAGGATTTGACACACAATGGACTATAGTTCCTCAGAATAGCCTGAACAATATCATTTATGGCAATGTCCCGTCAGGAACTTATACATTCCATCTGGCTATTATAGACAGTGCCGGTGAAAAGGTTCTTGAGGAACGTAAGTTTGAAGTGGTTAAGGAAGGAAAATTTTATGAGCAGCCGGGCTTTTATATGTATATGCTCATAATTCTTTCATTGTTTCTGATATGGTTTACATGGCTTGTAGTACAAAGACAGCTTAATAAACAGCAGATAAAGATCAATATGGCCAATCAGACTGTTATGGCTATAGCGAACGCAGTCGATGCCAAGGATGTGCGTACTCATCAGCATTCCACCCGTGTTGCTGAGTATTCCGCACTTTTAGCAAAGGAAATGAACTGTTTTAAGTGGTGGAGACGTAACAAGGAGATTGAAAACTTAAGAAAAGCTGCTCAGATGCACGATATCGGAAAGATAGGTGTTCCTGACAGCGTACTGAACAAGGTCGGAAGGCTGACAGATGAAGAGTACGTTAAAATGAAATCCCATGTTTTAGGAGGTGCGGAGATATTAAAGGACTTCACTCTGGTTGATCATGTTGTGGATGGAACCAGGTACCATCATGAGCGTTTTGATGGCCGCGGTTATCCGGACGGACTTAAGGGTGAGGAGATCCCGCTTTACGGACGTATCATCGGTGTAGCCGATGCCTTCGATGCCATGACTTCAAACCGTGTCTATCGTAACTGTATGGATACGGATTATGTTGTTAAAGAAATACAAAACGGACGAGGCACTCAGTTTGATCCGGATGTTGTAGATGCGTTCATGCGTCTCATAGAAAAGAAAGTGATCGATCTGGATGAACTATATGCACAGAAACAGGCAGAAATCCAGCAGGCCGATCAGGATGCACAGGCCGAGCTTAAGCGTCGTGTTGAAGAGGACAAGAAGATCCAGGAAGCTCAGATGAAGAGTGAAGAGAAAAAAGAGGATGATAAGAAAGGAGCAAAGGCATGAAACGAGTATATATTATAACGGCGTTGACCTGTGTAGTCATGCTGGCTGCTTTCTTTGGATTGTTGCGGCTTTTAAACCTTTCCGGTGGGAAGGAAAACCTGAAGGTTGGTTTTATCTATGACAATGATGAAAGCACGCCTTATACCTACAATTTTTCTCTTGCGAAGGATGCTTTGGAGAAAAAATACGGTGAGAGCATTGAAATACTGACATGCAGTAACGTACTTGATGATGAGATGGAAGAACCGTTGAGAGATCTGGCTTCCAAAGGCTGTGACATTATTTTCTTTAACGGTTACAGCGAAATGGTTATGAAGCTGGCTCCGGAGTATCCTGATATCGAATTTTGCCAGACATCATATATGGATATGTATGGGAAGACAGTACCTGAGAATTATCACTCCTTTAAGGGTGAAGCTTATCAGGGCAGGTACGTAAGCGGTATCGCTGCAGGCATGAAGATCAAGCAGATGATTTCCGATGGAGTAATTTCGGAAAATCAGGCTTTGGTAGGCTTTGTAGCTGCATTTCCCACTTCAGAGGTTATTTCAGGATATACTGCATTTTTACTGGGGATAAGATCGGTGGTTCCGCAGACTGAAATGCGTGTCTGCTATACATATACATGGAGCAGTTATGCCCAGGAGAAGAGTGTGGCTCAAAGACTTATCAATGACGGATGCGTGATAATTTCACAGCATACAGATACCATAGGTCCTGCTATAGCCTGTGAGGAGGCTTCACAGAAAAAAGAGGTATGCTTTATTGGATTTAATCAGAGCATGTCGGAGGTAGCTCCCGCAGTTTCTCTCGTTACCTCAAGGGTGTGCTGGGAACCGTATGTACTTGGTGCTGTTGAGGCAGTAAAAAAGGATAAAAAGATAGAGTCCGTTGTTAAAGGCAATATTCACGGAACCGATATTTCCGCAGGTTTTGATAAAGGCTGGATAGAGATGGTCGATCTTAACCTACAGGTTGCAGCTCCCGGAACAGAGGAGGCTATGAACAGTGCGATCGCCCAATTCAAAAAGGGAAAAACGGATTTCGTTTTCAAGGGAGATTATATCGGCGTAAATCCTGACAATCCGTCCGATACCTATGACTTAAGCAAAGGATATATTGAGAATCAAAATACTTCTTATCCGCTGTTTAACTATATGCTTTCGGAAATAATTACAGTTGTTGAATAAGATTGACACTTTAAAAAATATTTCTTGACAAATCTTTTTACTGAGGGTATACTAACTTTCGTCAGTTGAAGTGATAAAGTGTTTTTTGAGTTTCATCGGAGATTATTATGAAGAGATCATTTACCAATGTATCATATTATTACTTTTATTATTACTTTACTTGTTCCAAGTAAGGTTAATTTGTGATGCATAGGTACATGAAGAAAAGAGTTCATGATTAGATGCGGAGCAGGTTAACCTGTTCCGCTTAATTTTTTGTTCAGAAAGGAAAACAGACATGATCGTAGTACTTAAGAAGGAAGCAAGTCAGGCAAAAAAGGACCAGTTAATTGATTGGTTAAAGGGAATGGGTCTCGGGATCCATATTTCAGTAGGTGAATACCAGACAGTTTTGGGTCTTATAGGAGATACCAGCAAGGTGGATATGGATCTGATCGGAAGCCTTGACATCGTTGATTCTGTAAAAAGAGTAACAGACACCTTTAAGTGTGTAAACAGACAGTTTCATCCCGATGATACAGTAGTATCTGTCGGAGATGTAAAGATCGGCGGCGGGAATTTCGCCATGATAGCGGGTCCCTGCTCTGTAGAGTCCGAGGAGCAGATTGTGGAAGTAGCAAAGGCTGTGAAGGCAGCAGGTGCAAATTTACTTCGCGGCGGTGCTTTTAAGCCCCGTACTTCTCCCTACGATTTCCAGGGACTTAAGGCTGAAGGTCTTGAACTTTTAAGAATTGCAAGAAAAGAGACCGGACTTCCTATTGTTACTGAGATTATGAGTGTTTCCGACCTGCCTTTGTTTGAGGATGTGGATGTACTCCAGGTAGGTGCACGAAATATGCAGAATTTTGACCTTTTAAAGGAACTGGGAAATACCGGAAAGCCCATATTACTTAAGAGGGGTCTGGCAAATACATTGAAAGAGCTCCTTATGAGTGCTGAGTATATTATGGCCAGCGGTAATGAGCAGGTTATCCTCTGCGAGAGAGGTATCCGTACATACAGCGACTATATGAGAAATACTTTGGATCTTTCTGCTGTACCGATGCTGCACGAGCTCTCACACCTGCCTGTGATCGTTGACCCGAGCCATGCAACAGGTATCGCAAGAATGGTACCTCCGATGGCTCTTTCGGCAGCAGCATGCGGTGCGGACGGCCTGATCATTGAGGTACATAATGATCCTATTCATGCTCTCTGCGATGGGGCTCAAAGTCTTAAACCTGAGGAATATGCAGAACTTGTAAAGAAGGTTAACGCGGTCAGGGAAGCTATAATGTAGCTGTACAAGACTAAAAAACAGACTAGATATAACAAAAATGAGATGCAGGGCATCATTTTTCCTAAGGAAAGGCTGAAGGCGTTGAGGAAAATGACTGTTGGTGTATAGGAAGAAGGAAGCGGATTATGACATTAGGAGTAGTTGGACTTGGACTTATCGGTGGCTCGTTTGCAAAAGCATATCATGCTGCAGGTGAAAAGATATTAGCCAGAGAGCTTGATAAATCGGTGCTTGGGTTTGCCGAGCTTTCGGATGCTGTGGACGGAGAACTCACAAAGGAGAATATCGGAGAATGCGATCTGATACTTATCTGTGTTTATCCTCAGGCAGTTATCGATTTCTTGGAGGAAATGGGCCCTTATATAGGAAAGCATCCGGTAGTCATAGACTGCTGCGGTACCAAAAGAGTACCGATGTACGAAGGTGTTAAGCTGGCTGAAAAGTACGGATTCCTTTATATAGGCGGACATCCCATGGCAGGTACACAGTACTCCGGATTTAAGTATGCAAAGGAGACTCTGTTTAAGGGTGCTCCGATGGTCATAGTGCCGCCGGAGTATGATGATATAGTTTTGCTTGACAGGATAAAGGAACTGCTAGCCCCTGCCGGATTCAGGAAGATAACCGTCACTACGGCAGAAAAGCATGATGAGATGATCGCATTTACCTCACAGCTGGCTCACGTTGTATCGAATGCTTATGTAAAGAGTCCTACAGCTCTGAAGCATAAGGGCTTTTCAGCAGGCAGCTACAAGGATATGACGAGAGTTGCATGGCTTAACCCTCAGATGTGGGCCGAGCTTTTCCTGGATAACAAGGATTATCTGATAAAGGAAATAGACCTTTTGATAGATAACCTTTCAGAATATCGAGAGGCCATAAAAAAGGATGACCGCGAAGGACTTGTAAAGCTCCTGGATGATGGTAAAAAGCGAAAAGAAGAAGTAGACGGGTAATTTGAAAAAGACAGAGGTTTTCGTTTATGGAGAAGATAAGGGTATTTGCTTCAACGGATTATGATGTGCTGATAGATGCAGGACTCCTGGATCAGGCTGGTGACCGTATCGCTGAAGCCATAAACTTTCAAAAGGATGCAGTGAGTATCACTGCCGTTATAGTTTCGGATGATAATGTTTTTCCGTTGTACGGGGAGAGACTTAAAGAATCCTTAAATAAGAGAGGCTTTAAAACTTTGGAGTTTGTCTTTCCTCACGGAGAAAAGAGCAAGAGCCTTGCTACTTATGGCGAATTGTTGGAATTTATGTGTGAGTCCAAGGTTAAGCGCTCCGATATGATAGTGGCCTTAGGCGGAGGAGTAGTGGGCGATCTTTCCGGATTTGCGGCAGCTTCATACCAGAGAGGCATTGCTTTTGTACAGGTTCCTACGACCTTGCTTGCGGCAGTGGATTCATCCGTGGGCGGAAAGACCGCGGTAGATCTAAAGAGCGGAAAAAACCAGGTTGGAGCATTTTATCAGCCTAGACTTGTGCTCTGTGATACGGATACTTTAAAAACACTGCCCAAAGAGGAATATGAGTGCGGCTGCGGAGAGATAATAAAGTATGCCATACTCGAGAGTGATGAGTTTTTTGATGAGCTTTTGGAGAAGCCGGTTTCGGAGCAGTATGAGCATGTAATAGCAACCTGTGTGAATATAAAAAAGCACTATGTGGAAAACGACGAGTTTGATACGGGACTCAGGATGAAGCTGAATCTCGGACATACCTTCGGACATGCTGTGGAGACCTGCAGCGGATACACTATCCTGCACGGACAGGCAGTAGCTATGGGCATGGCAGCGGTTACAAAGGCTGCGAGTGAAATGGGACTCTGTTCTAAGGAGACTGAGGTCAGAGTGCTGGAAATACTGGACAGATATGAGCTGCCAAAGGACATCTCGTTTAAAATTGACGAAATGTATGAGGCTATGCTTGTGGACAAGAAGAATACGGGAGCAGTGACAAATCTGATAGTCCCGACTGCCATAGGAAACTGCCGTATCATGAAAATACCCACCGATAAGCTTAAGGGATGGCTTGAAGAGGGTGGAGTTGAAGATTGACAGAGTATAAGAAAAAGACACAGGTTAAGGAGTTTATATGACTATAAAGGTACCCTGCGGAGAGAGAAGCGGATGTGTTAAGGTGCCCGCTTCAAAATCCTGGGCACACAGGATGCTTATAACTGCGGCTCTGGCCGCAGAAAAGAGTGAGTTGATGTGTGACGGGATCTCAAATGATATCTCAGCTACCATAAAGTGCTTAAATGCGATGGGGGCTTATATCACTATATCTGAAGCCGGAACTGTGAGTGAAGCTGCAGCCCAAAATACCGGAAATATGGTGATACATGTTAGTCCTATAAAGAAGATCATCGATCACTCAAATGAAAGAGCGCTGTATGCACCTCTTTTGTGTGGGGAAAGCGGTTCTACACTGCGTTTCCTGATACCCATAGCAGGTGCGCTCGGCATAAATGCAGCATTTCATATGGAAGGAAGACTTTCAAAAAGACCGCTTGGACCGCTTATTGATGTCCTTTCAGAACATGGGTTGAGCTTCTTTCAGGACGGAGACATATTGTATTGCAGAGGACAGCTTGAGTGCGGGAGCTTTGATATACCCGGTAATATTTCGTCTCAGTATGTATCCGGATTGCTGATGGCATTACCCATGCTGCCCGGGAGCAGTGTTTTAAACGTAACGGGGACAGTGGAGTCGGGTGACTATATAGAAATGACCGTAAAAGCCGTCGAACAGGCGGGCATTCGTTTTGAACGCAATGGCTTTTGTTTTAAGATAGAAGGAAATCAGAGCTTTAAGACGTCCAAATGCCTTGAGGTTGAAAAGGACTGGTCGTCGGCGGCATTCCCTTTGTGTATGGGTGCATTTTCAGATAATGGCATGACTGTTACCGGGCTGAATATGGATTCGGTACAGGGAGATAAAGAAATCATAAATATACTCAAAGGCTTTGGAGCCGGGGTTGAAATAAAATCACGATCTGCCAATCTGCAGGAAGCTCAGGGTGAAATCGCTGATATAACTGTAAGAAAAGGGAATCTTAAAGGACAGATCATCGATGCTTCACGCATACCGGACCTGGTACCGGTGATAAGTGTAGTAGCGGCAGGCGCAAAAGGAAAAACGAGCATTATAAATGCAGGGAGATTAAGACTTAAAGAGTCTGACAGACTTGCAACCACGACAGCCATGTTAAAAGCACTGGGAGCCGATATTGAGGAAACAGAAGACGGCCTTGTTATAAACGGCAGCAGGGATGAAGAGAGCCCGATGCTTTCGGGCGGGACAGCTGAATCCTTTAATGATCATCGTATAGCGATGTCGGCTGCGGTTGCCGCAGGGATTGCAACGGGTGATGTGACAGTTATGGGGACGGAATGTACCGACAAATCTTTCCCGGGCTTTTGGAGTATGCTGGAAAATTTGAAGATTTCAGAATGATGGATTTATGTTGCAATGCTTATTAACAATATAGATAAACATTTTACAGTATATAAAAAACGGATAAATGGGAGAACAGTATGAGCAGCAGCTTTGGCAAAAATATTAAGATAACTGTATTTGGCCAGTCTCATTCTAAAGGGATTGGAATGACTCTTGAGGGTATCCCTGCAGGGAAAAAACTGGATATGGAGAGACTGAATGCCTTTATGGAAAGGCGTGCTCCCGGCAGGAACGCATATTCGACACCAAGAAAAGAGGTTGACAAGCCGGATTTTTTAAGCGGTGTTGTCGGAGACGTGACTTGCGGGACTCCGATCACAGCCGTGATAATGAATACAAATACCAGATCGCAGGACTATGATATTTTAAAGGATATACCGAGACCAGGACATGCTGACTATACAGGCCTTATCAAATACGGTGAGCATCGTGACTATACCGGAGGAGGGCATTTCTCGGGCAGGCTGACCGCTCCTTTATGCATAGGAGGAGGGATAGCTCTGCAGCTGCTGGAGGAAAAGGGTATCCGTATCTGCTCCAGGATCGCCTCTATCGGGGATGTTAAAGACGAAGGTGACCTGACGGAATATGTGCTTAGCAATACAATTAAAGAAAAAGACAGGACCGTTTACAGGAATCCTGCTGAAGAAAGGGATTTCCCTACTATATCCGAAGAAAGCGGTAAAAGAATGCAGGATCTGATCGCTGAGGCAAAATCTGAAGGAGACTCCGTGGGAGGCATAGTTG
This sequence comes from Lachnospiraceae bacterium, assembly GCA_016287095.1. Classification (GTDB taxonomy): domain Bacteria; phylum Bacillota; class Clostridia; order Lachnospirales; family Lachnospiraceae; genus RUG11977. The sequence goes on from JAEEVK010000021.1 coordinate 32,737, forward strand.
AGTGTGCCGTTTTTGGCGTTCCGGCCGGGCTGGGAGATCCGATGTTTGAAGGTGTGGAAAACAGGATAGCACAAGCAGTGTTTGGGATACCGGCCGTTAAAGGACTTGAGTTTGGTAACGGCTTTGGGGCCGCAGCGGTCAGAGGCAGTGTTAATAATGATGCTTTCCGTTTTGATGATGGGAAAGTGGTTACGGAAACAAATAACTGCGGCGGTATACTTGGCGGGATATCAAACGGTATGCCTATAACCTTCAGAGTCGCTTTTAAACCTACACCGTCAATTGCAAAAGAGCAGAACAGCGTGAATCTGAAAACAATGGAGGCGACCAAACTTATAGTTCCCGGAAGACATGATCCGTGCATTGTACCGAGAGCGGTACCCGTAGTGGAGGCTGTAGCTGCTCTGGCAATTTATGACATCCTTTTTGATTGACTACAGGTATAGAATGTATTTTGGCAATATAATACATCAAAATATGAGCAAAATAATACATGATAGAGTATATGGAGTATATTGTACTTTGAGAAATGCCCAAAAAAAGCCTAAAAACAGTGGGTATAAATCGATTTTTAGCATTTGGGTAAAGATGTATTATTTTGCTCATTACTATTTAAAAATAGCAATATCTGTAATTTTTGATTGCTTTTTTGAGCAAAATATGATAGTATCTCAATCGATGAGCTTTTTGAAAAGAAAGAATTTCTGTCATCTGAGATAGTTTTTTGGGGGTTTTTTATCATGGCAAAAGTTGAGGGTTACGGTGGAGCAGAGCATTCCTTCTGGAAAAATATGGTCAAGCACAGGGCACATATTGTTTTGGCTTTGCCTGCGTTTCTCATAATGTTTTTTATTCTTTACGTTCCGATGGTAGGTCTTGTTGTTGCATTTAAGAACTACACATATTCGGGAGGTATCTTCGGTAGTGAGTGGGTTGGTCTTGATAATTTTAAATTCCTGATTGCCTCGAAGAATACTTTCATTACTATGACTAAGAACACTGTTTTCTATTATTTGGTGTTCACTTCGATCGGTACTTTTCTTAATATCGTACTTGCAATTGCTATCGACCAGTGTGTATTTAAAAAGTCGGCTAAGACAATGCAGACGATTATGATTATTCCCGTATTCATTTCTTATGCAGCAGTTACATTCATAGTTGATGCATATATTAACGGCAGCCTTGGATTGATAAACAGGGTATTTGGTTCAAGTACCAGATTCTACAGTGAGCCCAGCTATTGGCCGGTCATCCTTACCATAGTTAAGATCTGGAACTCGGTGGGATATGGCTCGGTACTTTATATGTCAGTGCTTGCAGGTATTGACACGGGACTGTATGAGGCGGCCCAGATAGACGGTGCCAATAAGTGGAAGCAGATATGGCACATTACGCTTCCTGAGCTTTTCCCTATGATCACGGTTATGCTGCTGCTTTCGGTCGGTGGTATCATGAAGTCGGATACCGGTCTTTTCTACCAGGTAACCCGTAACAGCGGACAGCTGTATCAGACCACTCAGGTTATTGATTCATATGTACTGAATCAGATTACCCGAAACTCGAACTTCGGATATACTTCGGCAGCGACATTGTTCCAGTCTGTAGTCGGATTGCTTATGATGCTGGTGTCGAATGGCATAGTTCGTAAGCTGGCGCCGGAAAACGCATTATTCTAAGGAGGGATCGGAAATGGCTAAGAAAGATTTAGATATGGTCTCCTCCGGACGCAGAGAGAGAAAAGGTGTCGGCCAGGTTATACTTTTAATCTGCCTGATAATATATACACTGTTTTGTGCACTGCCGGTTATTCTGGTATTCGTTTCTGCATTTGCGGATGATATGAGCATCACACAGAACGGTTTCAGTTATTTCCCGGACAAGTGGTCCATGAACGGTATGAATGCCGTACTTAAATATGGTAAACAGTTGTTTACATCATATGGCGTAACTATTTTGGTAACTGTATTCGGAACTCTTCTCGGACTTTTGGTTATGAGTATGTATGCTTACGCTATCTCAAGACCGGGATTTAAGCTGTCAAGGTTCCTGTCGATCTACCTGATCATCCCTATGCTGTTCCAGGGCGGTACCCTTTCGGCATACATTATATTTACTAATGCATACGGTCTTAAGGACAGCCTCTGGCTCCTGATACTTCCTTTGTGTGTATCTACGATGAATGTTATCATCCTAAGGACCTTTATCGCTAACAGTATTCCGGCAGAGCTTATGGAAGCAGCAAAGATTGACGGTGCAGGTGATTACCGTACATTCTTCCAGATAACACTTCCTCTTATGAAGCCCTCGCTTGCAGCTGTTGGTTTCATGATGGCTACAGCTTATTGGAATGACTGGCAGAATGCTTATCTGTACATCTCCTCGGATAACAAGAAGCCTTTGCAGATGCTTCTTATTAAGATCCAGAAGAGTATCGAGTTCCTGCTGAACAATAACAATGTACCCGCATCTGTAAGAGCGGCTATGGGAAATTCAATCCCGGAGTATTCGGCAACAATGGCTACGGTTATCGTAGTTATCGGACCTATCATGGTTGCATATCCCTTCTTCCAGAAGTATTTCATCAAGGGCTTGACAGTTGGTTCGGTAAAGGGTTGAACACATTAACATGATATCCCGTCGTATTACGACTTTGGATATAAAAAAAGAAAACATATGGAGGTTTTTATGAAGAAAGTAGTAGCACTCCTCTTAGTTGCAGTTATGGCACTTTCAGTACTTGCCGGCTGTGATAAGAAGGAGGACAAACCTAGTACTCCCAGTACTACTGATGCTCCCGCATCAAACTCAAATGATTCTGCTACACCTGTAAAGATCAGCCTTTACAGAGCATCATTCAACACTCAGACTCCTGACAGCGCACAGGAGAAGAAAATCCAGGATAAGCTTAATGCTTACCTGAAGGACAAGGGATTCAACATCGAGATCGATTACCATGACATCGGATCAGATGAGTACACAGATAAGGCTAACCTTGCTCTTGCTAACAACGAGATCAACCTTCTCTGGACTGCATCATGGGAGTCAGTAATCGGTACTAACGATCTTATTCCCAAGAATGCTTGTTATGACCTTACCGATCTTCTTAAGGGCAGTGCTCTTTACGGATCAATGGATGCAGGTCAGTGGGAAGCTACCAAGTACAACGGAAAGAACTATTTCGTTCCCGTTTACAAGGATAACGTAGAAGGTTACGATATCATGTTCCGTCAGGATCTTATTGACAAGCATGGCTGGAATATTTCTTCAGTTAAGAAGCTTGCTGATATCGAGCCCATGCTTGCTGATGCTAAGGCTGATGGTCTTAAGTATCCCCTTCTTCTTCAGAAGACAGCTATGTTCTACAGATTCTACATCAATGATTTCGATTTCTTCACAGCTGACGTTACAGGTAACTTCGT
>JAEEVK010000022.1 GCA_016287095.1 Lachnospiraceae bacterium
GAATACCAGAAGGCTGAACAGGAATTTTACTACAGGGTTAACGATAAATCTTACCTTCTGGTAAGCTTTAAGTATTATCTCCCTTATCTCCAACAATATGGTTATCATTCTTCGTCCTCCTTAACTACCCCGTCCTCTACCAGGTAGATATGGTTAAGTTTTCTAAGCATTCTGAAATATCTGGCCAGTCTTTTTCTGGATGCTGCATACTTTAATGAGTATGCAAGCAATGCAGATATAAAATATACTGCAAGCACTACCACGTAAATTCCGATTACTTTCTTTCCCAATTCTTTATAGTCTATGGTAAATGCATTATCTATCAGATACTCAAGTTTATATATTGCCGCTACTACCAGCAGTAATATATAGCCTATGGTGATGGCTACTGCGGTTTTCCAGGCCTGGAAGCGGGCATAATCGCCTTTATAATACTTGGCGAGCTTCAGATCTTCCTTCCCATCTTTTTTCTCATATATGGCAAGCTGTGTCATGAGCCTTATTTTTCTTTCGTTAAGCATATGGTTCCTCCTTACGCTATTTCCCAAATTACAAGTATAGCACAAGTTGGGTGGAAATGGAAGTGTTTTTTTTGATTGAGTCTTATAACGGAATAGGCGGAAGGGATATATTCACCACACGTAGGAAAGCGATTGACGGGATGAACATGACAATATATTCTCCGTGCGCAGGAAAGCGGATTTTGCGTAGACAGATACAGCATAAAACCCTATAATAAACTTTCAACTCTTACAATTACGCAAAATCCTTCCAGACATTTTCGCAAGCGGGCAAGCCCGGCCCGCTTAAGAGTGCGAAAAGTCTGCGCGTAGCGGACAGCGCACGGAGAACACATTGCCCTGCTCATCCCTGTTCAAAGGTATATGCAAGTGCGCGGTAAATATATCCGTCCACCCATCCCTGCTCCACAAATATCATCCTTAGATTTACTCAAAAAAACCCTTCCATCAATAGAAGGGTTAAATTATTATGATTGCGCAATTATTACCTTCGGTGGCTTCGGACCCATGTATTCATACAGGTAACTCTTGAGCATACCGTTATAAATCTTTCTATTCTTGTCAGCCTTTCTGCCAATATAATTCTCGGCCTCTTCATAACCGGTGATTAGGAACATTGACCACGAATCAAGGCTGTTATATACACGCCCTATCAACTTGTAGAGTGCAGGCATATCTTTCTTGTCTTCCATACGCTCTCCGTAAGGAGGATTTGTAATGATAAAACCATATTTATTGCTGTTTGACAGGTTACGGACATCCTGTGCCTGAAAATGTATCTTGTCCGATATGCCTGCCAGTTTGGCATTCTGTCTGGCGGCTGATATGATATCGTTATCAATATCGTAGCCCTGAATACTTAATTCTACATCGTGCTTTATTAGGTCACGGGCTTCAGCTCTTGCCTCATCCCATATCTTTTTATCGAGGAATGAAAAGTTTTCTGCTGCAAAACTTCTGTTTATGCCCGGTGCTATATTCATGCCGATCAATGCGGCTTCTATAGGGAATGTACCACATCCACAGAACGGATCAACCAGTATGCGGTCTGCTTTCCATGGTGTATGCAGTATGATAGCTGCTGCCAGGGTTTCTGTGATAGGTGCCAATGAAGTAAGTTTCCTGTAACCACGCTTATGTAGGGACTCACCTGATGTATCTATGCCTACGGTTACTTCATCCTTTAGCAGCGATACTCTTACTGCATAATCTGCTCCGGTTTCACTGAACCAGTCAACCTTATATTTTGTCTTTAGCCGCTCGACCATAGCCTTTTTCATGATTGACTGGATATCGGACGGACTAAACAAGGCGCTTCTTACAGAATTAGCCTTTGTTACCCAAAACTTTCCGTCCCTGGGTATGAAGTTTTCCCAAGGAAGTGCTTTTGTTCCTTCAAACAATTCATCAAAGGTGGTTGCCTTAAAACTGCCGACTTTTAATAAAATACGTTCGGTAGTTCTTAGAAATATATTGGCTCTCGCAAATGCGGATTCATCACCCTTAAAGGTTACTTTTCCATCTTCTACCTTGATGATTTCCAAACCGAGATTTAGTATTTCACGCTTTAACACAGCCTCCATTCCAAAATGGCACGGAGCGATAAATTCATAATCCATTTATTTTCCCTTATTTACTTCTTTTTGTTCGAAACTTTCTTTTTTGAGTCCGATTTACCTGTAGACTTTTTTGAGCCATCCTTTGTAGTGCTTTGTTCGGAAGACTTACCACTTTTTCCGTTATTTATATCTCTGTCGGAAGTTGATTTAGATGCATCCGAATCATCTTCAATATCATCAAACTCACTGAATTCATCATCTTCATCCATGATGATAAAATCTTCGTCTTCTTCCTCTAACTCCGCTTCAGATGCAGCATCCGCGCGTCCGGCAAAATATCCCATATCCTCGAGAAAATCGTCATCATCACCTACATCATCGGCAGCTATTGAGCCATCAAGTGCTGCCTCACTGCCCTCTGTAGTATATCCAAGGGCTGATCTGGCAGCTTCCGCAGCTGTACGCTTATGCCCTTTTTTCTTTTTAGTCTTAGCCTTGAGGGCCGCATTAGCTTTAAGCCTTCTGTTATCAAGGGCACGATTCAGCCATTCCAGAATATCTTTTATTATTTCCGCACTGTTTGTCTCATGAAGCAGATCATGCCTGCATTCCTCATAAATGGTACAATCTACCTCTGTGAACTTATAATGCTGGAATGTATCGAATATATCGGCGGCATCCTCACCGTAGTCGCATACCGGGTCATTGCTTCCGGAGAGTATCAGGATGGGCAGGTCATTTCTTGTTTGCTTAACATTTGATCTTGATACCGCTTCATCGGTAAGATTAAGCACGTCAATGTAAAAAGCCACAGTGCCCAGGAATGCACACAAAGGGTCACTGATGTAGGCACCGACTAGCTGATTATCCCTGGATACCCAGTCATATGCCGTTCTGTTTGATATCTCCGAAAAGCTCTTGAATTCTGTGAGTTTTTTGCAAAGAGCATCTGATCTAAAGTATGCTTTTTTAGAAAATCTAATAAACTTTGCTTTTGTAAGCAATGAATTTATAGTCTTGTGTGAAGGATTCGGTGAAGAACACAGTATACAGGCATCTATAGCATCATAAGCCTGTATCACACATCTTGCTATCAGTGCGCCCATCCCATGTCCGAAAAGGATCAATTTACGGCCGCGGTTGTTTTTCTTTATATATTTCAGCACATGCAAAGCATCTGTTATAAGCAACTCATGACCATCTTCCTCAGCGATAAAGCCGAGTTCTTCATATCTTATCCCTGCACCATGTCCGCGGTGGTCATAAGTATAAGTATCATATCCCTTCGCGTTAAGGATTTTTACAAAGTCATCAAAACGTCCATGATGTTCAGCCATGTCATGTAAGAGCAAAACACTGCCAATAGGTGCTGAGACCTCGGAAAGTGTCGCAAATACTGTCGTGGTGGTTTTATCCTCCTGACGGAGAGTGATTCTACTGGTTTCCATATATGATGATCAGACCTGAAATTGCCGGTCTTTCCCTTTCTTATAAATACTGAAAATTATCAAGATCTGTATACTGGAATGTTTTCTACTTACTATAAATGAATCGCTAAAACACATCTATACCATATCTCCAGGGCCTTTTCCTCGTAAAGATAGATTAAACAGATGTGCCGATCAGCATCACTCAAAGATGATTGATTCATCAATTTATGATACGATGTAAGCGGCTTTTTGTCAATCCGTAAATGATAACAAAAAATTATAAATTTCTCATATACATTATAATAATTTCGCTTGAAATTGCAAGCAGAATGAAGTAAACTTATAAATTGTCAAAATTAACTGATATATGTATAAAGAAATATTTTAGAATATAGCGAGAGGGACATATTCGATCATGAAAACGATTATATTTGCTACGGGAAATATGGGAAAACTGCGTGAAGTAAAACAGATCATGGAAGGCCTCCCTTACGAAATAATATCTATGAAGGATGCAGGTTTAGAGGTAGATGTTGATGAGACAGGCACTACCTTCGAGGAAAATGCCATATTAAAGGCAAAGGCAGTTGCAGACAAGGCCAAAGAAGAAGGTAAATATCCCGATGCCCTGGTTATGGCTGATGACTCCGGCTTTGAGGTTGACTATCTTGGCGGGAAACCGGGCATCTACTCAGCCAGATTTATGGGTACCGATACACCATATTCCATAAAAAATCAGAAAATTCTTGACGAGATGGAGGGTGTGCCTGACGATCTTCGTGCTGCTCGATTTGTAGCGGCTATCAGCGTGGTCTTCCCTGATGGCAGATGTGAAGTGGTAAGAGATACCTTTGAAGGCAAGGTGGCATATGAGGCTAAGGGACAGTATGGTTTTGGCTATGACCCGATAATGTATGTCCCTGAGAAAGGATGTAACTCAGGTGAGCTCCTGCCGGAGGAGAAGAATAAGATAAGTCACAGAGGAAAGGCACTGATGAGGGCCAGAAAATTGTTAGAAGAATAATTTTAAAAAATATATTGACAAATAAAAAATATCGAGTTATAATACCACTTGCGTTGTGAAACAGAGACGTACCTGACCATGATCGTCGAAGTAGCATAGCACCGATGTTTCGGGGTGTGGCTCAGTTTGGCTAGAGTGCTAGATTTGGGATCTAGAGGTCGCAGGTTCAAGTCCTGTCACCCCGACGTTAACTAAATATTTTTTTTGTGATATGCGGGTGTAGTTCAATGGTAGAACACCAGCCTTCCAAGCTGGACACGTGGGTTCGATTCCCATCACCCGCTTTTTGTGCGAGACAAGTTCATTGTTTATGTCAGCCTATAGAAAGGCTGTTACGAGTGCTTTCTTGCACAGATGCATGGATACATCTTCTACGATGTTCTAGTGTGCCAGTAGCTCAGTTGGATAGAGCAACGGCCTTCTAAGCCGTGTGTCGGGGGTTCGAATCCCTTCTGGCACGTTTTATCATATCTTGTAATACAGGATGTGATGCGATCAACAGATTTAGCTCTCGAAGCTAGGACTGTGGAGGTAGCCTGCAAACCATCAGGTTATCGTTTTATGGTGGGTATGGCGCAGTTGGTTAGCGCGCCAGATTGTGGCTCTGGAGGCCCTGGGTTCGAGTCCCAGTACCCACCCGCTTAGGGCTATCGCCAAGCGGTAAGGCACAGGACTTTGACTCCTGCATTCGCTGGTTCGAATCCAGCTAGCCCTGCTTGGGAGTCTGTAAGAGTTCCATATTATTGATTATCTTCCGTTATACGGTTGATATGTATAAAAGGGCCACTAGCTCAGGCGGTAGAGCACTTGACTTTTAATCAAGTTGTCTCGGGTTCGAGTCCCGAGTGGCTCATGATGAATCAAGCCTTGAATTCTGTTACTATACAGAGTCCAAGGCTTTTTATTATACACAGAATTCATGTTTTTATTTTGCGCAAAGACGCCACCCCTTTCGGAGTGGCGTCTTTTCACACATTTTAATTTGGATTATACTTAATTATTTAATGATATTTGCTCCGGCAAGAGTTACTTTCTGCTGGAAATCACCATATACAGTATTGTTATAAGTGATTGTAACACTCTTTACAAGCTTGCTTGTGCCTTCGCCGTTTATAGCTACATCTGCATCTGTAATCGCACTAACAGGAAGCTTCTTGCCATCAATATAGAATTCATAGCAGTCTGTTGCTATAGCTACAGGAGAAGTTTCCGTAGTCTTATCTTTTACAAACTTATATGTTACTGTAGGCTGATTATTTTTAACATTAATGCTCTTCCTACCTATTGTGGTAATCTGCTGAGCATTAGTAGATCCAAGAATCAGGCTGTATGTAGAAATAGTGTACTGACCTGCTTCCAGCTTTTTCTGATAAGCATATGCCTGAAGCTTTATTTCCAAAGTATCATCGGTGATAAGCTCAGGAAGAGTGGTAAGATACTGACCATCCTTTTGAACAGTGTATAAATAAAGCTTTGTACCATCAGGAACTCCGAAGTCCGAAGCCTTTAATGCGGGAGAAGGAGCAGCCCCAAGGAATTTTATAAGTTCCTTGTTTACAGTATAATTACCATCTACACCCTCGACGCTGACAGTTACTACCTGAGGTAATACATCGCCTTCTTTTATAGCAGTGTCTACAGTGTAAACACTTATCTCAGGATTTGAGATTCTCCAACCTCTTGCTTCAGATTTATCTGATACCTGGAAGTTAACTACTGCTGAAGCTGTACCACAAGTAACCTTAGCACTGATAATTCCTTCCTTAGAATATGCTACCGAGCCACCTGAAACCTTTAATTTACCTTTTGTAAATGAACCGAACGATACAACACCTGTAGCCATAGTAGTATCAATCTGAGATATGGTGATAGGCTCATTCTTCATCTCTTCGCCATACTGATCCTTAACTACTACTGTGATCTCGATACTGTCATTTGCCAAAGCATTTACATTCAAGAAGCTCTTATTAAGTGTTGCGGTAATGGTGTTTACTTTCTTTTCAGCTTTTATCTCTACATCTGCAGTAGCATAGTCTTTTCCATTTTTATAGAAAATAACGGTAACAACACCTGTGTTATTAGGAATAAGAGTATATCCGCCGGATGCAGATTTATTGCCTATGAACATAACAGTTCCATTATTGGTATCAACCTTATCAATACCTTCCTGATCCAAGGTATTATATGTTTCCTTGCCTGTTACAGCATCTTTATATACAAAGAGTGCCTCAATAACTGCAGTAGTATCATCTACTGTAAATGTCTTCTTTAATGTATCGTTTGATTTCATATACACACCATCATCAGTTGTGATAGTATATATTATTCTGTCAAACTTGGGTTCATATGAAACAATTGCTACATTTTCTTTCTTGATGTAAACAGGAAGACCATCCTTATATCCTTTTAATACTGTAATATTGAAGGTATGTACCTTATCAGGCAGTGAGAAATAAACCTGGGTACCGCTTCCATATGCATCATAAACATCTTTTTCTGCCAAAGCCACATCAACCACTACTTTATCTTTTACATTATTAGTGATATCTATGTCTTCTGCATTATAATACTTAAGACCAAGATCTGCCATAGTATTGTACAGAACCTTTGTATTTGTTACTTCGATCCTGGCAATATCCATTTCATTTCCACTAACCGCCTTAAAGCTTATGACATTTTCTGTATTTCCGGAAAGTTCAATATAATAAACAGCATCTGCATCCATGTTTGAAAGCATTTCAACAGTTACATCAGTACCGTTAGCGGTTACATTTTTAATATATGCACTCTTAGAAACTTTAATGTCATCGATCAACATTGTATACAGATTGATATCTTTTGCTTTAATATCTGAAGCATTAGTAACGCCCGATATTACGAATGTATCAAGTGCTGTCTGCTTAACGCTATACTTTGAAGGAGCTGTAGTAGGGGTAGGCGTTACAGTAGGTGTAGGTGTCTCAGTAGGTGTTGGCGTTACAGTAGGTGTAGGTGTCTCAGTAGGTGTAGGTGTAGGAGCTTCACCCTTAACAGTTACCGTAAATATCTTTGTTGCCGTAGGTGCAGAATATTTGCTGCTCTGATATGTTACAGCAGTGAATTTATATGTACCGGGCTCAGGGAATCTAACGGTATACTTTGAACCATACCCATTATTCTTAGTGATTACTGCATCCGCATTATCACAAGTCAGCTTTCTGTAATCGTTATCCTTACTTCTTGACATAACAATTGAAAGCTTTGTTCCAACTTCATATTCACTTCCATCCTCAATACCTTTGACTGAGAAATTATCATCAGCATTCTTTTTTACAGTTATTTTTATATTTTTTGCAAAAATCGTCTTTTCAGTGGACTTATTTCTAACTGTAATCAGAACCTTGGTACTTCCTTTTCCAGATGCATTAATAGTACCTTTTGAATTGCTCACTGTACAAATTGATTCATCTTCTGACTCCAGCTTAATATCCATAGTCTTAGAATCATAATTTTTTAACACTTTTTTTACAGTAAGGTAATCATAATACTTTGCCTTTGTGCCATCTGTAGTTTTTCCCTTACATCCGCCCAAGTAAAGTACTTTCGAAGCTTTTTTAAGGGAAGGTGTCGTAGCAGCCTGAACCGGTACTACGCCTATAACCAGCACCAAGATTAATAAAGCTGCTAAAAACTTAGTTACTCTTTTCATTTTTTACCTCCATTTTCTTGATTTTATTGTTTAGTGATGAGACGTTCAACATCAGCTGTCTTTGTAAACGCTCCAAAGCACGGATTAGGGATAAGGAAATCCACGCTTTTTACAAATACAGTTCCAATAGAGCTCTCAACACAATCAACCTTTTTAATATATTCAGAAATGTCCTCGCCATCCAGATAAAAAGAAAAATAATCTGAAATAACATCCTCCCATCCATTTTCGGGTTTGACTGTATATGATTGACGTTTTTGTATCACATCAACTTCAGGGTCGGTATCTATCACCAGTATAGTCGCAGAATCGCATAATTGGATTTTAGATGAATCTTTTCCTGCAATAACATTATAAACCGAAATTTTATATTCCCCGGATGGTAGTTTTTCCTGAAATGAATAGGGAATAAACTCCAAATCCAGATATGAGGGAACAATACACGGAATGTCATCATTGACATAAATACTGTCTCCTTTGTCAGCACAGTATTCCACGCTCATACCATAAAACCCTGTTCCCACATCAACATTATAAAAATCTGCGGCCTTTTTATGATCAGGCACAGAATCAAACCAATATCCTATACCCTCACCGACATAATAGCCATCTTTAGATATTTCAACCGAGATAAATGTGCTTTTAGGTTCTTTTTCATCCAATGTAACTGCTGTATCTATTACCTTATTACCGTCTATCTTTAATTTGTAACTATAATTCAAAGCCGATGATTCATATGGAATATCACACATATAAACATTAAACCTTTCGGCAAAATTACCTGATCTGACTTCTGCTATCAAGATCTTTTGTCCATTAAATGCCGGACAATCACTGCCATTTAATAAAAATCTTCCTTTGGATATCTCATTAAACGCTAATTCCCCAATATCCTTCTTGTTCAGATCATCTTGAGTAATACAATATCCTTCAGCATCTATAAGTGCCCCATACTGATCATACATATCTGCTTTTATCAATATATAATCCTCCACATAAGGATTTGTATTTAAATGATTCTTACTCAAATCAATCCTTAATTCAGAAGGAATTCTGGCAGGGCCAACCGTCACATCAAAAGATCCGACTGTCTCATCACCACTAAATGCAATAATATGTGTAGTTCCCTCATTATTTAATATAAGCTTATATCCACCGGCAGATGTTTTTTCACCTACCATTAAAACCGTCATATCACTTACTAAAAGATTTGTAATACCTGCCTGGTCAAAATTTTTAAAAGTACCATCGTCCATTTTAAATAATGCTTCAAGTACTACATTGTCTTTTAGCGGCACATAATTTACACAAGTATCGCCTGTTTTAAGATAATTTCCATTATCCTGCTTAATGGTATAAATATATTCTCCGGAAAACTGAGTCCCTTTTTGCGGCAAACTCTTAATGACTTTTTCAGAAGTTATTATCTTCTCTTTGCCTTCCGTATCTTTCGGAGTTATCTTTAAAGTAGCAGTAACCTTTGTTGACAGGTCTTTATCAGAAAAATATATTTTTCTTCCAGTTACATAGCCTTGTATAAAACTTTCATCATAAAGATTTAAACTAACCTCAGAGGATAAATCATTCCCAACAACAGCAGTTATATCTACTCCATCATTATTATAAAATCTGAATTCTAATTTTGTCTCCTGACCAGCCCTTACAGCATCATCAACAATCTCAAATGATGCAACATCACTTATTGTGCTTGGGGCAGACAAGAACTTAAACCCAAGACCATCATATTTAACAACATATTCTTTTTCTGAATCAAAGGGTTCAAAAAAAACTATTTCAGCCTCATTGTTATTAACAGTCAATTTCTCAGTATATGAATAAAACAGTTCCACTCCGTCCTTTATCTCACAAAGTGAGATATCTGCTTCTTCCATATCTTCATCTACCGGTCCGCCGCAAAGCATAATACTGTTGCAGCTTAATTGAATAAGCTCTGCATCTTTTTCTTTAACCGTAACCGATAACTCTTTTTGAGCGGTAAATCCGGGATACTTTTTGCTCTGATATGATGCCGCTATTAATTTATATACCCCCGGGTCAATAAAAGTAATCCTAAAGCTAATACCGTCATTTAACGGAGTTATCTCTATTCCTTCATCATCGCAGATTATTGTACGCTTATCCGTATAATCGCCCGGCATACTGACTATTAATGAGTCTCCATCATAAATACCGATATCATCGTCTAACCCGGTAACCACCAAAGACTCTTGATCAGCATTTTGTTTTACGATTATTCTTATATTTGATTTAAGGACCCGCTTGTTGTTCTTTTTGGACCTGACAATAACAGTTACTTCAGTCTCTCCGATTCCTGCTGCATATACCCTGTCTTTACCATTATCAACTATCGCCACAACATCCGAGGCTGACTTAAGGATAATATCATAGGATTCAAGGTCAAAACCATCAATGATTTTTCTTACATTCACATACGCTTTATACTTTGCCTTTTTACCTTCCTTGGTATGCCCTTTACATCCTCCGATATAAAGTGTTTTTGTCTTAGTTTTTAGCGATAACTGTTGAGATGCAGCTTTGACATTGCTTACCCGGGCAGATTCACCGGCAAGTCCTAATGTCAATGAAAATACAAAAATGAAATATATAATTAATCGACGCAAAATTACTGCCTCCGAATTAAAAACACTATAATGCAGTTTTTCAATAAAGTCCTCCGTATCATCAATTTATAGTGGTCATCGGACTCTATGCTACATTATAGTGTATTCGCTTAATAAATTCAATTAAATTTTGTTAAATTCGCAAAAAATTTACAAACCACGTCTCTTTGTGTCAGAAATTGGGCAAGAAATGAAAATTTATGTTTCAAATATCTTGTTTCCGGTCATATTTGTGACATAATCACTTCAGTGCTGCCAGTCTCTCATTAACCTGCTCGTACATGCTGGTGTACTTAGCAAGCTTCTCCTTCTCCTCGTTCAGTTTAGCTTCAGGAGCCTTATTTACGAAATTAGGATTAGCGAGCATACCGTTTACACGCTTAAGCTCTCCTTCAAGCCTTGTCTTTTCCTTCTCAAGTCTCTCGATTTCCTTGGCAATATCTACAAGCTCTGCAAAAGGAATGTAGATTACTGCACCATGGATAACTGCCGAAACTGCATCATCACCGATACCGGTCTTATCCGACTGGATGGTAACCGATGATGCTCCGCCGAGTGCCTCAAAGAATACCTTGCTGTTTGTAAATATATTCTTTACTTCATCGGACTCTGTTACTACGTATACCGCTGCCTTACGTGAAGGAGCTACACCTAGTTCAGTACGTACATTTCTGATACCCTTTACGGCTTCCTTTATGAGCTCAACTGCCTTTTCCTCTGCTGCGAAGCTGTAGTCTGCCTTAAATACGGGCCAATCTGATATCATGATGGACTCATATTTGTCTGCCAAACCCTGCTCAGCCTTAAGGTTACAGAAGATTTCCTCTGTTACGAAAGGCATGAAGGGATGTAAGAGCTTTAATGCATCTGTAAGAACGCTGTTCAATGTCCAGATAGCTGCCTTCTTGGTCTCAGTATCCTCACCGTAGAGTCTGGGCTTAACCATCTCGATGTACCAGTCACAAAGCTCCTCCCAGATAAAGTCATAAACCTTCTGGGCAGCTATACCAAGCTCGAATTTCTCAAGATCTTCGGTAACTTCCTTTGTTACATCGTTCATCTTGGAAAGTATCCACTTATCGGCATCCTTTAAAGAGCCCTTTACAGAATCTATAGAAGCCTCGAAATCAACATCTATTCCCGCATCCTTCATCTGCTGCATGTTCATCATGATGAAACGAGAAGCATTCCAAACCTTATTTGCGAAGTTACGTGCAGCCTCTACTCTTGACCAGTAGAAACGCATATCGTTTCCGGGTGCGTTACCGGTGATGAGCATAAAGCGCAGTGCATCTGCACCGTATTTATCAATTACCTCAAGAGGATCGATACCGTTTCCTAAGGACTTGCTCATCTTTCTTCCCTGATCGTCTCTTACAAGCCCGTGGAAAAGAACCGTATGGAAAGGCCTTTCTCCCATCTGCTCATATCCTGAGAATATCATTCTGATAACCCAGAAGAAGATGATATCGTAACCTGTTACAAGTACATCCGTAGGATAGAAATAATCAAGATCCTTTGTCTTCTCGGGCCATCCGAGTGTTGAGAAGGGCCAAAGTGCCGAGCTGAACCATGTATCCAGGGTATCGGGATCCTGTGTAAGATGAGCGCTTCCGCACTTAGGGCACTTATGAGGTGCTTCCTTTGATACTATGATCTCACCGCAGTCATCACAGTACCATGCAGGTATCCTGTGTCCCCACCAGAGCTGTCTTGATATACACCAGTCACGGATGTTGTCGGTCCAGTTAAAGTAGGTCTTTTCCATTCTCTCCGGTACGAGCTTGATATCGCCGTTCTTAACGCCTTCTACGGCAGGCTTGATCATCTCGTCCATCTTTACGAACCACTGCTTCTTGATCATGGGCTCTACTGTAGAATGACAGCGATAACATGTACCAACATTGTGCGAGTAATCCTCTATGCGTACAAGAAGCCCCATCTCATCGAGTTCTTTAATGATCTGCTTTCTTGCCTCATAACGGTCCATGCCGGCAAACTTTCCGCCGTTTTCGTTGATGGTAGCGTCGTCATTTAATATATTGATCTCAGGCAGGTTGTGACGCTTTCCTACCTCGAAGTCATTAGGGTCATGAGCGGGTGTGATCTTAACTACACCGGTTCCGAAATCCTTTTCTACATAGCTGTCGGCGATGATCGGGATCTTTCTGTCTACAAAAGGAAGCCATACGTAGCCGCCTACTATGTCCGAATATCTCTCATCATCAGGGTTAACTGCTATACCTGTATCACCGAGCATGGTCTCGGGACGTGTGGTAGCAAACTCCAGAAATCTGGTCTTTGATATGGAGCCGTCAGCCTCGATGAAAGGATACTTGATGTGCCAGAAATGTCCCTGCTGCTCCTCGTAATTAACCTCTGCATCAGAGATGGATGTCTGACAAACAGGACACCAGTTAACTATACGAGATCCCTTATATATCCAGCCCTTGTCATAAAGCTTTGTGAATACCTCGGTAACGGCCTTGTTACAGCCCTCATCCATGGTAAATCTCTCACGCTCCCAGTCACAGGATGAACCGAGCTTCTTCAACTGGCTTACAATTCTTCCGCCGTATTCCTTTTTCCAAGCCCATGCACGCTCAAGGAATTTCTCACGTCCGAGTTCTTCCTTTGAGGTACCTTCTTTTTTAAGTGTCTCAACAATCTTTGCCTCGGTAGCTATGGAAGCATGGTCTGTACCGGGCTGCCAGAGTGCATTATATCCCTGCATACGCTTGAAACGGATAAGTATATCCTGCATGGTATTGTCAAGTGCGTGACCCATATGAAGCTGTCCGGTGATATTGGGGGGCGGGATCACGATGGTGAAGGGTTTCTTTGTTTCATCTACTTCTGCATGGAAGTATCTTTTCTCTACCCACTTTGAGTAGAGGCGGTCTTCGATCTGTTTGGGATCGTAGGTTTTAGCCATTAATTCTTTCTCTGCCATGTTTTTTACCTTCCTTTCTCTTCGGTTACTATTCGCGTCTGTCCAAAAACACTCATAAACCTCACTGCTTCGCAGTGAGCTGCTGCTACGCAGCTTATGTTTACTCGTGTGTTTTGTCCAGCCTCCGTGGCTTAATCTGCATAAATGCAAATCTGCAAACAAGTTTGCGCTTTGCGTTTAATGCAGATTAGCCGCGAATAGTAACTATTCAACAAATTAAGCCCCCACCGCATAAGGACGATGAGGGCTATCGTGATACCACCTTAATTCACCGGAGAGTAAGCAAACTAACTCGTGATCCGGTCTCATTTACGCTGCTCTGACAAGCTGCTCGTCTGTAACGGGACTTCCCGATGTTTCCTACTATTTGACACCCTTCAGAAACACTGCTCAGGAGCTACCTTCATTAAACTTTCATGAGACAATCTTTCAGCCTTGGATCGTCCTCTCTGACACTTCCGTTTAACTAATCCTCTCCGTCAATGCATTTTTATATATGAACGAATCTTACACTATCTTTTAATATTTGTCAATCACTTTTTTAATCTTCTTTAACAGGTACTGCAGTATCAAAGATAAGGTCAGTAGCCTTGTTGAGCTTTACCTGTTCCTCCATATATACCTTACCTTCTACTCCATATAATTCCTTTAATTTTGCATAATAATCATCAACTGATGCATATGCATACTGCTTTGCCTGTGCTGTAGCGAGCTCGGTTATCTCGTCATCGGTAACCTGGAATCTCTCGGCATCGGCTATGGCAGAACGGGCAAACTCAAATCTGACACTGAGCTCTGCCTGTGTACGGAGCATCTCATTGTACTGCTCCTCCGAAAGTCCGAGGTAGGTCTGATAATAACCTACAGAGTCCATGCCGTAAGCACTGAGTGCTGCATCATTGTATGCCTTAAGGCTTGAAATACCACGCTGGATCTCAGCTTCCATATCAATATTGTAGGTTGTATTATCTATAAGCTTCTGTACCAGCTCATACTCTTTTTCAAGCTGTGCATTTTCTTCTTTTTGAGATCTGAGAGTACTTCTGATATAATCCTTATATTCAGCTACGGTTGAATACTTTCCTGAGTTCTTCTCAGCGATAAACTCATCGGTACCTTCAGGGACCTCATATTCAAAAATATTGTTTAATTTAACTTTGAAGACTACAGCAGCTCCTGCTAATTCCTCATTCCAGTAGTCGGCAGGGAAAGTACAGTTTACATCAAACTCCTCACCCTTCTTATGACCGATTATGCCCTGCTCCAGATCTGTGATAAAGGTATTTGAGCCAAGCTTAAGATCACTCTTGTTTCCCGAGCCGTTTTCAAATGCAACTCCGTCTTTTAACCCCGTAAAATCAATATCTACTATATCGCCTTCCTGAGCAGTATCCCTACCGGTTACCTCAATCTTTGACTTATAAGAATCAAGGTATTTATTGAAACTATCCTCTACTTCTTCATCCGAAACACTTACATCCTGTTCCTTGTATGTAAGTCCGGTGTACTGTCCCAAAGTAACATCTCCGATCTTGTATCCGGTTATGATGTTCTTACCTTCTTTCAGATACTGCTGTGTCTGCTCAACGGCATTGTTTTCGGTACCGGTCACTGTTTGATTGTCTCCGGTATTACCTTCCTTGTTGCACGCTGCAAGAGACAGGCATAGAACTAACGCCAATATTACTGAAACTGCTTTTTTCATTTTGATAACCTCTCGAATATATCTTATGCTTTACGTCATCCTTCGTTTGAGACACGACTGCTAAATCGTCAGATCAAGCTCAGAATGACATAATAATATAACCAACAGAATATATCATACCTCAGATTTGTGAAAAAACTGAGAACATCACTCAACCTTATTGAAAATCTCTGCAAGAGGTGAATCGGCACTGAGTATAAGTGTTTTCTCGCCCTTCATGGATTTCTTTGCAGCATCAAGTGCCCTGACGAAGGTATAAAGCTCTGCTCTTTCAGCTGTATTGTAAATACCCGAAAGTATCTTCATGTATTCAGCTTCACCTTCTGCGATGATCTTTTCAGCCTCGGCTTCAGCCTCGGATACACTGACTACTATCTCATTGTCAGTCTTTGTACGTATTTTCTTTGCCTCCGACTCACCGTCTGCGGTATATGATGCAGCAATATTATTTCTTTCGGAGATCATACGCTCATAAACCGCCGACTTATTGTCACTGGGCAGATCCAGATGCTTGGTCTCTACGGTTACAAACGAGATACCGTACTGATCCACACTGTTACCGATGTTTGCCATAATGCTCTGGCTCAATGCACCGTCACGTGAACTGATCACATCGCTCTGACTCATGGAGCTTATGATATTCTTCATTGAGTTATATACGATGGTATTGATACGGCCCTCAGCATTGGTGATATTGGTCAGTGTCTGTGTGAACTTCAGGGGATCATCTATCCTCCAGAGTACATAGCTGTCAACTACCATGGACTTTTTGTCCTGAGTGATAACATCCGATTCGGTAAGATCATACAGAAGCATGGTCTTAGGAAGTGTGTCAGTAGTCTGGATAAACGGTATCCTGAATGAAAGACCCGGACTCTTTATGATCCTCTCTACCTTACCGAACTGTTTTATAAGCGTATATTCATTTTCCTTTGTGATAACCATTGAATTCATCAAAACAATGATCGCAATAGCAAGTATTATCACAGCCGCAATAAGCGGAGTCTTTGACTTAGGCTGACGGATATGCTCGATATTGTCATCCTTTGCATTTCCCGCATTCTGATTTATATTATCGTTCATTTTCAAATAACCTTTCTGGAAATATTATGTATGTAGTATGATATCAGTTGTTCGATGTAACAGACTCAATCAGCGGTTCTATCGGAAGTATCTTCTGGGTCTCGCCCGATCCCGAACCGTCAATGATAACCTTTAAGTCTGGCAGCAATTCTTCCATAGCCTCATAGAACATACGCTGCTTAGTGATCAAAGGATATTTCTTATATTCGTTAAATATCTCATTAAAGCGGGCTGCCTGTCCTTCTGCCTCGTTGATACGGGCTTCCTTAGTAGACTGAGCCTCCTTTAATATCTGGTCGACCTCAGCCTCAGCAGCGGGTATCTGCTCGTTACGGTATTTATTGGCATTGTTGATGGCTGTTTCTGCGCCCTGTTTAGCCGATTCTACATTCATGAATGCCTCAATAACCTCTGCTGTAGGGGGCTCCGCATCCTGGATAGTAATATTTATCAGCGAAATACCGATATCATGTTTTTCAAGATGTTTACTTATCTTTTCACGGATGTTAGCCTGTATCTCGCTCTTTCCTGTAGTGATTACGCTGTCTACGGGATATGAGCCTATCTCAGCTCTTATACTCGACTGAGCAATGGTCTTTAAGATTGCTTCATAATTCTGAGAAGCATAAAGGGCTTTTACAGGATCGGTTACCCTGTATTCAATATAGAAATCAACATTTACAAAGTTGAAATCAGAGGTGATCATAAGTGATTCATCCTCTATGGCATTGTTGGTCTGAGCGTCATAGCCAATAGGGAAACCCTTAATGGTAGTATCCACCTTGGTTACCTGCTGTACAAACGGGATCTTAAAATGAAGTCCCGATTCAGTGACCGGTGAAGCTATACCAAAAGTGGTAACTACTGCAGCTTCCTGCTCGTTAATGGTAAAAAACGAGTTAAATGCCAGCAGGGCAATTACGCCGATAATAACAATCCACTTGACGTAGCCAAATGAGCCCTCAATGTTTACGTTATACTTTTTTTGCATTTTTCTTGTCCTCTCTTATATTATGGTGTTAATAAAACACCTTTTATTCTATCTTTTTTCATAAATTCAATTCTCCGGTGTCATCTCCGGGAATCTGAATATGGAGTTTTCCTCCTCCGTATCCATGGTCAGGGTATATTTCTTGGTAACATAACCTTCCTTTACCAGCTTCAATTCTATCGTACCTACCGGCTTTGGTATGGTCAGGCTGCCGTTTGTTATCCTGCCCTTATAGGCATCGTTAATATATATCTGGGTATTTTCGGAACAGTAAATTGTCATCTCGCCATATGTACCGTTTTCATCATCCACATCACCGTTATCACCGGTCACTGTTATATTACCCGAACCATCGTTGTTAGTCTTTCCACTGTTATTTGACGAACCGCCCGAAGGTCTGTCTCCATCGACAACCTCTATATCCTCATCATCCGGTCCGTTGCTGGTATTATCAGGGATATCGGTATATCCCACGTTAGATGACCAGTTATCGGTGGCAGTATCCGAGCCCTCATTATCATCTTCCGGATCTTCAAAAAAATCCTCGTCATCCGGATCGTCGTACAGGATGTCATCAGATACCTGTACAGGTGCCGGCGAAAGTGCTATAGATTTACTCAAGCCTTCCGTACCGACAGTGATACTTCCCTTATACCCGGTATATCCGCCAAGCTCTGCCTCTATCTCATGAAATCCCAAGGTAAGGCTCACCGGTTCGTTATAATTTGTCCTTACGCCGTCAATATATAAAAGGCTTCCATCAGGAGTTATCTTAAAGCTTACCTCGCCGTACTCCACAGGCTCGGGACCGTATCCTTCAAGATCAAAAGCAGTCTCTTCGTTGTTGGATATCTTTATGACAGCCGTTGCCGTACATCCGTTATTCTCAACGGTTATCTCATGCTCTCCCTCAGAAAGCATTACCTTTAAGTTTTCTGTGACATCGGTACTCTTTCCAATTCCGTAATATATCGTGCCTCCCAGAAAATCTTCGTTATTGGTGAGAGTCAGATATCCATGTCCCGATACCACCTTTATCAGATAGATAAAGTTATCTATACCATAGATATCCACCATATCCGTTCCATCCATCTCCAGGCTGTCAACAGATACAAATTCGCCGTCATTCAGGACCTTCATAGCACTGCCGAACCTATAGGTATTACTTCCCATGTCTATCCTGCCTGTTTCAGGATATATCCTCAGATTACTGTTATTTTTATAGGTCCATACCTCATCCGATCCTATGAGCGTCTTAATTTTTCCTTCATCATCGGCCTGTATCCTAGCAATGTTACCTTTTTTCAGCATGGCTGCCGATATTACCCTGTTGCTCTTGGTCCTTATATCGGAACCGCCGGTAAATATGTAGGCATGCTCCTCGCCCGACTCGAGCTCCACCGCATATATTGCAGAAGAATCAAGGTCTATCCCCGTAAGCATCATAAGTGTTCCCGGCTGTGGAGCATCCGGGGCAACCGATGCCGTCGGATTCTGTTTACCGCCTTTAGGCTTATCACCGCCGTCATCCTTTAATGCCAGGATAACCGTAATCGTAATTATGCCAACAGCAAGCACGGATAACAATATGATTATCTTTTTATAATTGTTGTTTCCCATAGGCTTTTGCTTCCTCAATCAGAACTTCCCTGCTGTTCTTTTCAGGAGAAACCATAACCGTCTCCAAAAGAAAATCTAACAACTCTCCTACCTGTTTGCCATTTATATCGCATTCCTTCATGATGTCCCTGCCATTAACCGCAAGCTGCTTTAAAGAAAAGCATTCTCTCTTTTCCAGGATATCATCGATCGCATTTTTAAGTAATTCATATCCGCCGATAGAGTCTCCAGATATGCACCCCACAGCATCAGCGAAGTCAAGATAATGATATATATCCTCTTCCCCTATCCTGTTCAGCAGTCTCCTGCTGTATATACGGATATCTTTATCCGATATATTATTTCCTGAGACTGTCAAAAACCGTATCACGCAGTCCATGGTCTTATTATCAAACTTTAAGCCATGCATTACTTTTTTTGAAATGCTGCCGGTCTCTGCATTACGGCCAGTATTTAATTCTGATTCCAGATAATAACACAAAACTGCCCATCTGGTCTTGGCCTCTTTATTTACAGCCTTTAGGGCTTTTTTTAATCCTAAAGTGTCCTTTACTTCATCAAGTTCCGGCAATATCACCTTTGAGAGCCCCATATCCTTTAACAGGCATATATAATCAGGATTATCTGAAACAAGAGTTTTTTCCAGCTCCGCCTTTATCCTCTCGGCGCTCACCTTACTTAAGTTTCCTGCCAGCTTCACAGCGGCCTTGTATGTTTCAGGCTCTATGGTAAAGCTCAGCACTGCCGCAAATCTCACAGCCCTGAGTATTCTCAGTGCATCCTCGCCGAATCTCTCTTCGGCTACACCGACACATCTTATGATGCCGTCTTCCAGATCCTTAAGTCCCCCAAACAGGTCCTTAACTCCCTCGGCTTCATTATATACAAAAGCATTTATGGTAAAATCCCTGCGTTTCAGATCTTCATCAAGGTTTGCTGTAAATTCAACCTCTTCGGGATGCCGGCCGTCAAGATATTCACCATCCACTCTGTAGGTAGTCACTTCATACCCGGTACTGTTTATCATCACTGTGACAGTCCCGTGTTTTATGCCGGTATCGATAGTCCTCGGAAAAATCTCTTTTATCTGTTCCGGCAGAGCCGAGGTAGTTATATCCCAATCCTTTGGTATTTTCTTGAGCAGAGAGTCCCTGACACACCCGCCCACAGCATATGCTTCATATCCTGCATTTCTTATTTTCCCAAGGATAAACGCCACATCCTGCGGGATCTCAATATGTATCATCCGGACTCTCCTTCCCTCTTAAAAGATAACGATTCTTCGCCGGAGATTCGACTGTTAAATCGATCAAGTCACAGTTCAGAATAACATAAAACAATTGCATTATATGTAAATACGATGTATAATCATCTTCAGATATTTGGAGAAATCAGAGTTCTGACCCCAACATCATAAAACAAAATTATAAGGTATACATCATGAAAGAAACAAATAAAATCTATAAATTAGCAACCCTATATATGCTCTCTAAGGTAGATATGCCCATAACAACCAACAGGCTCAGCTTCTATCTTTTAAAGAACAATTATACCGATTATTTCACATTCCAGCAAGGAGTTGGCGAACTGCTGAATGACGGCTGGCTCGACACTTCCACTTCACAGGGAAAAACGCTGTACCGTATAACTCCGGAAGGCAGGAATGCGCTCAGTCTCTTAAGTAATGAGATCTCCGAAGACATGAAACGTGATATCGAGTCCTATATAAAGGAAAACAAGTACTCCATGCATGAGGATTTCTCGGTACAGTCAAAATATTATCAATATGACCTCAATCAGTATATATCAAATCTGTCACTTGATGAAAACGGCAAACGTCTCCTCGAGATAAATATCACTTCCGCCTCTGAGGAAGCTGCCGAAAAAATATGCAACAATTGGAAAAAAACAAGTGAAGAAGTATATCCAATCCTAATAGAAAAATTGATGCACTAAACTCCCTGTCATCCTTCATTTTCCGGAATGGCATCATCATTCAGTTCATCGTCAATAAGTGCCCATATTTCATCCCTTCCCTGCTTAGTCTCTGCAGAGAATGGGATGATTTTTATATCAGCCCCTGCTTTTAAGACCTTACGGATATTGGCAACCTGACGCTGAACCTGGTTTCTGCCGACTTTATCTTCCTTAGTGGCAATGACCACCGGTTCAAATCCGTTAGCCTTCACCCATTCAAACATCGTAATATCATTTTCACCTGGATCATGCCTGATATCAACCAAAAGGAATACCTTTTTCAGCATCTTTGAAGTCTTAAGGTATTTCTCTATCATCTTTCCCCATTTAGCCTTTATTTCCTTTGATACCTTTGCGTATCCGTATCCGGGGAGATCAACATAATAAAATGAGGCATTCACCTTATAATAGTTTATGGTCTGGGTTTTTCCGGGCTGTCCCGAAGTACGCGCCAGGCTTTTCCTGTTCATCAGAGCGTTTATCAACGATGATTTTCCCACATTTGATTTTCCGGAAAAAGCAAACTCCGGGCACTCATTTTTAGGCAGCACGCTTGTTATACCGCATACTGTTTCTAATTCTGCATTCTTTATTATCATACTACACCATTATTTAACAATGCCCATCTCTTAAGATATCCTAAGGGATGGGCTTATCATCATGAAACCTGTATTTTTTTAGTATTTCTGGCACGATGCACAGTTTTCCTCTTTTGTCCATCCGGGAGGAAAATAAGCTGCGGCTTTTCATTGCCCAAAGCCGATTCCTTAGTTACCACGCATTTTACCACCGACATATCCGAAGGTGCCTCATACATGGCATCCATCATTATGTCCTCACAGATAGACCTTAATCCTCTGGCACCGGTCTTTCTCTCAAAAGATTTCTTTGCTATCAGCTCTAAAGCCTCAGGCTCGAACTCCAATTCTACACCATCAAGCTCAAAAAGCTTTTTATACTGCTTTGTAAGAGCATTCTTAGGCTTAACCAGGATATCGACAAGTGCTTTCTCATCCAGCATATCAAGCGCTGCGGTAACAGGCACACGGCCGATAAACTCAGGTATCAGACCAAACTTGATCAGATCCTCGGGAAGTACCTGACGGAAAAGCTTACCGATGTCAAGGTTCAACGAATCCTGTATCTCGGCATTAAAGCCCAGGGACTTCTTACCTATTCTGGACTCCACTATTTTTTCCAGACCATCAAATGCGCCGCCGCAAATGAACAGGATATTGGTAGTATTAATACGGATAAGCTCCTGATGAGGATGCTTTCTTCCGCCCTGAGGAGGAACCGAAGCCTCAGTACCTTCAAGTATCTTAAGCAGAGCCTGCTGTACGCCCTCACCCGAAACATCCCTGGTGATGGAAACGTTCTCGCTCTTTTTTGTGATCTTATCTATCTCGTCGATGTAAACTATGCCGTACTCAGCACGTTCAACATCATAATCGGCTGCCTGTATGAGCTTAAGCAGGATGTTCTCAACATCCTCGCCCACATAACCGGCCTCTGTAAGAGTGGTAGCATCCGCAATGGCAAAAGGTACATTAAGTATCTTTGCCAGAGTCTGTGCCAGATAGGTCTTTCCCGAACCGGTAGAGCCCATCATCAGGATATTGCTTTTCTGAAGTTCAACATCAGACTCATTGATGGATAAAACCCTCTTGTAATGATTATATACCGCTACGGAAAGGATCTTTTTAGCATCTTCCTGTCCGATAACATATTCATCAAGGAACTTCTTTATCTCGACAGGCTTTAACAGGTTAATATCCAGACTCTTCGGAGCTGAAGCATTGTTAAACTCCTCTTCGTCGTAAAACTCCTCATCCAGGATGTCGGAGCAGATATTTACACACTCGTCACAGATATAGGTGTCATCAAGTCCTGAAAACAGGCGCCTTACCTGATCCTGTCTTTTTCCGCAGAAACAACAGTAAATCCCTTTACCTCTTCTGCCTTCATCCACTGTTCTTGCCACAATTTACTCCTCTAAAACGCTCGCTTATCTCTTGCTGATAACCTTATCAATAAGACCGTACTCTAAAGCTTCCTCTGCGCTCATGTAGTTATCTCTGTCAGTATCCTTCTCGATAATCTCTATGGGCTTTCCTGTATTTGCTGCAAGCATCTCATTTAACTTACGCTTGGTCTTTAAGATATTCTCAGCAACTATCTGGATCTCGGTAGCCTGTCCTCTTGCTCCGCCTGAGGGCTGATGGATCATGATCTCTGCATTGGGCAGTGCCATACGCTTGCCCTTGGTACCGCCTGCAAGCAGGAATGCACCCATACTTGCGGCAAGACCTACACAGATGGTAGATACATCGCATTTGATATACTGCATGGTGTCATAGATTGCAAAACCTGCAGTAACGGATCCGCCTGGGCTGTTGATATAGAAATTAATGTCCTTATTGGGATCCTCCGACTCCAGGAAAAGCATCTGAGCAACTACCAAAGAAGCGGTTACATCATTTACTTCCTCTGAAAGGAATATAATCCTGTCCTTTAATAATCTTGAATAAATATCATACGAACGCTCCCCACGGCTCGTCTGTTCTATTACATAAGGTACTAAACTCATTTTTACCTCCTCTATATTACGCTGTTACAGATCAGTCCTTAGCTTCTTCCTTCTTTTCAACCTGTACGGCATTTTCTCTGACTAAAGTAGCAGCCTTGCCAACAGAAATATCCATCTTGAAGTTGTCAAGTTCCTTGCCTACGATCATTTCCTTGATCTTATCCTTCTCCATCTTATACTGCTCTGACAGAGTGGTGAATTCCATATCTACTTCTTCAGGAGTGATCTCAATATTCTCAGCCTTAACTACTGCTTCAAGCACAAGTCTTGACTGGATTCTCTTTAAAGCCTGAGGCTTCATCTGGTTGATGAACATCTTTGCATCCATGCCTGTATACTTAAGATACTGCTCGAAAGGCATGCCCTGTCCCTGGATACGCTGAGCGAAATCCTCTGCCAGGTGACGAGCCTCATTGTCAACCATGCCGTCCGGAACATCCATCTCTGAAGACTGGATAAGCTTTTCAATAGCCTCATCCTCGATGATCCTGTCTGTTTCCTTCTGCTTGGACTCTAAGAGCTTCTTCTTCATATCCTCTTTGAACTCTGCAAGAGTATCAAACTCAGATACCTCCTGTGCAAATTCATCATCAGCCTCAGGAAGCTCCTTACGGGTGATAGCATTGATCTTGCACTTAAATACAGCAGCCTTACCCTTAAGATTTTCTGCATGGTACTCCTCAGGGAAAGTAACATTGATCTCTTTCTCATCGCCGATGTTCATACCGATAAGCTGCTCTTCAAAATTATCGATAAAGGTGTGAGAACCGATAACAAGCTCAGCATCCTCTGCCTTGCCGCCCTCGAAAGGCACTCCGTCAACACTGCCTTCATAAGCAAGCTTGATGATATCCTTGTCCTGTACGGGCTGATCCTCGATAGTGATGCTTCTTGCATTCTGGTCTCTGAGCTTATCAACCTCTGCATCAACCTCTGCATCGGTAACCTCAACAACCTGCTTTGCAACCTCGATGCCCTTGTACTCGCCGAGCTTAACATCGGGCTTAACTGCTACTGTAGCTGTATATATGAAGTTCTTGCCCTTTTCAATCTGGTCAAAATCAACCTCGGGTCTGGAAACGATGTCAAGACCGCTCTCTTCTGCAGCCTGTGAATAAGTATCGTTGATAACGATATCGGCAGCATCCTCATAGAATATTTCAGGTCCGTAAACCTTCTCTATAAGAGCTAAAGGAGCCTTTCCCTTTCTGAAGCCCTGGATCTGTACTCTGTTCTTATTCTTCTGATATGACTGCTCATAAGCCTTTGCAAATACGTCTGCATCAACTTCAACTGTAAGCTTGTAACTGTTCTTTCCTAAATCTTCTGTCTTGACATTCATCTGTAGTTCCTCCAAATATAATTCTAAACAGGACTTTATACTGTTTTATCATGTACCGGGTATACTTATCCCAGTTTTTAAAGTCCACAATCTTTGTGATTATAGCATGTTTTTTCTCAAAACGCAAGAACTATTTTTCTAATAAAATAGGCTCCGCGTCTTCAGCGGAGCCTTAAATAATTATTTACCTAATGTTAAAGCTTTATCGATGAACTTATCAATAAATCCGATCTTGATAGTGTTATTCTTCAGTGCAAATAATGCAAGGAGGATGAAAAGTACTTCCTTGAACAGCATGAGCAGATCGTTAATAACATTGAATACCTGCTTTGTCTTGCTGATGAAGCCTAATGAAACATTTGCTATGATCGCTGAATCATAGATAACATCCAAAAAGTCAGGAATCAGATAAAGTACTAAGTTAGCGATTGAGAAGCAAACCAAAAGCACGAGAGCCTTTAATACATTCTTCTTAAGCCACTCATTCTTTTCAAATACAAATACGAAACCAACTGCAACAACGATAGCCAGATAACCGCTAAAGTAAGCAACAAGGTATGTAAGTGCAACAAATGCTGCTGCAGAAATACCAAGTTTCGTCTTATTCATCTCAGCAAGCTGCTGAGGAGTATAGGCGGGCTGTACAGGACGGGGCTGAGGCTGAGGCTGGGGCGGTATCTGCTGCTGAGGAGCAGCCTGAGGTGCCGGAGCTGCCTGGGGTGCCTGCTGAGGAGCCTGTTGTACAGGAGCTGCCTGAGGTGCCTGCTGCACGGGTGCTGCCTGAACTACCTGCTGTACTGCATCTACTATGTTTCCGTTTTCATCAAGCCTCTTACCACAGGAGCAAATCCCGTTGGCAGGAAGCTGTTTTCCACATAATGGACAAAATGCCATTTCACTACCTCCGATTTTCCTTCTCATAGATTATTATTGAAACCAACCAAAAATACGTTGTTTTCAATACAACTTTAATACTACAAGTAATATCATAGCATATTATCTAAAAAAAGTAAAAGGATTTTTAATAAAATTTTTATTTTTTGAAAAATTCGAACGCTTTATCAGTTAATTCCGCTATCATCTTTTCCTTGTCCTGTCTCATATCATCAGACGATAAGCTCTCCGATCCGGTACATATAGTACTCTCTGTATCCGCACTTATCTTAAGGAATTCTGCGATATACTCTATATTTCCGTCCCCTCCGCTGATCGGAGACCATGTGATATTCTTTAGTTCAAACCCCAGGTATTCCATGGAGCTCAGTACATTTGAGATTATCTCCCTGTGAAGAGACTTATCCGTCACCACACCCTTATATTTCTTTGCCACCTTTATCCCGCATTCAAACTGCGGTTTTATAAGTGCTATCAGTTCGAAGCTCTGACCGGAAGCACCAAGGTTTTTAAGGGCCACAGGCAGTGAGATAAAAGAAGCATCGCACACCGCAAAATCTATATCCGCATATTTCTCGCAAGGGAATTCACGTATGTCCGTATTTTCATATAGGTCAATTCTGCTGTCACTCCTTAAATGCTCATCCATCACATCCGTCCCCACATCAACGGCTATGACCTTTTTAGCTCCTGCTTTTAAAGCACAGTCCGTAAATCCTCCTGTAGATGAGCCGATATCCAGTATGGTCTTACCGGTAAAGTCAAGTCCAAACTCCCTGATGGCCTTTTCCAGCTTCAAACCCCCACGGGAAACATACTTCAGCACTTCATTTTCGAGCAGGCTGATATCATCCTTCTCAGTTACCTTGTATCCGGTCTTTGTTACTGGCCGGCCGTTGCACATTACATATCCTCCCCGGATAAGCTCCTGCGCCTTGGACCTGCTCTTTATATCCATATTTTCAACAAGCCAGATATCGAGTCTGTATTCCATATATTATAACCCCGCTTCTTTCACAAACCTGGAAACCTCATATCTCTTTCCGTATCTTTCATCCGAGTGCAGGATAAACAGCCTGTTTTTTGCCCTGGTAAGAGCTACATAAAACATTCTGCGTTCTTCCTCTATCTCTGAGGATGTCCCCGCCTGCCAGTAGGGAGCATAGTTTTCAGAGGCATCTATTATAAACACAGTATCATACTCGGTACCCTTAGCTGAATGAAAAGTCAGCAGACTTACTCCGGATTCTTTTTCCTTATTTCTGTCCTTTGATTTCTGCTTTAATACCTCAGTATACTCCCTGATATGCTCTTTCCATGCCTCATATTTATCAAACTCTGCGGATGATGCTTCTATCTCATCAAGTATACCCATAAGGCCGTCGATGTCAAGACCTCTTTCAGAGGCATACTTCTTTAAAAACTCATCATATCCGACCGCTTTCCTGATATACTTTACAGCCGCCATCGGATTTAGCTTTGATATCATTCCCAGATCATATTTAAGCTTTGTAAGCCTCTCGGTCACATAGGTCTTCCCTCTGTTTTCCTGAAAAAGCACCGAAAAATCAAGTTTTTCCTTCCTCATGGTTTCTCTTGAAATGTACCGCACAGGTCTGTTTGCTATCGTTAGAAATAATCTCCGCCATTCCGTGCTATGATCACAGGTACTGTCTGATCCAAACGGTCCCACTGTTCTGTTGCCCGCTTCAAGACCTGCCAGTTCAATATATGCAAATATATTCTTTGCGATCCAATGCTCATATATATTAGGTATATTATCTCTCACTGAAAAGGGTATATTCTTAGTCTTTAACAATGAAACCAAGGCACCCGGCTGTGAATTGGTCCTAAAAAGAACTGCTATTTCCGTATAATCTATGCCCTTGGCATTCAGGTCCTCTATCATATTTAATACATATGAGATTTCTTTTTTATACTCCGGAAATGATCTGAAGCGGACAGTTGCAGTATTTAGAAAAGAAGTCTTTTCCGATCGCAGCTCCTTTTTAAAACGCTTTTTATTTCTGGATATAAGTTTGGAACTGCATTCAACTATATCAGAACTGCATCTGTAATTAACTCCCAGGATCAAAGTCTCATATCCCGGTATTTTTTTATACTCCTTTTCAAATCTTACCATCAGTTCCGGTACTGCCCCTCTAAAGGAGTAAATACTCTGGTCATCATCGCCCACAATAAAAATATTGTTATGAGGTGCGGCAAGCTGAGTGATCAGATCGTACTGGAGCGGACATATATCCTGAAACTCATCTATCAGTATATACTCATATACTTCCCGCCAAAAATCAAGTATCTCA
This sequence comes from Lachnospiraceae bacterium, assembly GCA_016287095.1. Lineage (GTDB taxonomy): Bacteria > Bacillota > Clostridia > Lachnospirales > Lachnospiraceae > RUG11977. The sequence goes on from JAEEVK010000022.1 coordinate 28,341, forward strand.
GGTCTTGTCTCAAACAGCCTGTGTGTGAGCAGAAGCATATCATCAAAATCAATCTTTTCTTCCGACCGCAGTCTTCTCTCGAATTCAGCAATGATCTTTACAAAGCTTTCCTTGTCCGTCAGACCCGGTTTATAGCTTTTAAGCTCCCCGCCGGAGTTTTTGACACAGCTTATCTCATTTGAAAGCGACGCTAAATACTCGTTTTCAAGTTCATCCCCTAAACCGACGGATTTAGCGGCATCCCTTAAAAACCTGTATCTTTCTTCTTCAGTTAAAATATTGGAGGCATCATAGCGATATGCATATCGAAGTATTCTAAAGAATAATGAATGGAAGGTTCCGAAAGAAACTCCCTGTTCGCCGCCCATGAGTATTCGAAAGCGTTCCCTCATTTCTTCTGCGGCTACCTTAGTGAAGGTTATGACCAGTATCTTCTCCGGAGGAACCTGACGTTCCTCCGTAAGATACTTAATACGATTAACTATTACTGTTGTTTTTCCTGAGCCTGGTCCCGCAAGTACCATGCAGGGCCCGTCAAAGTGCTTTACGGCACGCTGTTGTGCGTCATTAAACCTCATCCGCACTTACCCCACTGCTTTTTCCAGCAGGCTGATGCCTTTACGTATTCTGTCCAATGACTCCTGCTTCCCGAGTATTTCCATGATCTCATAAGCTCCACCGGGTGTCATCTGTTTTCCGGATACTGCAGTCCTCAAAGGCCAAAGAGCTATGCCGTTCTTTATCTCTTTCTCCTCAACATATTTCTGTACGAGCGCCTGTATACCGTCTATGGAGAAATCATCCAGAGCCTCAAGTCTCGGTAACAGATCTCTTAGGGACTCTAAAGAGTTCTCTGAGTTGGTCTTCATCTTTTTATGAGTATACATCTCAATGTCATACTCAGGCAGTGCCTCGAAGAAATCAATCTTTTCAGCTATGTCACAGAGTGTCTCGATACGAGTCTTAACAAGATCTGCTATTTTTTTCTTATCATAAGGTTTGGTAACCACCTTATCAATGTAAGGAAGGGCCAGTTTGTAATACTTCTCATTATCCATGGCTTTAAGATACTCACCGTTCATCCAACGTAGCTTTACCATGTCAAATACCGAAGGAGCCTTGTTGATGTGTGTGTAATCAAACAGCCCAATGAGCTCATCCAATGAGAATATCTCACGGTTATCCGGACCGCTCCAGCCAAGAAGCGCTACAAAGTTTACTATTGCCTCTGCTACAAAGCCCTGCTCTATCAGATCCTCAAAAGAAGAATGTCCGCTGCGCTTTGAAAGCTTCTGGTGCTCCTCATTGGTAATCAGCGGAAGATGCACATATGTGGGCTCCTCCCAACCGAATGCCTTATACAGTCTTGTATATTTGGGAGTGGATGTGATGTACTCATTACCTCTTACTACATGGCTTATCTTCATCAGGTGGTCATCCACAACATTTGCGAAATTGTACGTAGGAAAACCGTCCGACTTTATAAGTATCTGGTCATCCATCTCGGAGTTGTTTATCGTAACCTCACCGTAGTTGGCATCAGTAAATGTCGTAGTGCCCTCTCTCGGAATATTCTGCCTGATAACGAAGGGCTCACCGGCTGCCAGCTTTGCCTCTACCTCCTCTTTTGAAAGGGATAAGCAGTGCTTGTCATAATGAGTGATGGTCTCTCCGTTTACCTCAGTCTTAAGTGTCTCAAGTCTCTCTTTTGTGCAGAAACAGTAGTAGGCATCTCCCTGCTCTACCAGCTTCTTTGCGTACTCCATATAGAGTCCGGACTTTACTCTCTCGCTCTGTACGTAAGGGCCATAGCCCTTATCCTTATCGGGACCCTCATCATGTATGATGCCGGCCTCCGCCAATGTCTTATAAATAATATCTACCGAGCCCTCAACCAGTCTTCCCTGGTCGGTGTCCTCTATTCTTAAAATGAAATCCCCACCCGCATGCTTTGCGATCAAAAACTCATACAAAGCTGTACGGAGATTTCCGACATGCATCTTGCCTGTGGGCGAAGGTGCATATCTGCTACGTACTCTGTCCATATTTCTATAGTCCTCCAAAATCTATTTTTATCTCTCAAATGTCATCATCATACCTACATCGTAGATATCGATGTTTAAGGTGTTGCCCGATATGGTACCCTTTGATTCTTCGCCCTCAAGAGTGATGGTAACATTGTTGTTCTCACTCTTCCATGATCCGTTGTATTCAGCGCCATCTAACACTACTGTACATGCTCCGGCTACCTTCAGGTCGATGCTTGCACCATTAGGATATGCTTCAGCGGCACTCACTGTGATGTCTCCGACCTTAGCTGACTTACATACATACTTGCCGCAGTTAGGATCCTGGCTGCACGCACAAAGTGACATAGCAAGCACAACAACCAATACAAGTGCTAAACCTTTTTTGACAAATTTTTTCATTTCTGCCTCCATATATCAAGATTATTTCTTAGCAAATAATGTACCAATTATACCACGTCCGAGCGAAGCTCCTACATTTCCGCCCAGTGTCTTACCAAACGAACCGAAGGATGAACCCAGGCTCTTTCCTACTTCCCTGCCGATGGTACCGGTAGCTGCCGAAGCGGTGCCCTTTATTGCATTTCTTACGGCACGTTCCTGTCTTTCCTTTTCCTTCTGAGCTTCCTTTAAAGCTTTTTCCTGCGCCTTCTGCTGTTCCTTTAAGAGCTTCTCCTGAGCCTTTTCCTGCTCCTTGCGGTACTTTTCTTCTAACTTAGCACGTTCTCTAGCCTGTCGTTCTTCTTCTCTCTGCTGTTCACGGGCTTCTTTTTCTTCGAGTCTTGCCTGTTCCTTGGCAGCCTTTTCTTCTTCCTTCTGCCTTAAAAGTTCCTCTTTTTCAGCCTGCTTCTGTGCCAGCGCTTCTTCCTTTGCACGCTGTGCTTCAAGAGCTGCTGCCTCAAATGCCTCCTGCTGTTCGATATTTAATCTCTGGAAGAACTCATATGCGGAATCTCTGTCATATGTTTCCTGATACTTGGTAAACAATGTACAGGAGTTTATCTGTCTCTGACGTTCGCCGTCATCTATCATGCCCATATAGCTCTGAGGAGGAAGTATCTTTGTCCTCTTAACTATGGTCGGGATGCCCTTTTCATCCAGCACTGATACGAGTGCTTCACCTGTACCGAGCTCCTGCAGGGTCTGTAAAGTATCAAACTCGGGATTTTCTCTGAATGAAGATGCTGCTGCCTTAAGTCCCTTCTGATCTGCAGGTGTATATGCACGGAGTGCATGCTGAATCTTGTTACCCAGCTGAGCCAGTACCCCGTCCGGGATATCCTTTGGATTCTGTGTGATAAAGTAAATACCTACACCCTTTGAACGGATAAGCTTTACAACCTGCTCTATCTTTTCCAACAGTGCCTTTGATGCTGAATTAAAAAGCATATGTGCCTCGTCAAAGAAGAATACCATACGGGGCCTGTCAAGGTCTCCTACCTCAGGCAATGTCTCATAAAGCTCGGACATCAGCCAAAGCAGGAATGTTGAATACATCTTAGGATGCAGGATCAGCTTTTGGCAGTCAAGTATCTGTATCATACCCTTGCCGTTATAGTCTGTAGCTATCCAGTCACGGATATTTAACGCAGGCTCTCCGACAAATACTTCGCCGCCCTCCGTCTCAAGTGCGATCACTGCTCGCATGATAGCAGCAATACTGGTAGCTGACATGTTTCCGTACTGTCTGCTGTAGTCCTTTGCATGTTCACTCACGAACTGGAGCATCGCACGGAGATCCTTTGTATCTATAAGTAATAATCCCTCATCATCAGCAATCTTAAAGATAACTGTAAGGATATCTGTCTGGGTATCGTTCAATTCGAGGATTCTCGCTAAAAGCAGCGGGCCCATCTCAGATACCGTAGTACGGAGAGGCATACCCTTTTCAGCATACACATCCCAATAGTTTGAAGGGAAGCTTTTAAAATTAAAGCCACGTTCAAAAAGGTTAAACTTCTGTACTCTCTCTAAAGCGCTGCCGCCTTCCACTCCCGCCTGGCACATGCCGGAAAGGTCTCCCTTTACGTCTGCCAAAAATACAGGTACCCCTATGTCACTGAAGGACTCAGCCATTACTTTCAGTGATACTGTCTTACCTGTACCTGTAGCTCCGGCTATAAGTCCGTGGCGGTTTGCCATCTTGGGATATATATAAATGTCTTCGCCTCCTGATTTTCCGATCAGTATCTTCCCATCGTAAAACATAAAATACCTCCGCTTGTCGTTATTTCAAATGCGTACCCCATAAATACACATATATAGATAGATTATATTCCAAAATGTGGAATAAAGCAAGAAGAAAATTTAGAGCAAGTGATTCTATGGAGGCGAACGCAAAAAAGATTCCCGACAGGTTTTACCCCATCGGGAATCTTTTTTTTATGCTTTATTGATTGTTCAATAAGTCTCAAACTATAAATCAGAAGTTAGTAGACATCATACGGATTACAAGGTCTGCTGCCTCGCCTCTGGTGATGGCGGTGGTAGGCTTAAACTTCTTGCCCGACTTAGCACCCATGATACCGAGACCCTTACAGAGTGCTACGGAACCGATATTCTCCTGCTTTATCTTTTTCTCATCGGAGTATCCTGTCTTAAATATATCCATCTGAGCCAGTCTTTCTCCGCCCATAGCGGTTATGATCAATCTGCAGGCCTCTTCACGTGTAACCTTTGTCTCATCATCGGGTTTGAGATCCTCGGGATCTATCTCCTCGCCATCTTCATCATAGACAGCTCCGGCATAATATGGTCCGTAATAGCTATATGAGTTTCCTGCCAGGAGCTTTTCAAACTCTTCATTGGTGATCTTCTGACCGGGCTTAAACTCCTCGCCTTCAAAGCCAAGACCCATATCAGCTAAAAGCTTGATAGAACGCTCATATTTGGTACCGTTGATATCGGTGTACTTGTATGAAACTCCTGCGGGCTTGTACTCCTGTCCGTTCCAGGTAAGCTGCTTGCCTGTGAAAGCATCGACATAGTTGGGAGAGATAGCTGTTCTGTATACCAGACGTGCTTTTACTTCCTTGTCTACTCCGTAATATTTGCCGTTATCCTCATACTTTGAAACTAACTCATATACAAGATCAAAGCCGTCATAATTTATATATGCATCAAATGCCTGCTTCTCACTAATGGCTGTCTCAGGCTCAGGCAGCTCTGCATCTGTCCAGGTGAGATTATACCTTGTAACCTTACCTGTTACAGCCTCTACTGCACCGGAGATGCCGTTTGCAGAGAAGGGGATGTCCTTATAATATCTCTTATACTGTAGGGTATATCCGCCTGTAGCTGTTGTCTCTTTATCATATGAACCGGAGTATATGTTCTGCCTGTAAATATACACATTGTTATCATAGGTATCAGAAAGCTTTACAGCCTTAAATTCCTCCGGATCGGTCTCCTTAGCAAATTCTTCAAAGAGCTTCTCGCACTGCTTCTTTGTATAATTTGCCACAAACTTGTCATCACCCTCATCACTGTATGAGTAGTAGTCTCTTGTACTTGCATAGAATGAAATGAGCTTTCCTGTCTTTGCATTTACCGATGCAGATGCAGATGCTCTGTACCATTCACTGCTGTAATAATTGTAGTTATCATAATCTACAGGACGGTCATCCGAAAGACTGATGCTCCAGTAGTATTCACCGTCAGTACAGTAAAGTCTGCACTTTGCAGTTGTCAGGTTCTGGTCAATATAAAGCTTCTTATTTTTCTTTACAAGATTAACAGCCTCTTCACTTGAGAGGATATCCTTTACCTCATCTATCTTCTTGATCTCGTTGTCGCTTAGCCTTACGGTCTTTCCGTTAGCAGCCGTATAGCTTGCTTCTTCTGCCATATCATTTGCTGCTTCATAATCATTAAAGCCTTCATCAAAATCTGTACCGCTGCCCCAGTATGTTCTGGTTGTATATACCTTACTGTTCTTGGCATCAACTGCTACATAGGTCTGATTGGGGTTATAGGCTAAAAATACCTTCTGCTTACCGTCATTGTCATAACCAAGCCTGTATTCAAGCTGCATATTTACATTCTCTCCGACCTTTTCTGCAGCCTTTTCTTTGCCGATGGGCTTGTCTACCTTGGGGATTTCAACTTCGAAATTCCAGTTAAGACTGTATGAAAGCACTTTTCCATCCATAGCATCCATAGTTATGCTTACAGAGTTATCATTCAGACGGATACCGTTTTCTATACGGGTAAATCCGATAAAGTATGCTTTCCTGTAAGTCTGATAATTGCATCTGGTTATATCCAGCTTGCCCTTAAGATCGGGCTCAGCCTGGCAGATCCACTCCTCTGCCTTGGGTATAAGCTCTTCACCGATATAAGTAGGTAATATGCTATTGTCCGAAGCATCGGATTTATTTGTATATCTGCTGTAGCTCCAGATCCTTGCATCACCGTCCGCATTTACACTGATGCTTTCAGTACCGTCCTCAGTGCCCCAGTTAAAATAGAAACGTCCGTTTCCTGTACGCTCATTATAGCTGTAATCAAACTCTGTGAATTCGTCCGGGATATCAAGTTTTCCTTTGACCTCGATCAGGACTTCCTTCATCTTCTCCTCAGTAAGTGCATTTTCAGCCTCTACCGGAACAAATCCTGTAAATGTTGAAAATACAAGTACAATTGCCATAAATGCTGCCAAAAATCTTGCTTTCATACATACCTCCTGTAAGTTGAATGGTTTTATTTTTTGCCATTAAAACGCGAATAAATAAGCATTTCAAAGATTAGACGATACAAAAATCAGGCCGGTTCCAAATTTTTTATTAAATTTTTTAATAAAATTAATTTTCATTTTAAATTCCAGTTTGACTGGAATTTAGTTTGAAAAAGCTTTATCTGGAATTTACTCTGATTAATCATTGTATGTTATTATTAGTAATGTAGTGTCCTGGTGGCAGGAGGTAATTACATGGCTAATCAAAAACATCTTACTGCAGAACAGCGTTCCTCTATCCAGGATATGCTCTCTCGTAAATTATCTTTTACCGAAATAGGTGCCGCACTTGATAAAGACCCCTCAACCATCTCAAAAGAGATCCGCAGCCACCTTACTTTTTTAAAGACCGGTTACCGTTTTGTTAAATTCAATGCCTGTCTGCACCGCTCAACTTGTAATAAGCTTCATGTCTGTGCGACCTGCAAACCTGACCGCCACTACAAAAAATGCTCCAACTGTCCTGCATGCAATTCGAACTGTAAGGATTTCGTTGAGGTAATCTGTCCTAAACTCCTCAAACCTCCTTATGTCTGCAACGGCTGCTCTGGCCGCCATAGTGACTGCACCCTTGAAAAGCGATACTATTACGCTGATTCCGCCCATAAGAAATACCTTGAGACCTTATCCGAATCCCGTTCCGGCTTGTCCTGGTCCGAAGAAGATATCAGGCATCTCGACGGGATCATCTCTCCCCTTGTCAAGCAGAGCCAGTCCCCGCACCATATCTGTATTAACAACAAGGACTCCATCATGGTAAGCGAAAGCACCGTTTATCGCCTGATCGAATCCGGCATACTTGTCGCCCGCA
>JAEEVK010000124.1 GCA_016287095.1 Lachnospiraceae bacterium
TGAAACAGCTTATGGCTGGCATAGCTCTGATAATCCTCGCAATTGCTCTTGTACCTGAACTTGAGGGTATGATGTCCTCCGCTGTTCAGTAAATATAACAGTAATAAGAGCTGCTGTATAGCCTGATACAGCAGCTCTCCGAAAGGAGGAGAAAATATTGGGTTTAGGCGATAAAATAGATGATATTGTAGATGGTATAGTCGATGCGATAGAAACAGCTATTACAAAAATGCTTGCCGGAGGAGCTTCTTCAATGATTCAGGAATCATTGAGCTTGTTCAAAGCCGGTATGAAGATTGATGATGGTAGCACTATTGGTGGCGAACTTACTACTATGCCGAATGATTACAATTCATCAGTCTGGAATATTGTATATGTTATATGTACAAATGTTGTAGCACCGATTGGAGGAATGATACTTGTTATCATTCTTCTATATGAACTATTGAATATGGTAATGGAAGGAAATAACTTCCGGGAATTTGATACGGCGATATTTTTTAAATGGATTTTTAAAGCCCTATGTGGTATTATTCTAATTTCTCATACCACAGATATAATTATAGGTATATTTTCTCTTGGAAACGACATAACAATAGGAGCTTTAGAGCAAGTCACGAATAAGGATATGCTTGATTTAGATGTTAATACTGTCGCAGATCAGATTTACAATATGCTGCTTGATGAACACAAAGCAGATTGGGGCGTACTTATTGTTTTCCTGATGTTTTCATTTGTGATGTTTTTAGTAATGCTCGTATCTCTTGTTATTGTAATGCTTGTAGTTATTTCACGACTTATTGAAGCATTTATGTACATAGCAGTTGCCCCTATACCTATGAGTACCTTTATGAATAAAGAATGGGGCACTATCGGTACGAACTGGCTAAGAAATCTAATGGCACTTGCATTTCAGGGATTATTTATTGTAGTTGCTTTAGGTGTATTCCAAGCTATGTTCGTTTCCTCTGTTCAAGATCTGATAGATAACAGTAAGGATACAACCAAGATGTACCTGAGTATGGTAAACTGTATAGTTTGGGCAGTTGCTCTTTGTTTCACAATTTTTAAATCATCATCAATTTCAAAATCTATCTTCAATGCACATTAAGGAGGTGCAGCAATGGCACAATACATCAGAATTCCAAAAGATCTGGATGATATTAGAGAAAAGTTTATGTTCAACCTTACGAAAAGGCAATGCCTTTGCTTCGGAATAGGATTCTTAATCGGAATCCCGGTATTCTTTCTCACAAGAAAGTATGGTATAGAGATCGGAGTCATATGTATGGGATTCGCTGCTGCACCTGCCATTATTTGCGGTATTTATAAGAAAAACGGTCTTACATTTGAAAAATACATCAAGGCTATGATCAAATTTCTTAAAAGACCGAAAACACGAACGTACAAGAGTGAAAATGTATATGAGCAGATAGAAAAGCAGATAGAAATTGACAGACTCAGAAAACTACTTACCGGAGGAGTTATCAATGAAAAAAAGAAAAAATAAAGAACCGGCAGTAAAGACGACTTTATCCAAAAGTGAACGCAAACAAGTTGAAGCACGTCTGAATCAGCTGCTGAAAAAGACCTATTCTGTACAGACTACTATTCCATATCTTGAAATGTTCAAAGACGGTATATGTCAGGTATCAGAGAATTACTATACTAAAACTATAAGGTTTTCAGATATAGACTATCAATTAGTGGATTATGATAGTGCCGGTAAGATATTTGATGATTACTGCCGTATCCTTAACTATTTCGATGAAAAATGTCGTTTTCAGCTCACTTTTGAGAATCAGACGATTGATATAAATACATTGCTCAAGGAAATTGATATTCCAGAGCAGAACGATAATTTCAATGACATAAGAACCGAATATGCCGATATGCTCAAAAAGCAGCTTGTTGAAGGTAATAACGGAAAAACAGTTTTCAAGTACCTGACTTTTGGTACAGAAGCAAGCAACTATAAAAGAGCTAAAACCCGACTTGACAGTATAGCTACTGAAATAATTAATCAATTCAAGGCTATGGACGTTCCTGCAATTGCTCTTGACGGTGAAGAACGTCTGAGGGTGCTGCATAAGTCTCTGAATCCTTTCAGCGATGATGAATTCCTTTTCGACTGGAAGTACAGAGCTGCCACAGGAATGTCAACCAAAGACTTCATAGCTCCACCTTCGATAAAGTTCAGAAAGCAGAACTTTGATATAGGAAATGCCAAAGGTAAGGTTAGCTACATTCAGATTCTCGCCGGAGAATTATCGGACAGAATACTCAATGAACTATTTGAATCTGACGAGCTATTCTGCGTAAACATTCATATAAAGCCATACGACCAATCAGAAGCACTCAAATTCATACGCTTGAAGCTCACGGCTGTTGAAGCGATGAAGATTGATGAACAGAAAAAAGCAGCTCGTTCCGGCTATGATACAGATATTCTGCCTCCGCAGATACCTATGTACATAGACGAACTGAAATCAATGCTTGAAGATCTTAACTCAAAAGACGAGCGATTATTCATCATAACACTTACTATACGTCACTATGCTCAGACAAATAAGGAGCTGAACCTCCAGATCGAACGTCTTAAAAGAATTGCTACTAAGAATAACTGCAAAATGATACCGCTTGACCACCAACAGGAAGAAGCTCTCGGTTCTTCTCTGATTCTCGGCAGTAATACAGTTGAGATAAGCCGTATCATCACAACTTCGGCAACAGCTGCGTTTTTTCCGTTCACCACAAGAGAACTTTTTGAAAAAGGCACATACTACGGACTTAACGCTCTGTCCCACAATATGATAATGTGTGATAGAAAAAAGCTTAAAAACCCTAACGGACTGTTCCTCGGAACTCCCGGCGGTGGTAAGTCAATGGCTACAAAACGTGAGATAATAGACGTTTTTCTGAAAACAGAGGACGATATTATTATCTGTGATCCTGAAGGAGAATACTTTCCCCTTGTATCAGCTCTTGACGGACAAGTTATTGAAATATCCTCAGATAGTCAACAGCACATCAATCCTATGGATATTGAGCTTGACAGCCAAGAAGGAGATCCTATTGCAATTAAGTCAGATTTTATAATATCGCTCTGTGAGATTATTATCGGAGGAATGGGACTTGAACCTACTGAGAGGTCGGTCATTGATAAGTGTGTAAGATCAATATACACTCAGTTCGCCAAAAATCCAATACCGGAGAATATGCCGGTTCTGCAAGACCTCTATAACGAACTTTGTAATGCCGGTGACGTTGCTGCCCGTGTAGCTACTTCTCTTGATCTCTATGTAAACGGTTCGCATAATGTTTTCAATCACACTTCAAATGTAAACCTTAGTAACCGAATAGTATGCTTTGATATTAAGAAGCTCGGAACACAGTTAAAAAAAGTCGGTATGCTCATAGTTCAGGAAATGGTATGGAACAGAGTTTCAACTAATCGTTCTATGGCAAAATCAACCAGATACTATATTGATGAGTTCCATTTACTGCTAAAAGAAATACAAACTGCGAAATATAGTGCTGAAATTTGGAAGAGATTCAGAAAATGGGGCGGTATTCCGACAGGTATCACTCAGAACGTAAAGGATCTGCTCAGTTCTTCTGAGATTGAGAATATCTTCGATAATTCCGACTTCATATATCTCCTGAATCAGAGTGCCGGTGACCGGGAGATACTTGCGGAAAAGCTGCATTTATCCGAAAGTCAGCTCAAATACGTTACTAATGTTGAACCGGGCAGCGGTATTATCATATATAACAATGTAAAGCTGCCATTCACAGACCATATCGAATCTGACACCAAGATGTACAAGCTTATGACTACTCGATTAGGCGAATAGGCGGTGATATAGATGGATTTAAGCAAAAAAACGCTGCATAAGCTTCACTCTCGCAGACAATTCATCGAAAACACGAATAATCGGCTTCAAAAAGCTGAAAACAAGTATTTACACTATCAAAACAGAAAAGAACATATTTATGATACAAAAGAGCCAAATATTCTGAAAAAAGCCTATAACAAGGCAACTAAGCCGTATGAGCTGCAATATCACATAAAAAGAACTACTGACGAAAACGGAAATATAGTCTATAAGCAAGGTTTCCGCATTGCTGAAAGCTCCGGACACGGTACGCATCAGCGAGGAGTTCTTCATAAGGTCGATAGTTTCCGAAGGAACAATCTTCACTCCGATGTAAGTGGATTGAAAACTATACCTCATATTGTAGCTCACTCTTATCCGGGAAAGGCTGTACACTACGCTGCAAGATATGCAGCACATACTTCTTTTGGCAGCAATATTATAAATGCTGCCAATAAGGTAACAGAAACAAGAGCCGGTCAGACAGTTACCAACACCCTCAAGCACACAGGAAGTGCTGTATATAAAGCTGCATCTGTTGGAACAGAAGGAGCTTTCAGAACTGGTCTGGCTGCGGAAACAGGACTACTACACATAAAAGATAATGTACAGCAACGGTCAAAAGCTGCACTTGATTCAAAAGTCAGACAAGATGCTCAGGGCGATGCTGACAAAGCCGGAGTGCTGATAATAGCAAACACGGCAGCAGCAAGCAAAGGTCTTGCTCGTCATATTAGCGAAAAAAGGCATTATAAGCCATTAATGAGAGATCTGAATAAACGCTTGCATATAACAGCAAAAAACGAAAAGGCTGATAAGCACTTCGTAAAATTGCAGAACAAGCAGTTTATCAAATCAGCTATTATAACAGATCGCTTCAAAAAGAAAACAGGCAGAACTAAGGCTCAGAGCGACAATGTAAAGTATGTTCTCACAAAAAAGAAAAAGCTACACTTACTTTCAAAGTACGATAAAAGCTATAAAGCCGACCTTGCTATCGAGAAGATCAACGGAAAGCTTTCAAAGCTGCATAATAAGAAGAATCTCGCACAATTAAAGCTATATAAGCTGAAAAATCGTTCTTTAGCTTCAAAAGCTACTCTCGCTCTTTCAGCAAATCTGCGTTCTACATTCAGAAATCAGGCGATGAAGAATGGTGCTGCGGATAACGATGCGGTTATGGCGGTCGATAAGATAAGCACTCTTGGACGCAGGCAACTGAAAAAACGCAATAATAAAGACAAAAGGCTCAATAAAAAGCTGAAGAAATATAGCAAGCGAGAAGAATCTTATCATAAGAAATCCGCTAAAAAGAAACGAAAAGCTCCGAAGAAAAGTCAGGCTAATGTTAATGCTCAGAGAGTGTACCGGGAGTATGCAGCTAAAAAAGCGAAAAGAGCTGCTCGCAGAAAAAAAGCTTCAAAATTCGGATTAGTCGTAATTGGCGTACTAATGCCTATTATAATTATGCCGCTTATATTAACTGCTTGTGTGGGAATATTTGCAAATCCAGATAATTTCAATTTTATCACAGCATATTATGGTGCAAGTGAAAGCGACCTCACAATGGCTTCTGATTATTATCAGGAACTTGCCTATAATATGAACAAGTACGTTCTGACCGTTCCGGATGAATGGAAAGACAGGATCTCTGAGCTGAATATTCCGTCAGATTATTCTGACGATCCAAAAAGATTTATATTTGGTAATTCAAACAGACTGCACAGCGACACAACCTATGACTTTGACAAGCATAAGTTCTACTCTTTTATGTGTGCTTATCTGTTCACAAAGGATGATGACGGAGCTGTTAAGAACTGGGATTTTGACGATGAATCAAAAGCAGCTATTGATGCTCTTTTTGCAGCGGAGTACGAATTTAAATCAGTATATGATAATTCTTCGCATTGGGAAGAAAGAAACAACTATGAGTATTCAGGATATTATCTGTATGACGGTTGTTATTGGGACGGTTCACACGGATTTGTTAACGTAAAGTATCCGGGGGCATTGCCCGAGCCGGTTCAGGAATATCTTGAAAATGGAGAAACGCTATACTTCAATGCTTATAACGGCGAGATACTGAACTATAACAAGGAATACGCTGCTACCGGTTGGTATTTACAAGATCAGTACTGTACAATCAGAGAGCCTGCCGGACAAGAGCATAAAGGATGGTACGATGGCGAGGAATGTCACTACGGAATAACCCGTGATGATGGTAGTTTTATTCCATATTACTATGTTATTCAGGATGAGAACTGGTTCAGTATAATGCACTACTATGACAGAATCAATGAATGTACGCTATATTATACCATCAACAGAAAGAAGTCGTTTGATGATTGTATCCGTGATTCGCTGCTCAGTCTTGAAGATGGTGAAGCTTTATACAATTACTACTTGACACTATCCCCTGATACAGAACCTCAATATTATGGTATGCATCAGGTCGGCATATCACCTGTGTACTATGGTTATTTAGATTTACTTGAAAAAGGATATATTCTTCACGGTTTCGGCTATGAAATGAAAGAATGGAATGAAGCCGACTGTGATTTCAATCTGAACGATAAGGAACACTCAGGAATGAGTATTATACAAAACAGCGGTTCAAACGTCTATGCTATGGTCAGCGGAGAGATAACCGATATAGGTGAAAATTTTATCGTATTTCACGGATTTGCTAAGCAGCGTGATATATACTTGGATCCGGTCATTGTTTATGTAAATGTCAATACAGCCGGATTAAGTGTCGGTCAGGAGTTTAAAAAAGGTCAGGTTATAACGCACACCAACAATAAAAGGCAGGAAATGCAATATAAGAAGAATCTTTCTCCACCATTCTTTGACCAAGGGTTCGTATCATTGATAAATAATAATACCGGTTATGATTACCTGAATATTACAATATTCGATTTTATGGACTATCAAAAAAGTGTAATAGATCCGGAGATAATTTTATCTCTGGCAAATAATAATTAAAGAAGATAAGGAGTAATAATATGAGATCAAATGAATATGAAAAGCTCATTGCTCAGAATGAAGAAAAAATCCGCCAAAAGGAGGCGAAAATAAAAGAGCTAAAAAATGAAGTTAAGGAATTAAAAGCAAAGAATGTACAACTCAATGATGATATGCTGCTCCACAAGATCAAAAATGAAGTTTCTGCTTCTGATGTCAGCGATCTTATTATGGTTAGTAAGATAATGAAAGAAGAAGGAATCTCAGCCGATGAACTTAAAGAAATGTTTTCTAAAGGAGAGAATAAGTAATGAACATTAAGAAATTATCAGCCACAATATCCGCTGCATTAGTTCTTTCATTAAGCACTACTCCATTAATTAGTTCAGCTGCCCCGGAAGAGCCGACAACTGTTAGTTCAGCTCAGACAACCGTATCAGACATAATATCGAATAATTCTTCGTCTGAACCGACAACTGAACCGGATTGGCAGAAAATCAAAGACGATTATCAGGAGGAAATACTTGAAAGAGTAGAAGAACAGAAGGAAAATGAAAAGAAAACTCCCAATGATTACTATAACGATCCTTATTATGATACAGACGGTAATGCTGAACTCATAGATTCTAAGGCTTATAAAGTAATATATTCAAGTACAGAGCTGCTCTTTACTGCGGTAACTACAAAGGACGGTCACGTTTTCTACATAATCATTAACTATGCTCACGAGGACGGA
>JAEEVK010000125.1 GCA_016287095.1 Lachnospiraceae bacterium
AGGCGTGGTATGGGCTATGACAGCATCACCACTTAAGGACTATTTGTTTAAGAATAGTGACAAGGAGTTTGAACAGGTATATACAGAAGTAGGAAAAGAATACATTTTCGGTAATCATAAGGTGGTTTATGAGGGATCAAGCTATGAAGAAGCAGTAGGTCAAGGTTATTTAAGTTTTAGTTTTTGGGACCTGGATGAAAAGCCTATGAACAAGCAGAATATATTGATAAATGCTTCAAAAGAAAAAAGAGGAATAGATGTACGAAGTCAGTTGTCAAAAAACATTACTCTGATAAGGCATACTTTTTCTGATTTTCTAAATTTAGATGGAGATGAGGCATATTTAATTACATTATATTCTGATAATTTGCATATTATGTTGGACGAGAATAATATGTATGTCAAATTTTCCAGAGTTGATCTTAGTGAAGATTATGTAGAAAAATATAAAGATAAACCATTTTGTTTTATGCTATTAAATAAAGAGCAGTTTGATGAGTTGAAAAATGAGATAGGAGAACTTGAGGCTAAGGTTGAAGCTAAAGAACTACTAACATACTCATTTGAAAAAGATGATGAAACAGGGCTTGAAAATCGTCCTGTACGAAATTTTGATATGGATTATGTACAGCCAGAGTTGATGGAGTTGCTTCAAAAATATGATTTGAGCAGAGTAGAGAGTATCACATCTGAGCCTCAGGTTATTTGGATAAATAATGCCAAGATGACTATCGGAAGAATGGATATGACAATAATATACAATGTGAATGATTGTACCTTAAAGGATTTTAGCATAAGGAGGGAAAATGGAACAGTAGTTAATTTTATGTGGAAAAGGGTTGGCGGTGTATATGGTCGTGACTTTACATGGGAAGTTTCAGTAGATGGAGAAGATTTTCATAATCTTGGTAGCGGCGGAAGGGATTCTATAAAGGGAGATTGGATATCTACTTTTAATTATGGCTTCATCCTTGGAGACAACGAAAAGGTTACAATTGAAGTCGATGGACAGATTTACGAATAATGGTTTGATGAAGGCAGGGCGAAAGCCCTGCCTTAAATACGCAAAGGCAGTGATCGGAAGAGGAAACCTTATGATTGAATATTTACCAATATTTGACGTGCGACAAATATAAATAATTAGAATATGTAAAAAATGAAAAATACCATTAAAAAATGCAGAAAAAGATGAAAATCTTCATGAAAAAACTCGGAAAAAATTGAAAGTTTTCATCTTTTTTCTTGATTTTAAAAAGAAACAATGATATAATCTCCCTAAAGAATGGTGGGAGGTAAATATCATGTTTAGAAAATTTATCACTCAATTACAGCAATGGGAGCAGGATAAAGACAAAGAACCGCTTTTGGTTATTGGAGCCAGACAGGTGGGCAAAACCTGGCTGATAAAGGAGTTTTGCAAGCAAACATATTCAGATTATGTATATATCAACTTTGAGGAGAGAAATGATTACTCGTCGATTTTTGAGGGCTCGTTGTCACCAAAGGACATTTTGAAATCACTTAGCATACTTATCGACAGAACGATTACAGAGGAGACTGCCATTTTCTTCGATGAGATACAGCTCTGTGAGAGGGCTATTACTTCCTTGAAGTACTTTTGCGAAGCGGAAGAAAACTACCGCATCATATGCGCAGGAAGTCTCTTGGGTGTCAAGCTCAATAGGTTTGAAGGTTCGTTTCCTGTAGGTAAAGTAATAATAAAGCATATGTACCCGTTGGATTTTGAAGAGTTCTTATTGGCATGCGGCTCTGATGCTCTGAGGGATATGATCCGTGAACACTATATATCGTTAAATAAGATGCCGGAAGCCATTCATTCTAAAGCATTAAGTATATATCATGACTATCTTTTTATAGGGGGAATGCCAAGGATTGTTGATGAATATATAAAGACAAAAAATGTTATGAATGTATCTTCAGAAATGTTTGAAAACTTGAGGATGGCCTACCTGGCTGATATGAGCAAGCATGTAAAAAGTGCAGCTGAGAGCCTGAAAATATCTGAGGTATATAATAGTATCCCAAGACAACTTGCAAAGGAAAATCCAAAGTTTAAATATAAAGAAGTTAAAAATACTGCAAATAAACGGGATTACTATTCGTCTATAGACTGGCTGGATGTTGCGGGGATGGTGATAAAGGTGGATAGTGTAGAAACTATAGCGGCACCTTTGAAAGGTTATGAAAATGAAGACAGTTTTAAACTGTATGTCTCTGATCCGGGGCTGTTATCGAACTTATGCAGGTTAAAAATGTCAGATATTCTATCGAGTGAACATAATATATACAAAGGAGCAGTTGTTGAAAACTATGTAATATCCCAATTCACAGCATCAGGAAAACATTTTTACTATTATAAGCCTTCAGATAACATGGAGATAGATGTAGTGCTAGATGAAAAGGATGGTATAGTGCCCTGTGAGATAAAGTCAGGCAGACATAAAAAATCAACAAGCCTTAAAAACTTTATTGCCACATACCGGCCGACTAGAGCATTCCGATTATCGGAACTGAATTTTGGCCAGGTAGATGGACTGGTTTCATTACCATTGTATGCAGCATACTGTATATAATATTATATTATGTTAAAAGACATAAAAGAACCGTACGTTTTGAAACAAAAAGTTCACAAAGAGTTTGAAATAATGGTCCGGTTTAAGCCTTGACAAAGAGGTTTATTCGGAGTAAAATAAGGCAGAGGTTTAGAATGAATAAACCAATGCTTTATTTTTATTGATAAAAGGATGAAAATCTTCGAGATTGTGTTATGGGATGTTTGGGGTGATTAAAAAATGAAGGTCAAATATTTTCTGGTATTATTTCTGTTACTAATCTTTAGTGCGTTCGCTTTACCGGATGGAGTTAAAGTAAGTGCGGGTACAGCAAAAAGTTCTGCTGATGCTGAGGAGATCAAGAAGAGAGTTATTGAAAACTGTGGACTTGATCCCTATTGGACTGCTTATATGGCGGTATATGGGTATGTATACGGGGACTATCTGTATTTTTATAAGAGCGCCGAAGCTGAAAGGGACATCTACAGGATCAGAATAAAGGACTATAAGCTGGAAGAGTACGTGAGCGATGTATATACTCCTGAGTTTGTGGATGATTTTGTCTTTTATAATGATAAAGACTATAAATTAAATGCAAAAAATCTGAATACCGGGAAAACTATAAAACTGGCTAGTGATGGTTGGAGCGGACAGGTTAGACTGTATAAGGAACGCATTTATTATATTGATAATTATCGTCTGTATACCATAAAAACAGATGGAAGCGATAAAAAACTGATCGCGTCTAAAGTATATGGTGGTCTGTATGATAATTTGAACCTGATATTTATTTACAAAGATCACGTTTTTTATATGAAAAACTATTATGAGAAGGATAGCAATTTCATTATAGGAAAAAAGATATACCGATGTGACCTTGATGGCAGTAACAAGATATGTATAAAGAAGGTCAAGGCATCTATGGCAAGAGCCGGACTTATGATACGGAATGGCAAGCTTCTTATAGGCTATTATGATGAGAATATCGATCACAGTATAAAAAATGAGCCATATGATTATAATGCGCTATACATATATAAAGGAAAGAAATTTAAAAAGCTGGGGGCTTCTGATGATTATCCACAATATGATGTAAGGCGTACAGAGGGATATGTATACAGAGCCGGAAATATAAAAAATGGAAAGCCTGATTACGAGGAATTCAGTAACAAAATAATCAGAGAGGATAAAAAGGGTATCTGGACAGTGTTTGGTTCATTGCCATATGCATTTGATCCTATGGATCTGGAATTTGAAATGCAAAACGGATATCTAGTCGTTTATGTTAATTGGGGTGGTGATGAAGTTGACCGGATCATGGTATATGATAAGATGGGGAACATTATGGCGGATGTCGAGATAGCAGGACGTACAGATGAATGCTGGATGTATGCCGCTGTAGTCGGGGACTGTGTTTATATTATACACCATAGCTATATGCATAGTAACAGTGTTCATCGTAATATTGATAAATGCGAGGTTATTGAAATGTAATAGCTGAAGATGCCCATATATGGTTTTGTGATCAAAAATGGAGATGAACAGTAAATGGTTAAAAATTTTATAAGGTTGGGTATATTGATCACTGCTTTAAGTGTGCCGTCATATTATATGGTAAAAGCCGACAATATTCATCTTGAAAGACGGATTAATTCTCAAGTAAGTGTCAATGCAGATTTAGAAGAGGGTGAGTTCGAATATGAGGGCTCGGTTTATAAGATAACAAATGAGAAAAAACATAGGGTAGAACTTGTAAAATCCAGACTGTTAAAGGAATACGACAATAAGTGTTATGAGCAGGAAGCGTATGTTTATGATGGGGATGTGAAATACTCGGTATACTCTATAGGATATAAAGCGTTCTCAGAGGACGGAATAAAAGCAAAAGTACAGGTGAAACTGCCGTCTACGGTCAGAGAGCTAAAGTCGGAATGTATGGGAGTGAATATAGTTAAGCTTGATTTAAGCGAAACTAAAGTGAAGACGATACCGTCATATCTTTTTGTGACATATGAAGGAACGAAGGATATAACGCCTGTGATCAATGAAATAATACTTCCTAAGACCTGTAAGAAGATTGCAGGGTATGCCTTTAACAAGTGTGATAATATCAAGAAGATGACAATACCTGAGAAAGTGACTAAGATAGGGTGCTATGCTATAGGAAAAACTTGCGGTGAGTTGATATTTGAAGGGAAAGTACCAAGCGGCATGGTTAACCAGAAAATGAAGAAAACAGTGATCCGGGTAAAAACGGATTACTATATTGATGCACTGGAGCTGTTGATAAAGCCGGTGTCACTTGGTAGGTGTGAGGTCAGAGAAGTTGAATGAGAGGAGCAATTATGCAAAAGATAGAGTTAGGCGAGGTACAGGAGAGGTTTGCAAATATGATATGGGAACTTGAACCCATAAAGTCAATGGAGCTGGTAAATATATGCAAGGAAAGATTAGAATGGAATAAATCTACTACCTTTACTGTGCTTAGAAAACTGTGTGAAAAAGGTTTATTTAAAAATGAAAACGGTATGGTTACATCCTTAATGTCTAAGGAAGAATTTGCCGGTGTAAAGAGCAGACAGTTCGTACAGGAGCACTTCAGTGGTTCACTCCCGGCATTTTTAGCTGCCTTTGTTTCGGATAAATCGATTTCTGATAAGGAAGTGGATGAGATAAAAAGCATGATAGATGAGTATAAAAAATCTTTGAGGTGAGATTTGAGATTCTTTAGGTTGGTACAATTAGAATGACAGAAAGGTTTGAATTATGGAGCAGATTCTTAAGTGGCTGATAGATTCAAGCATCATAGCCGGGTTTATCATATTGATAATCCTGGTTTTGAGACCATTGTTAAAGAAATTACCTAAGTGGGTGAACCTGGTGCTATGGCTGATAGTAGCAGTACGCCTTGTTATGCCTATAGGTCTCGAAAGTAACTTTTCACTTGTGCCTGATATAGGTGGTTTGCAGGCTGAGTATTCTAAGGTGATATTCAAAGAAAATGATGAGAAAAATATTACAGATGAAACAGATTACTATAGTGGAGCAAAACTTTCTGAAACAATTCCTGATGGAGAAACAGATGGTATCACAGATAATTTAAATATCTTGGATTCTTTTAACAGTAATAGTTTGCCAAGTAAAGAGAATATAATTGAAAATGAAAATAGAGCTTATAATAATTCACAGATAGATAAAGATACTGATGATATAGATAATGTGAAGAATGAAAAAACTGTAAATGTAGCAGAAACCATTATGATAATATGGCTTATCGGATGTGGTTTGATGCTTGCTTATTTTATATACAGTATAATACGTATCAAGCGAAGTGTCAGGATTTCAATTCCTGCGGAGCTCCCATTTAATCTGAAAACCAAATCTTTAGTCCCTATATATGTCTGTGAAGGTATAAAGTCTCCTTTTATCATGGGGCTTATTGGTACGAAGCTTTACATACCTGAGGGGATGGATGAGTCAACCTTAGAATATGTCATACAGCATGAAAATGCACACATTAAGCATTTTGATCAGTTATGGAAGGTGTTGGGTTTTGTACTGCTGATGGTGTACTGGTTTAATCCTTTTGTTTGGATAGCCTTCATATGCTTTTCAAAGGATCTGGAGCTTGCTTGCGATGAAAGAGCAGCAGGAAAATTAACACCTCAGGAGAGAGCGGGATACTCTGAGGCACTGCTTGTGTGCTCCATACATAATAGGATTCTTGCAGTATGTCCTGTGGCATTCGGTGAAACCGGCGTAAAGGAGAGAGTAAAAGCGGTTATCAGCATAAAGAAACCGTTGAAGATAGTAATTGCATGTATCATTTTAGGGTGCACGGTATTCGCATTGTGTTTCCTGACTGATCCGGCTTCAGCAAAAGAAAAAGAGAGCGTAGATAAAACTAACAATGATATAGAAACTAAGAGTAGTGATATTTTAGATACAGATATTAGTGTTGTTGATTCTGGTATCGATTTCGAGACCGATGATGGTATCCGTGATAATACAGATAATCAGGAAGTCACGGATATTCAGGAAGATACTGACATTCAGGATGATGTTAATACCGAGACAAATGATACTCTTGAAGATGATGCTTCATCTGTGATTAATGAGTATTTAAGTGATGAACCAGACGAAAAAGAGCAAATAGATGAAGAAATCGAAAACATCGGATTACCGGAAGTGACTGAAATACCGGAACCAATAAATGATTCGGTGAAATTAGATTCAACAGAATCTATAGAAACAGATAATAAGGAAGAAGATAATACTGATACTTCAGAAACAGTGCAGACTCCCAGTGATGAGAAAGCGGTTATACCCTATGGTATAAAGGAGATTAAAGAGAGAGCATTTATTGGTACGGAAACCATAAAATCCGTAATTCTGCCTGACACCGTGGAAGCTATCGGAGATGGGGCTTTTGCACAGTGCTATAATCTTGAAAGCGTAGTTTTTACTCCTTCACTTAAAACAATAGGGAGAGAGGCTTTCAGAAACTGCGGTTTCAAAACCATCACTATTCCGGACACTGTGGAAAGTTTAGGATATTCAATGCTGGCCGATAATCGTAAGCTACAATACTGCAAGCTTCCTGAGAATATCACTGAGATTCCGGATTATATGTTTGCCTGGGATGAGAAACTGAAAAATGTGGAATTCAGTTCTTCTTTGACTAAAATCGGAAACAATGCTTTTTGGGGGTGCCATGCTCTTGAAGCAGTAAATATACCTGATACGGTAAAGATTATTGGAGAACATGCTTTTTCACAAACCGGGTTGAAAGAAGTGTGGATTCCTGAAGGGATAGAGGTTATTAGTTGCGGCATGTTTGCTAACTGTGAGCAGCTTGAAAGAGTTTATTTGCCTGATACTGTAACGGTGATTGATATTTATGCTTTTAGTGAATGCTCTAACTTAAAAGAAATATATATTCCTGAAAATGTAACAACGATTAATGACTATGCTTTTTATAA
>JAEEVK010000126.1 GCA_016287095.1 Lachnospiraceae bacterium
TTAAGAATCCGATTAGCTCATCATCCGAACAATCCCCGTCAAGGTTTTCCGTCACAATATCCCATTCTCTGATATCTTCCAGTGTATCATCCAGCTCAATCTGAAAGTCACTAAATGTACCGATATAGCCAAGATTGATACTCCCGGATACTTTTATGCTGCCTTTATCTAAAAATATTATTATCCCGGTTTTGTACTGTTCTTCTTCTACAGGTCCTTTAGATTCCGCCTGATTTTCTCTCTCCGTCATTTCCTCTTATCCTCCAACCGCGACTTTCTATATTTCACCATTCACAGACTATTTCCCCATCATCATTTACTATAAGTTCAAGATCTGCCTTCATGGTCTTCTCAAGGCATATCCGCACGTTGTACATATCACTGAAGTCCACAAATGCAGCTGCCTTTTCTGGCGATGCCCCGCTCTTTATCTTTCTGTCCAGCAGCCTGCTGTGCAGCATATTTTCAGAAGCCCTTAAAGATATTGTATAGTCTGCGTACTTTGAAAGTTCACGCCATCCATCATCATCAAGGAGCAGATAATTGCCTTCAAGCAGGATTATGTCACCTTTGATAAAAACCGCATCTTCAACCGGGTTATGCAAGAGCCTGTCATATCCGGGCCACCCGAAGTTCTCTCCAAGAGTGATCCTTCTGATGCTTTCAGTAAGCTTATCAATATCAAAAGTTACAGGAGCACCTTTGATGTCCACCATAGAGATCTCATTCCCATCCCTGTAAGTATTATGACTTACTAGGTATTCCTGTCTTCTATGAAAGCCATCCATACCGATAGCCTGTACCCTGCTTATCCCTTCTACCTCTGCTGAAAGCTTTTCTAGGAAACCGGCAAGTGTGCTTTTACCGGTGCCCGGAGGAGCCGCCAGCATTGCAAGGATCCTTCTGTTCAGTTTATTCTGCAAGGTAGTCAGTTTCTTAAGAAGAGGAATAAAAATACCATTTACAGCTTTATCACTGTAAAATGCCTTAACTTCTATCCCATTTATAATTGTCTTATACTCGGTCATTATCTATCCCCATCTTCTTTACCAGATCACCATAGGACTTGTCATATTGCATTTATTATACCAAATCAAAATCTTGTTTTCAAACCCAAAATGCCTTTTTCAAAAAAAGAACTGACCTCAAATCCATTTCACGGATCTTCGGTCAGCCTTTCGCAATTGAAACCTGCTATCTTTCTGTTTTCATATATTTCTATTATTATACCGGTTCCATCTCTACATCTCTTGTAAGGTGTTTTCTTAGTTCTTCTGTCCATTTCTCTTTGTCGTACTTTGTAGGATTTGTTGATTTATTTGGGAAATATAGTTCGACGCGCACCTCGTCCCTCTCAACATTATACTTATGCGGTGAACAGGCATTTATGTTAATTTTCCCGAGCTTATAACAATTATTTGATGAGGCTGCTGAAGTTATCTCATCGTACAAGGTATAGGTGTGGTCGATCAGTTTTTCCATACTAAGATATTCTTCCCACTCATCCCATGTGATCTGCATGTTTAACTCGCCGTTTTCTTCCCATATGTATGCGCTGTAATAGATTTCTGCCGAATCAGGCTTTATAGGTTTATAATCGTATATAAAGGTTCGGAATATATCTTCATATATGAGCCTTGACTCTAAAAGCAGTCGTTCGCTTACCTTGTTTTCCGGTCTGTAGCTGTTTCTGTAAATAGAGACACTGTCACCGGTGAACCCTGCATATATGTATTCCGGTTCATGGGTGTCACTTTTTCTGTAATAATCATAACTGTACCGACCGTGCTCTTGATCTGCTATAGGGTTAAGTTCGCATATTTCATCCAGGGCTTTTGACATTTCAGAGAAATCACTGTCGAACTCGTCTTCTCTTAGTACAAAATACCATTCTCCTGAGTCTGCGATATGCAGGGCATCAAACTTCTCAATTTCATTGTAGAATTTTGAGTATGCGTTTTTTGCATAATGATTCTGAAGACTGACAAAATCGGCTATTACTTCTTCTATCCAAGATTTACTTGGATTTTTCAGCAGATCTATGCCGATTGCATGACTGTAACAGAAGACTCCCACATTGGCATGGCTACGGTACAGATCTTCGTCACAGCTTACGTCATATAACACCTCAGCCAGTTCTTTTATTTCTTCCTCGCTGCTAAACGGGCTCAGGTAAAATGATATACAGCTGAAAACTACATTTTTATTGTCTTTTAGCACAGTGTTCTGCTCAAGCTTTTCGGGTATTAGGTCGTAGTATTCCTTTGTTCCCTGCTCCGTTAATATTCCCAGTTGACCAAAGATACCGTCCTCTTTTATGTTAAATGTACCATATTTTCCAAGTATGAACAATATTCCGCAAATGATTATGATTACTGTCAGGATTATGAAGATCTCTTTATGTTTCATATTTGCACACCTCCCCTGCCGCTATATTTATTAGACGAGCATGTGCTGGCGGAGGTTCCGCAAAAAAAGCGGTGGGATAAGATTTCTTTTAAGCCACCACTCTCATTTTCCCTTTTAGATATTTTTCCGATTTATCGTTCCATCACTGTTCCCGCATGTACATATTTGGTTTAATTGACTTTTCATTTAAGTACATCGGATAACATGTCATAAGCCATATCATATCCGGCATTTGCCGATCGCTTCAGCCATTCTATTGCCTCATCTTTGTTCTTTTCAAAATCCTTTGCGAGCAGGATCTTGGCAACGTTGTACATCGCTTCCGGAACTTCTTGTTCCGCTGCCTTAAGAAACAGTTCATACGCTTTATCGATATCCGGCTCCGTTCCTCTGCCCGACCAGTACATAAAGCCTAAAGTAAACTGTGAAACGGCATCTCCATCCGCTGCAGCAACAGTCAGATATCGCAAGGCACGGTCAAGGTCCTGCGGTATGTTCAATCCGTAATAAAACTCTTTCCCAAGAAACGCGCACATTTCCGGGTCGCCTTCTTCGCATAATGCAATACAAGCTTTAAGTTTTTCATCTATGCTGGGTTCCATGATAATTATCCTCCTCTTGTTTTATCTTCCGATTTTATTCACCTTATTGGGGATCTATTGCTTATCATATTTAATACATACATCAGTAAACATCCCGTCATCATAAACAGTATCATGATCGCTACCTTACCGTAGGTATAGATGGCATGGCGTTCATTCATATCATGGTTGATAGTTGCAATACGAAGTCCCGGTGCTGTCATGGATCCGTCTTCAAATTCAATACCGCCGGATGCAGACAGTATCGCTGAATGGTTGATGAAAACGCCTTTACCAAACTTCACCTTATTTCCGAAGTCACAGATGAAGGGGGTCAGGATCCTTACATCATCAAGTTTCCTTCCGAAGAGTTCTTCCAGATATCCCACATAAGATGGATCATCCGGCATACAGGCATTCGCTTTTGCGCAGAGGACCCTTGCTCTCATCATCTCATCCACGGCATCCTTAAAGTATGGTTCCCTTACATCCGTGGGACCGCCCTGTTCCATCAGATCAAATACATATCCTCTTTCGTAATCCATCTCCGTCACCATCCTTCTTCTTAAACCAGTCCGTTTGCTACAAACCATTTTTTTACTGCGTCCTTGGAATCAGCTGCCTTAGAACCCGTGATCGCAAGCCCGCGCTTTACTGTTGCTCCCTTGGCACTCTTTTTTACGTCGCTCTCACTGGATCCCATTCCGCTTCCCTCATTAGTACAAAGAGGAAGGATTGTCTTGCCTGTGAAATCATATCTTTCCAAAAAAGTTGCGACTGCCATGGGAAAGGTTCCCCAGTAGTTCGGATATCCCAGAACAATGGTGTCGTATTCTTCGATACCGTCCGGGTAATTCACAAGTTCAGGGCGGGCATTATTCTGCTTATCCTTCTTCGCTTCGTCAATGCAGGTCATATATACCGGTGAATAAGGATCCTTCATCTCGATCTTAAAGGTATCCGCATCGATCAGTTCATTCATGAACCCTGCTACTATCTCGGTGTTTCCAACCTTTACGTATCTCATTGCTCCGCCAAAATAGTTTTCATCTGCTCTTGAAAAAAAAGCTATCAATGTTTTTGCCATCGTATTATCCTCCGTTATAGTTTTCGTAATCTGTGTCATTTGCTTTTGTGATTAAATTATTGCATAAAACACTTGAAAAATCCAATTCAAATATTCTATAATTGATTTAAAATTTAAATATCTGATTTCAAGGAGATTACGCAATGACTACAAAACAGATAGATTACTGTATAGAACTCGCAAGAACTCTTAGCTTCAGCCGTGCTGCCGAAAATTTATTCGTCAGCCAGCCAACTTTCTCCTATCAGGTTAAACTGCTTGAGGATGAGATAGGTTTTAAGATATTTGAAAGAAACGGCAAGGGAGCTGCACTCACTCCGGCCGGAGCGCAGTTTGTAACCTACCTTTCCGGTATGCGTGAGGATATGAAACGCGCCATAGAGCAAGGGCAGAATTTCAGTGCCAGATATACTGACAACATCTCTGTTTCCATGATGGTCAGACAAGCCATATACTTTCTACCCGAAGCTATCCGCATATTTGAAAAGGAGCAACCCGGTGTCCAGGTTACTCCTCTGTTTCAGTACGATAACGGTGTGGAATGTTTTTTGAAGGAACAATCCGATGTGCTCTTTGCACTCATAGAACAGACTAAACATATCCCGGGAATAAACATCCACAAGCTCTTTGATTCCGGTATCTACCTTATTGCCGATAAAAACGATCCTCTGGCTAAAAAGAACATCATCACGGATGAAGACATCTACGGACGCACCCTCATGGTAGGCGGCGGTTCTCCGGCTGCCCTTAGAAACGTGCAGCAAAAGCTCATCTCCTCCGGGAAAATCGAATATTTTAACAGCCCCGATCATGACTCTACTTATGTAAACATTGCATCCGGCAAAGGCATCTGCCTTGCTCCCGGATTCTTAAACGACCACAGCGGGCAATTCGCATGGATTCCTTATGACTGTACAGAGTGTTTCCACTGCGTCCTCTGCACCCACAAGACGGATAGCCGCGAGAGCCTTACGGCATTTATCAAAACGCTTCAGAAGCTGTACAAAGATGCAGTGGCTTTTCCGCTTTAACTTCCGAGATAACGCTCTATCACTTCATCCGTCCCCCAGAACCAGTTATTCTCCGAGAATACTTGAGAAAAATCCCTTCAGAAAATGTCGATATTCGGGATGGTCTGCATTTTCTTGATATTCCTGCAGAATTGTCTTCCTAATCCAGTCCCTCATCTTCTCAGATATTTCTTCGTATCTCAGGATTGCAATAAGCCCTTTTTCTTCTGCCTCAAGAATTGCTTCATATGCATCTGGAACATATTCTGCCTCCACTACTGTTACCGGTGCATTGCTGGAAGCAGCATTCGGTATTTTGGTCTCGAAACCAGAATCTGTAATACTCTCTGCACTGTATATATATCCGGAGACACCTTTATAAGTCTTTTCAAGCGCATTGGGATAATACTCCTGCAGCTGCTGGATTCCATCTTTTGTAAAACCGTATGGTCCCCATTTTTTCCATATCCCATCGTAATTGAAACCTGTTTCTTTGCAATACTTCTGTATAGCGTTGCTAAGGTAAACGAGCGTGTTTTCTCTTTTCGTCGAGAAATAAACCAGCGGAATATGATGATCTGATACCCTCGGTTCTAATTGTTTAATCCCTTCAACAGGGGAAGCATGGTAATACATATTTCAACAAATCTCCCGATTCTTGGTTATCATGAAAGTTAAAGTGTATGATAGTATGGACAGATATTCTCGTAATGCCCGTCTTTCATTCTGAATCCACCCGGTATCGTTCCCAACTGCACAAAGCCTAATCGCTCATATAAATGTCTCGCATGCACATTGCTCTCAACTACAGCATTAAACTGCAATACCCGAAAGCCAAGTTCTTTACCTTTGGATAGACAATCTATTACCAGCTTCTCTCCAATATGCAACCCTCGACACTTTGAACTTACTGCATAACTTGCATTACAAATATGTCCACATCTACCGACATTATTCGGATGCAAAATATATAAACCAACAATCTGTCCATCGTCTTCAGCGACTCCAGTATAACTCTGCGATTCAAAAAACTCCCGGCCTGACACATCGTCAAGCAGATCTTCCTGAGGAAACGCTATTCCATCCTCGACAACTTCATTCCAGATTTCTATCATCTTATTAATGTCTTTTTCTTCATATTTTCGAATAATCATTCATATGCTCCTCGTCAGTTATACTAAAAATAAAACAGTCTACTCCGTCTTATTGATCACCGCTATAGCGCAGGGCATACGTCCGTCAACCACATGATACTCTACATCCGTGTATCCCTTTTCTTCAAAGAATTTCTTGTATGAATCAAGATCAAACTGTCTCTTGAAATCCGCTCCCAAAAGAGTTATGAGCTTTACCGCAGCTGTTCCTGTTCCCTTTGACATATTGATATAGGTCGGGATTATGATTTTACCGCCCGGTTTTACAACACGTTCCAATTCATGTAATGCATTCTCAGGCTCAGGCAGAAGATGTATCACATTCCCTGCTACCACTTTATCAAATCGCTCATCCTTGCATTTTATATTTGTGATATCCACTTTTTTGAATGTTACATTCGGATACTTACGACATTTCCTTGATGCCTGCCGGAGCATTCCCATAGCATAATCAGAAGCTATAAGTCTCTTACATTTTGGTGCAATATATATGCTAATGGCTCCGGTTCCGCACGCGCATTCCAACACCGTATCCGTCGGCTCTATAAACTCCGCAACCTTTTTCCCTGTTCCACTATACACCTTACCGTTATATATGTTCTCAAAAAGATCATATATAGGTGAAATCTTATCCCAAAACATATTATTCAATCCTCCCTTGCGCGTTATTCTGGAATTAAAAATCAATAACAGTATGCTGTCTCATTTCAGTCATCCCCTGTACACCGGATATTTCCCTTCATCCGCATCTGTGATCTTGCGGATCACGCGGCACGGATTACCTGCGGCAACGACACCGGAAGGTATATCCCTGTTTACAACACTTCCCGCCCCGATCACCGTATCGTCTCCTATGGTCACGCCGGGAAGGATCGTTACATTTGCTCCGATCCATACGTTGTTTCCTATTGTGATCGGCAATGCTATTTCAAGTCCCTTATTTCTCTGCTCCACATCCAAAGCATGGCCAGCAGTGGAGATCACACAGTTAGGAGCGATAAAAACATAATCTCCGAAAATGACCTTAGCGCCATCTAAGATGGTCAGATTATGGTTTGAATAGAACTTGTCACCGAGAGTGATGTTGGTCCCATAGTCGCAGTGAAAAGGCTGAGTGATAAAATAGTCACCTTTGATCTCACCAAATATCGTGTCCAGGATATTTTTCTGTCCCTCGAAATCCGAAGGTCTGGCACTGTTAAAATCAAAGCATTTCTCGGCACACTCTGCCCGCTTTGCTGCAAGTTCCTCGTCATAATTCGCAT
>JAEEVK010000127.1 GCA_016287095.1 Lachnospiraceae bacterium
GGTTATAATGGTACTGTATCCAAAACCGACAAGGTTTGTCGTAATAGTATTTTTGCTGTAAATCTTATTTAGCTTTACGCCTATGCCGGCCATAATTAGTTCTCCTCATTAACTTCTGCAACAAGTTCTGATTCCCTGTCAGGGAAATTAAACTTGAATATCCTGTTATATAGATCCTTATATGTCTGCTGCATCTGTTTTAACTGATATTTGGCTTTGCAGCGCTCATATCCTACTTCGCCCATCTTAATACGCTTTTCCGGATATTTAGCCATATCGATCATAGCTTCGGCGAGTTCCTCAGTATTCATGATATGACAAAGTATACCTGCATCACCAAGTTGGTCGTCTCCCTCACCGTATATCAGACCTGCACAGTTTCCTACATCCGTAGCTATAACCGGCTTCTTTGCGGCATATCCCTCAAGGATGGTCAAAGGCTGACCTTCGCTTATACTGGTAAGTATCGTAAGGTCCATACGTCCCAGATAGTCAGTAACATTTATCCTTCCGGTAAAGACTACATCCCTTAGGTTCATGATCTCTACCATCTCAAAGCACTCGTTTGCATACTGCTCATCCTCATCGGTAGGTCCCATTATCCATAGCTTGAGATTCGGCATGATCTGCTTTGCAAATGCGAATGCTCTGATCATGGTTTTAACATCCTTTATGGGTGTTACACGCAGCACGGCACCGATATTTACATACTGTTCATCCTCTTCGGTCTTACCGGGGATATTTGCAAACCTTGCCATATCTATACCGTTTGCCGTGATCATTATTTTACTTTCATTACAGCCAAGCTCTATCTGCAGCTCTCTGGCGTGTCCGTACAGACAAGTAACGGCATCGGCCTTATTATATGCCAAAACAGCCATCTTTCTAAACTGTTCTATCCAGATATTCTTATATATCCCGGCAACCCATGTAGCCTTGATCAGCTCTTCCTCACGCTCCCTGGCATATATACCATGTTCCGAAACAATAAGGCCGCATTTGTATCTGGATTTGGCCATACCTCCGAGCACTCCTGCATATCCGGTAGCTACACAGTGATATATATCAGCCTTAGGTATCGGAGTCTTCAGTATCAGGAACAGAGGCAGATAAATAGATCTCATAGTCCAAAGGAAGTCTGAAAAATTGATCTGGGTATAACTGCTCTCATAAAATTCCTGTACTATATGAAGAAAATCCGCACCCATAAGCAGGTCATCTATTGAAAAGTCCTTTTCAAAAAGCTTAAATACATTATCCCAGTCAGGATCCTTATTTATGATTATACTTCTAAGGGCCTTGTAATATTTCTCACTAAAATGTGTACGTGTCCCTATCTTTGGCTTCTTACCCCAGTCATAGTCACTTAGGTACGATTCATAAACAGCTACAACATTTTCAGGGAGCTCATATGCAAATTTTGCACTCTGGCTTCTGTCGGCTATTATGGATAATATAACAAATTCATGCTGTGGAAAGGCTTTTATCATACTGTTTATCCAGCCGGAAACACCACCGACCACATAAGGATAGCAGCCTTCTGCAACCATACAAATTCTCATCTTCTCATTCCCTTACCTGTAAACAACTATATGGATCAGTCAAACGGTCCATCGTAATGATATACCTTAGCGGACTCCTTTAATGTAATAACGGTATCTCCGGGATGAACCTTAAGCAGATATGCATCATTTTCAATAAGTGTATATTCTGCGTTATCGGAAATGCCCGCTATCTCGTTATCATGAAGCCGGAGTACGAAAAAGTTTTCATCAGCTCCCTCAGAATGCAGCACTATGGTATTCTCATCCGAATACTCATCATCGTATTTTACGCTCAGCATCTTCCTGATCCTTGCATCGCTCTCCGATATGGTAGTTGCATCAAATATCAGTCTGTCGGACCAGTATGAGGTTACATAGCTGAATACATGATCAAAATAGTTCTGCCATTCATCGTCCTCTGTCTGAGGCCATATAACCTGATTCATATCCACAAGGACATTTGTATATCCAAGGGAAGTAAGCAGGCTCTTGTATAGAAGATCATTTTTAAAAGAATACTCATTCGCTTTATTTGTCGCATATTGCAGTGTTACGTTTTCAGAACAGAATGAAATAGCCTGATTATTTTTTCTTACACCGGCAACCACCGTTCTGATGTCAGTTTCCTGTTCTTCAAGCACTTGCTTTAATTCATCTTTCCATTCCTTGAGATACAGACTTCTGAACTGATAATTTAAGCCTTCTCTTGCATAATAATCCCGGCTAAGCTTAGATTTGTCAGCAAGACTTATATTTCCTACATAATCCAGCGATCTGCCGGCCTCCGCATCCAGTTCCTTCATCTGTTGCAAGTAGAATCTGGTCTCATCTCCGCTTACCTCATCATCATGAGTGTAATCGTACCTGTCCGACATAAAGCAGGTCATACTGAACTCACTTCTGGTTGCCATGGAAATTATACCCGGCCATGCTATATCTCGTTGAAAAGTCTCTGTATTTCTTGAATAGATTGACTTCAGTTTCTCCGAATTCTCCGCCGAAAGATACGGAAAATCCGAAAATACAATACTGTTAGCATTTACCACGGGATATATATAATAAGCCTTTGTGTCATACAACATCGCATCAAGGAAGCCGATTCCCATCATCCCCTGCAGATAATCACCGTTCACTGCATAAATAAATGTGCCGTTATAATAGCTTCTCCATATCATCTTAGGGAAATCATAGGGATGTACCAGTTCCTCATCCATAATCCCTACTATATATGTTTTGGTGCCAAGACCTGTATCGTACCATGCTATATCCAGGTCAAGATCCTCAAACCGGCTTTCCTCAGGGATTTTTTTATTTGCGGCATATACGGTCTCTCCGCCAAAAAGGAAGCCTTTAAATATCTGGACACCTTCAACATGTACTGCAGGGTCCACGACCTTAGTGATACCTAACAGTGTCTTTAAATCCTCGTCACTGTCTATATACTCAGCATCGGGCAGGTCACCAAAGATCATGCAGGATCTCATTTCTGCCAGTTTAAGAAGTTTTGATGTCTTACCTTTTATATCGACAGTTTTGGGGTCAAATATAATAGCTTCTATAACTTCTTTATCGGTAGGAGCAGGTATTTCCGAAAAAACTTCAAGCTCCTGCCTTGTATATGTACACCACTGACGGACCGCATCTCCTACCGGTCCTTCTATATCTCCGATAAACCAAACCTTTTTATCCGACTCGGTAACGGGCACATCGGAGGCTGTAAGCTCTACCTCGGTAACATGCTCGTTTACATCAAAGTTATTTCCATGTGCCTTCATAACCAGAGAGAACTGGAAAATAAAGAACAAGGTCAGCATCATCAGGAAAATAGCAAAAAAATCTCGTTTAGAAAGCATTATGCTACCTCTACTTAACTAAATACCCTTATCAGTTCCAATGTTTCCTTGTCAATAACTATCGGTGACGCCTTAAGTTCTTCTATAACCCTGAAGAAATCTTCACGCCTGCCCTGGCTGAAGAACAGCTTTAATTGACAGGTATATGACGAAAGTGCTGAAGGACAATGAATTCTGGATCGTTCACACCATTTCTCACAATTTTCATAATCCTCTATGCCAAGAAGCCTTAAGCTGATCGTCTCAAACTGATTGGAGCTTATACTGTCAGGCTCTCCCCTGTAAAGAATCTCTCCTACCGACTCCAGGATACCTACATAACTTCTCTGCTCCATCTCAATAAATACCTTTTGAGAAAGTACCTGATCCATATAATCTATCAGGTTTCTGCACTTTTCGAATTTATCCGGATCATCCTCCAAGATCGCCTTATACTCTTTATCAACAGTTGTTCGGAACTCATTTAGTGCATCCTGAAGTACCGATGCAGCGTAGTGTGCGGTTTCTGTATCTTCACTGTTCAAAGCCAACGTTATGGAAGCCAGCGAATTTTTTATATCGCTTGATACCACACTCATCATAAGTGTTCGCAAGTCCTGTTTTTCCGTAATCGCTATAGCCTCTTCCAAAGGAATCATATTTCTTTCCTTATCTTCCTCGGCCTTAGTCTCAAATTTCGGGTGATCCTTTCCGAAAATAACATCTTCCAGATCAACCGGTGCAGACATGAATACCTTATACCACAGATACGAAAGGCCTATAAATATTATTCCGACTACCGGGCACAACGCTATTACCAAAGTCTTGATCAAAATGCTCTTTTCTTTATTGAGCTTTATGATTACATTTATGATGTAATACAGTGCCGCTGCTATAAAACTCAGGACTATGAGGGTTATTATCAGGATACCCTGTCCGGTCGTAGACATACTATACCATCCTCCACTATCTCTGAATCAACGCCCATTTTATCAAATCTCTTCTGTACAAAGTCAGCATCATTACGGCTTGTATTTGCCAGAAGCACCCTTAAACCACCATCAGCAATTCCCATGATATCACTTTGTCTCAAGTGCTCATACAGTCTTTCGCTGACATTCTTTAAATTTTCTCCGTCCCTCATATTGATCTTTACAAGAACGCACTCTGCCAGGCCGTTCTTTTCGGCATTCTGGAATGCATTGAGCAGAAGTCCGAAGGCTTCGGGCTCAAGAACCTTGGTGCCTTCGATATAACGCTTTTCCTGAAGAGCCTGCAGATATCTGGTAGAGCGTACTACCGCACCCTTTATCAGTGCAGAAATGACTACCAGCTGATTTGCCTGTCCCAGAGTCATATTCTCCCAAGGCAGTGTCCATACCATAAGCATGATCAGAGGTCTTCCATCATCATCAAAGATCATATTCGCCATCATCGGTAGGCCTTCCTGCATCTTTCTGTTGATGAATACCTTCCTGTTGATAAGAACTTCGTACATATCTCCGAGTTGTTCTTTATATTTTACCGAGTTACCCAGCACTCTCGCTTTTTTAGATGTAGCAGAGAAAAGGCGGGCATAACTGTCATTTACAACATTGTAAATGCATACATCCTTACTCTTTACCAGGGTAGAGAGCATATCAGCGGCGTAGAACAAAACCTCTTCCGGGCTTCGCTGATCCAGTGCTGAAGTAATACTGTAAATCTTTCCTACCGAGTCGTTCTGGTTTACCAGCTGGGTTTCCAAAGCATCCTTAACACGCACATTACTCGAGTTTATATCCTTCATATCCCCTAGCTGTCCGGTTAGGAATTCTTTTTCTTCCACACTCTCTCTTCTCATCTTGGTGATCTGATCACGCATGTACCCGACTACCAGACCCAGAATGAATATCTGAGCTATCCATACATATGTATTGGTATCAAGCATCAGCTCAAATCCAGACTGACCATACATCTGTCTGAAGCAATATCCGATAGTTGCAAGCACTGCCGAGAATACAGCCTGCTGCTGTCCATACACTATAGCGAAAAGCAGTACATACAGCAAATAGAAATCCAGTCTGGCAAAATACTTACTGTCTGTTGCTCTGTTATTTAGCATAAAGAAGGGAATAAAAGCGATAAGATTTTCCGCAAAAGGTATCATAGCCTTAAGCAGCCAGCCTCCCCTGTCGAATATTCTCTCCAGGAGAGTTTTCTTCTTTTCCTCATCACTGTAAAATGCCGGTTTATTAAGCTGCATGGTTCTCACTATACGTTTAATAATACCTTCATCATTACAGTAATACTGTTTTCCGAATTCATTAATGAACCTTTCATTCGAAAGGACGATCCTCTTCTTCTCGCCCGGCAGGCTGAGTATCTGTGTATCTGAGCCTGCATACTGTTTTACAATCTCAGCTACCTCAGGTTCTGCAACCTCCTTGCAGGACGAAATATTGTAAAGACTGTGCTCATGAAAATCCGCAACAGCGACACGATAAATAAACTCTACTGCGTCTGTTTCATACAGAAGAGCAAATCTGCTGTTTTCATTTACAGTGATCTTCTTGTCGTCAAAAGCTTCAAGGCACATCTTAGAGCACTTGTCACGACATTCACTTCTCTTTTTGGGGATTACATAAACATGATCGAGTCGAAGGGTAAGAATATCTTTTTCGCGGCTTAAACGGTAGCTTTCACACATTTCTTCTGCCTGGGCAAGAAGCATGTTTCTTACACCGATTGGTGTAGGTGCATCATCTTCGGTCAGGTCCTCATCACTGCCCAGACTGTATACCTCGTCTGAAGAAAGGTATACAAACCTGCCCTTATTTTTCATAGCGTAACTCATAAGTATGTTCATGAGCCCTGATGAATATTGTACCGCATCCGCCTCTTCGTGATTCCACTTGTAGTTAGTGTCATAGGCACCCAGGAATATGGTAAGATCCATATTGATGCTTTCAAAAATCTCATTCAGGCAAGCACAATCATAAGGGAAATCATATCTTTCAAAAACCTTCTGATAAGGTGCTTTGTCCTGCCTGGTACCCGTAAGAAGGTACACCCTGTGTCCTTCTTTCTTGAATTTGATGATAAGGCTGTTGATCAGGCTGCCTGATCCGCCTATAAGAAGTACGTTCACTCTGCCTCCTTGAAATATACATGGATTTTGTACACATAAAACTTAAAGCCGCTATTATCAGGCCTTATTCTCCGGTACATATCCAAAATCTCTCAGCTGCATTTCAAAACCTACTATGTCTGATAACACATCCTCAGGCTTTGAATTGTATCTGCCCACTAGTATCTCTGCTATCTGCAGGCTATTCTTTCCCTCCTGCATCAGCTTAAAAATCTCTGCTCCTGCCTCATTCATTGGCAATGGCTTCTTATACGTTCCTATTTCCTGCTCCATATCCAGCAGCCAATATATCCCGGCTGCATGACGCAATTGAAATCTTGCACTCATATGTAAGATAACTCCTTTTCCCTACAAGTTTCAATCATACAAGCATAAACTACCAAAGTACTATTATACACTCGTGTTCACAGTTTTGTAAAGTATTTTTTATAAATTGTTAATATTGTTTATTGCTTTTTATATATAAGATATTGCTATTTGGGTATGATTTCTTACGATATTTTCATTGCTTGATCAGGATTTATGATCACGACATTTATAAATCTTGTATAGTCAAGTGATTTTTGCAAACTATGTCATACAAAATCTTGTATAATAGACATTTCGTTTTATATCAAGAGCGATATAGTTGTCTGAATTTATCTGTATTTTTAAGCAATAATTTAATAATTTAAAAGAATAAAAAACCTGTTGACAATTCCAAAATTGTGCAATTTTCACAAAACCGGTCTAATGATCAATTTATATCCCAACCCATAAATTATATAAAATCTGTAAAGCATACCGTAAGTTATCCACAAAAAATAGCCTTATTTTCGTATGTTTTTGACTTATAAACGATTTTATCCACTTTATCCACAAAAAATAACCACTTTTGTAGTCTCAGAAAAAACCTTGTCAAGCATAAATTTTGTTTTGTCATTTGTGATAAATTTACAATAAAACAAAAAAGT
>JAEEVK010000128.1 GCA_016287095.1 Lachnospiraceae bacterium
TACCGGACATTATCATCTCAATCTTCTGCGTTCGCTCCTTGATAACGGCCTGGCCAGCTATGTTATCAACCCGTTACATACAAATCTTTTCAGAAAAGGTCAGAGCCTTAGAAAGACTAAAACGGATAAAGTCGATGCTGCTTCGATTGCTATGATGCTATTGACCGATAGGACTCTCAAGCCCTACTCAGACACATCATACCACAACGAAGAATTAAAGTCTCTCACCAGATATCGGTTCGACAAGGTCCAAGAGCGTGCCAAGCTCAAAACATCCGTCTCCAGACTTGTCAGCATTCTTTTCCCTGAATTGGAAAAACTGGTTCCCTCACTTCACATGGCTACCATTTACGCTTTGCTCTCCGAGTTCCCCGGAGCTTCATTTGTTGCCACAGCACATCTGACCCGCCTAAAACATCTTCTCTATGAAGCGTCCAAGGGGCATTACGGACGCGATGAAGCAATCCTCATCCGAGATGCCGCCATTTCTTCAGTAGGAACGGTAATGCCCTCAAAATCCATGGAACTAAAGCACACTATCTATCTCATTGAAGTGCTAACCGAAGAGATTACCGAGATTGAAACGGCAATCAATTCCATCATGGAAACATTGAACTCTCCAATCACTACTGTTCCTGGAATTAAAAATCGAATGGGCGCCATGATCCTTGCAGAGATAGGCGATTTCTCACGCTTTGAAAATGCAGACCAGATACTTGCCTACGCAGGACTATCTCCTTCTACATATCAATCCGGACAAATGACTTCATCCTATGCCCATATGGAGAAACGTGGCTCTCGCTATCTGCGATATGCCCTGTTCAATGCCACAATATACGTCTGCAATTGGGATCCAATTTATAATGCTTATCTTGCCAAAAAGAGAGCGGAAGGCAAGCATTACTATGTTGCCATTTCACATGCTTGTAAGAAGCTTGTCAGGATGATTTATCGAATGCAACTTACTGGCGAACCTTATCGGGCAGCATAAGACATCCCTTTCCTTTTCTGTCGGGGCATCCTATCGGATGCTCTGTTTGTCATGCAGTTTTCAAGGTACTTATCTATCTGATCTAATTACTTCGTTTCAGTCTTGACATTTAATAGTTAGTCTATCCCATCGGTTTACCTTTGGGAATACTTTTCTTAAGATATTTGCTGCTCCATTGATGTCAGCATTCGTGATCGTTCCGTCATAGTGTCTGTACAGACCTCTTTTGATCCTTTTTCCGGAAAAGCTGTATTTTGTCCTGTCGTCTTCCTTGTATTCTGGTATCGGGTCGAGCGCCAAAAAATCCGCCCTGGACGTATAGCTTTCCTCTGTAGTCACAAAACAGATCCCGTAAGCAGCCAGTTTATATTTCAACATGCCTGCAAATATCGTCATCGGTATCTGCACAAAATTCTGGTTATTGACATGTCCTGTATCTATCTTCTGCTTCTGAAATACGTTGTGTCCCATTATCACTACGTTGACATGGTTGTCTTTGGCATATTCAGCTATCTGACGGCTCATCTTGTGAAACATATCTTTGATGCGCCGGTTCCGTCTGCCGGTAAGCTCATTCATCCGTTTTGTCCTGTATCTCCCGTTACACAGCATTGCGGCACTTGAAAGGCGTGCAAGCTCCTTATTATACAACCGGTTTAGCGACTTTATGATGCCGCCCTTTATTACAAACGGCCTTTCCCCGAAGTTGTTTACAACAGCTGCTATATTTTCAGTGCCCGGATCTATTGCAATTACCCGGAGACCCTCTGTCGGATCCATATCCCTTAGTTTTTTCAGGATCACATCATTATCTGCAGGGGATATGCCGACATCCTTCACTTCCAGCACGACATCTATGACAAACCGCTCTACCTCCGGTTTTATCCTTACTTCCTTAAGCCTGCTGTCACCCACGGACATACCGAGATTCAGTCTTGTCTTTGTCCCCGGAAACTTAAGGTATTTATCATCCTTAATTGTACAGATCTGATTTGTAAGGACTGCCGTCTTAAGTCCGCTTTCTTTGCAATACCTTGGCAATCTCGGTCTGCCGGTAAAGACAGAAGGCTTTGTCTTATACGCCTTGATCGCTTCAAAGAAAGATTTATAGTCCCTGAGCAGCATCTTCAGTACCTGCTGGTTTGCCTGGGCTGGCAGAGCATAGTATGCGCTGTCCTTTGATACTTTAAGAACATGGTCTATGGCATTATATGACAGCCACTTGTTATCACCAAGATACTTAGTCCCGGCAAGGATATCATTAACCATCCTGTAAACTTTCATCTGATTATCATACAGCGGTTTCATCCCACAAAAAGAATCGACTGCTGTTGCGTACTGCCGGATCAGGAAATTGGCACGATTATACAGAGCTGCTGACTTTATGCACAGCTCCGAACAATACGGATACAGACGGCTGTTCTTTTTTATATGATACTGCCTTGTACGATACACGGTTGTATTTTATGCCTCCATGATTTATACTCATATTATAGCACAAAAACTGCCACAATGCAAACACATGTTCGTGCGGGGTGAAAATTATGGACGATTACAATAGAGGCTCACATTCAGTATACAGGCTCACGTATCATATCATATTTGTCACCGGATACCGGAAGAAAGTGATCAGGGATGAGATCGGTGATTTTATGAAGGATCTGGCTGATTACCTCTGTAACCGTATGAACTGCACTCTTATATCTGCCGAGACAGATGAGGACCATATGCATCTGCTTATATCAATGCCGCCGGATATCGCCCCGGTAAAGCTTATCAATATGCTCAAAACACAGCTTTCCAAGGAAGTGCGTGCCAAATATTCTGAGCATGTAAAAAAATATCTGTGGAAAGATTCCTTTTGGAGTGCGAGCTATTTTTGCGCGACTACGGGATCGGTTTCTATGGATACCGTGAAGTCATATATCGAAGGGCAGCGTACCGACGAACACAAGCGTAAATATGTAAGATCTGGAAAATACAAAAAGGTGATTCATCCCACAACCGACATACGTCGGAAGGGGTTTTCTCACTGAATTACTATAAAGAGCATCTCCGGCTCACATATCTAGACCTCATCAGAGTTTTTCTCGCTCTTATACCTTATCCTGAAATAATCCATGTACGCTTTATATCTGTCTTGACAGGTTAATGATGTATCTCTCAAAAATCCCTTTTCATCATCCCATTCTTTTAATCCTCTATAGTAATAAAATCTAAGCTCGTCTTCATAAATGAATGGAACTATATTGTGCCGTAAACATTCTTTAAATAACAGAAGTCTGCCGACTCTTCCGTTACCATCCTGAAAGGGATGTATTCTTTCAAAACGTACGTGGAACTCCAGTAATTCATCTAATCCTACTTCATCTAATTCTTCATACCATTTTATCAATTTCTTCATTTCTTTTGAAACATCCTTTGGATCGGTAGTTTCCATATCAGCAACTTCATTAGCCAGTCTCTTGTATTCTCCAACTGCAAACCAGGATTTTCTGCTGTCTGTAGTTCCAAACTTTAACAGATAATGTAACTTTTTAATCAACTTTTCAGAAAGCTTCTTTTTACCTTCCTTTATTATTTCATCTACACATCGAAAATGATTTACAGTTTCAATAATATCATCAACATTAATCCCTTTGTCTTTTTCAAATCCTATAGTATTTGTCTCATAAATATATCTCGTCTGATCATGTGATAATCTGCTGCCCTCTATATGATTAGAATTATATGTAAGCTCTATTTGCGTTTTATGATATATCCCGCCTTTTGTTTTACTCTCCATTTCATCTTGCAGAACCTTTAATAAAGACGATCTTTTTGAAGCCCGCCTTATCGGTTTCTCTGCATCGTCCGGAATATTCCAAACACCGCCATTACAAAAAGCCCCCGGTATTCTATCGGATTTACAATAATCTCTTACTTGCCTTTCTGAAATCCCCCATTTAATGGCAATCTGCGCCACAGAAGTATACATTAAATCACGTATAATCCAATTATCAGCTGATGATTGGATTTTTTCCTTTCTCCCATATTCTACTGGGTAATCTAATCTCTGTCTGATATATTAATTTAGGCGCTGTGGATCTGTGTCTATTCAATTACAGCTCTGACTGGTACGAGGTGACTCAGACCACAGCTTTTCGTCTATTACTGTTAATCAGTTTGTTAACGCATCGACGTTTCTATTTACGTGATTACACAGCCGGATTCTCTGTGGAAGACAACAGCGCCAAATCTTATATCTAAGGAGGTACTACCATGTCCCAGTACTTTGTCGGAATAGACATCTCAAAGTACAAACACGACTGCTGTATAATCAATGCGGCAGATCAGAGCATCGTTGCCAAATTCACCATTAAGAATGATAAGGATGGTTTCAACGAACTGCTCACTTCTCTCCAGTCCCTATCAACTCCTGAGGACATAAGAATAGGGTTTGAATCCACAGCCCATTATGCCCTCAATCTTGAACTCTTCCTCGAGAAAGCCCACCACAGCTTTATGGAAGTAAATCCAGTTCTCATCAGCGAGTACAAGAAGTCTACCTCTTTGAGGCGAACAAAAACAGATTCCGTTGATTGCGAATCCATTGCCCGTTGGTTAATGACCGTAGAGTACAAACCCCATTCAAAGGGATTTTATCATGCTTACTCATTAAAGTCACTAACTCGCTTGCGGGATCGTCTTATTCGTCAACGTTCTTTCTATATCGTTAAGATTACCAATGTGCTAGATCATACATTTCCAGAGTTCAAACCATTCTTTCAGGAACGCTTCAGTAAGACGGCCTTATACCTTCTTGAGAACTATGGCTCCGCAGAAAAGATGGCTCATATGAACTCTGCCTCGTATGATAACCTCAGACGTATTTCTCGTGGCAAGTTTACGCCCCCAAAATTCATAGAGTTGAAAACACTTGCAACAAATACTATAGGCGTGAATAACTCCATCTTCGATACTGAACTGAAGTGTCTGTTAACCCTTTATAAGGAAGCTGCCAATCAGATTTCTGTTCTTGAAGCACAGATAACTGAGCTTATCGAAGAGGTTCATCCTCACTATATGTCCATCCCTGGCATAGGTCCCATATCCGCAGCTGTGATTTATGCTGAATACGGCGATATATCTAACTTCTCATCACCGGCACAAATGCTTGCATTTGCAGGTCTAGAGCCTGGAATTAATGAGTCCGGAACGGAGTCCCATAAAGGGCGCATGGTAAAACGTGGATCATCACAACTACGCTATGTTCTCATGAACTGCGCCTTACCATTGATCCGTTTCGATGTAACCTTCGCTACTTACTATGCCAAGAAACGTTCCGAGGGAAAGCCACATCGAGTAGCAATTTCACATGTCACAAAGAAATTGGTCAGAGTCATTTTTGCATTGGAGAGGCAGAATACTGACTTTGTAGCAACCGCTCTTCGCTGACATCAACAACCGCCTCTGCGCACCATCTGAAATACGGTGTGTTCAGATGGTTTATTTGTTATGCGCATTTTTACTAATTCTAAAAATCTTCAAAAATCACTTGACTGTTTATAGTTTGTCACCTCGTACAAAATTACGATCCGTAATATCTTCCTTCATACCAGAGTTTATTATGTATCCCAAAATGATTGATTAGTTTGTTCTTCTGGATCCGCATCTCGAATCATTTTCTCATAAAAGCGAAGTGTATTTACATGAACACCAACGATGTTCGCAAGTCCTTTTGTGGAGTATGTTTTCTGCATTCTGAAGTCTCACTCCACTTCTATAATATATATTCCAACTGAACGTCAAATGGTTCCGCCTCTGCCAAAATCTCATTAATCTCCTCTGCATGCTTACAACCAAGTGCAGCGTAAGCTGTCTGTGATTCTTTTGAGGAATGACCCGATATGTACAGTTTATCTGCTCCAAGCTGTAGAGCCTCTCCACATGCCATTGCAAAAAGCTTCCTTCCAATGCCCCGGTGCCGATATTCCTCTGAAACCTGAAAGCAGACCAGTTCCACATAATTCGCTGATTCTCCAAATATGTCGTGTGATACGGTTGCGAAGCCAATGATACGTTCGCCATCAAATGCACCAAAGCCTGTTTGATCCTGGTTCATATGCTGCACTATATCTCCAGCTACCTCCCGGCACTGTTCTATTGTCCAGTTTTCGACAAAAGGATTAGGCACAAGTACCCATTTATTATCCACCTCTCTCCAGCACTCAGTAACAGCCTGATGGCGGACAAAAGAATCCAGCGAATGTGTGTTAAAACAGTCAGCATCTAATTTTTTATATTGTATTTCCTCCATCTGTATAATCTCCCAATTTTTTTACATCGCAGCCCTTACTGCCATAATACGCAAACATTTCATCCAGCTTTTTCAGATCATAGCTCGTTACACAATCAGATATCACATGCACTTTGTATCCCGCCTTTACCAGATTATAGCTTGTTGACTTGACGCAGGCCGTTGCATCAGCACCGATGACGTAAAACTCTGTTATTCTGTTTTTCGTGATAAACTCCGCAAAAGCCTCACTCGTCAGCGCACTGGCTTTTGACTTTTCAAAAACATTCTCTGAGGCGATCTTAAGTTCAGGAACCAGTTCAGAACCTTTGGTATCCGGCTTAAATGTTCTTGTCTTTTCCGACAGATTGTAATGCTTGATATAGATTACATGCATATCATTTGATGCCGCCCAATCAATCGCAGTGTTAACCTGCTCTATGATCCTTTTGTAATTCTTGGTAATATCATTCTGAAGGTCAATTACGAGTAACGCTTTGTTTTTCATTTTTGTTCTCCTTTTAATATTGAATTCTCTTAAGTTACGTTTATATCGTACCAGACCTAA
Organism: Lachnospiraceae bacterium; assembly: GCA_016287095.1. Lineage (GTDB taxonomy): Bacteria > Bacillota > Clostridia > Lachnospirales > Lachnospiraceae > RUG11977. The sequence goes on from JAEEVK010000128.1 coordinate 6,838, forward strand.
CATGCCATCTATATGTCATGTTTATTTTTATTAAAACATCCATTCTTTTGCTTTCTCGTAGTCGGAAAGAAATTTTATAGCGATCCCTTTTCTTTTCAGATCGCCAAATGCCTTACGCCAACGTATATCAACTCCTACAAAAGCAATTTTCCTGAAAACTTTATCAATTTCCAAGATATTAGTTACGATCGTTCCTGTTATATGCTCTGTAATATCGGTTCTGTCCAGGTTTATTATCATGAACGATGAAACGGAAGGTCGTGAAAAAAAACTTATATCTCCGGTAAATTTCTCGACAACCTCAGTCTCAAATTTACCCATTCCATCCAGGTGTTCACACCATATTTGCCCGCCATTATGCGGAAGTTCAAATGATCTCTTTTCTATTCCTGCCTGTATCATAATATCCATAAGCTATCTTTCTAAGGAATCCAAATGACATTTAGCGAAAAGCCGGCAGAGGAAGGGCCTCGGCCGGCAAATTCATAAGGAGTGTTTTGGAAAAACTGAATGTTCCTGTTAAGAATAACAGAAATCAAGAAGCTAATACCAATTACACTGATTTATATCCGTTTTACACGGAATTAAATTTGTGGCATACTTGCTTC
>JAEEVK010000129.1 GCA_016287095.1 Lachnospiraceae bacterium
GCCTCGGAGCCTATAAAGGCGCCCGGCTGCTGGCAGACGAGATAACCACCGACGCCGAGAAGCAGGCCGAAAAAGCCGGACTGTTCAAGCCGGAGGGAATAGAAGACGATATGTCAAAAAAACTTGTTAATAATGAAGGCATAGTAGAAAAACTCCGTCCCATGAACCTCATATATTCAGTGAACTACGAAACCGGCAAAATAGAAAAACTGGCAGTCCAGATATTTGACACGGTCAGCATGAAAGTATCGTTTTTATATTTTGATCCGGAGATAACCTACACCATGACGGGCACACTCTACAGGTCACTGGCAAACGGCAATGTCCTGGTACCCCAGACAGTGCGGCTTAGCGAACTGTACAGCTATTATGGCAATGCATCGGCCTTTGATGCGGGCAGAAAGATAATCAGTGAACTGCTTGGAGTGGAAGTGGATTATTACAGCGCCTTCTCAAAAGAAGACATATCGGATGATTTTCCGGTGGAAAGGGTAACTGCATTAGGCTGCAAAGAGCTGCTTCAGAAAAAAGACGGAAAAGAAACAAATCTTACACATGGCCAGGAGGATTCTTTTGTAGGATTAACCTCATACATAAATGATGCGGATGTAAAAACATATGAAATACCCGTGATAAAGCGGAACGAAAGCTGCTTTGCGGATATAACGGGCGTGTGGGAGATACTGAGAGAGATAATCCCTGAAGAATAAAGAGAAATGAACCTGTGAGGATAAATATGAAGAAAAAGATTATAGTGCTTATAAGATCGGTAGTGTTGGCCAGCATCTTCTTTGGCTCGGGAATGTATGTCGGAGCTGCTACGAAGAGCGGCGCAGGCTCACAGAACGATCCGGTAGTCTCATTGAGTTATCTGGAGTACAGACTGAGCCAGCTTGAGGGAAAGACCGGGACAAATACGACCCAAGTGCAGAAAAACTTTGAGAAAAAGACAATAGAACGCGGGGAAAGGCTTCTTCCGGGCGAGGGTGGAGTGATAGTGCTTTATTCGGGAGCCTGTACAGCGGTAGGTAAGGGACTGGTGGATCTGACCGGAGGAACGGTGATTTCCGAGAGTACCGCCATACCGGCATACAGCGAAATGCTTGTTCCAAGCGGTGATTCGGGGGTCGTAGCCGCCGAAACCACAGTATTATTCGTAATCTACGGAAAGTGAAACTTGCTTCAATGCCATTTTTTGGTCATTTTTACCAAAAATGAGTGCTAAGTTTTGGTAAAAACAGATATAGCATTTATCAATCATTATGTGTATAATAGTCAAGTAAGCGTTTCTGACACATTTATTTTATGAATGAAGAATCAGAACTTAAATTAGGGAGGATTTAAAATGGCAAGTTTATCACTTAAAAACATTCAGAAGGTATATCCTAACGGTTTCGTAGCTGTTAAGGACTTCAACCTTGAGATCGAAGATAAGGAGTTCATCATCTTCGTAGGTCCTTCAGGATGTGGTAAGTCTACTACACTTCGTATGATCGCAGGTCTTGAGGAGATTTCTCAGGGCGAGCTTTGGATCGGCGACAAGCTCATGAACGACGTTGAGCCTAAGGACAGAGATATCGCGATGGTTTTCCAGAACTACGCTCTGTATCCTCATATGTCAGTTTATGATAACATGGCATTCGGTCTTAAGCTTCGTAAGACTCCTAAGGCTGAAATCGATAAATTGGTTCATGAGGCAGCTAAGATCCTTGATATCGAGCACTTATTAGACCGTAAGCCTAAGGCTCTTTCAGGTGGACAGCGTCAGCGTGTTGCCATGGGTCGTGCTATCGTTCGTAATCCTAAGGTATTCCTTATGGACGAGCCTCTTTCAAACCTTGATGCTAAGCTTCGTGTACAGATGAGAATTGAGATCTCAAAGCTCCATCAGAGACTTGAGACCACCATCATCTACGTTACACATGACCAGACAGAGGCTATGACACTTGGTACCCGTATCGTTGTTATGAAGGACGGTGTTATCCAGCAGGTTGATACTCCTCAGAACCTTTATGATGCTCCTAACAACCTCTTCGTTGCAGGTTTCATGGGATCACCTCAGATGAACTTCATCAACTCAATCGTTGGACGTGAGGGCAACAAGGTTACTCTTACATTTGGTTCAACAACCATTACCATTCCTGAGATCAAGGCTAAGAAGCTTATCGATGCAGGTTATGAAGGAAAGACCGTTGTTCTTGGTATCCGTCCTGAGGATATTAAGGATGAGGAAATGTTCATCAGCAATTCACCTGAGAGTATCGTAGAAGTTACCGTTCGTGTATACGAGCTTCTTGGTGCCGAAGTATTCCTTTATCTTGATGTTGATAACTACGAGATTACCGCTCGTGTTAATCCTCGTACAACCGCTCGTCCCGGCGACCAGATCAGAGTTGCTATGGATCTTAGCAAGCTTCACATCTTCGATAAGGAAACAGAGCAGGTTATTACACACTAATCGCGCGACTATTCATTATTGAATATTTACCCCGGTCGGGTTTCCGTCCGGGGTTTTTATTTTGCAAAAATAAATTGATTTATTTTAAATAATATGCTAAAATGACTTTGAATGTAGCCATATTGGTGAATCTAATAGAATATTGATGGTTGGATTAACTTATGTGGCTAAAAATCTAATGGGATGATGTTCCCAAAAATCTGAGGGGGATTAACGAAATGCTGAAAAAAATCGCATTGGTATTAACTTTGGTAGTCTCAATTGGCGTTTTGAGTGCTTGCGGACCTAAGAGTATTGAAGAGGTTGAAGGTCAGGAGTACGAGTGTTCACAGTTCACCGCTTTGTGTCCGAGCGGTTGGATTAACTCTCCGGTTAAAGAGTTAAATAATGACGCAGTATTATCCTTGAATCATTTAAGATTCTATAAGGTAGAGGCAGAAGAAGGACAGGAGCTCGGCAGCAAGCTTTACTCAAATGCATATGTAGATATAGCTCATTATCCCGTTGATTCAAAGATTTATGAGTCAAGAGACATCTACCAGAATGTTGAAGACGTAGAGATTGAGATAAACGGCAAAAAGTGGAAGGGCTATACAGGAGAGTTAGCCGGATACAAGAACGGTCTTATCTGGATCGAAGGTTCGGGTGAGTGGCAGGTTTCTATGTGCCTTTCCGATGAAGACGGAGACGTAGAGTTCGAAGATTACGATTTCCAGGCAATACTTGCAAGCTTAAAGAAAAAATAAAAAGAAAACCGAAGCAAAGAGGAGGTTTTCTTACAATAGGTAGAGAGGTAGACGGGGTATGATATCAAACCAGATTCTGCAAAACATAATTGATGGGGTTAAAGGGATTTCAAGAGTAGATATTTGTGTTATGGATACTGAGGGGAAGTCAGTGGCTTCTACTCTCAATAAGAATGACGATCTTGAAGCGGCAGTGGCTACCTTTATAGGTTCACCCGCTGAGAGCCAGTCATTACAGAACACACATTTCTTTAAGGTGTTTGATGATCACCAGCTTGAATATATCCTGGTAGTTAAGGGCGATTCAGATGATGTATATATGGTCGGCAGGATGGTGACCTTCCAGATACAGAGCCTTATCGTAGCCTACAAGGAAAGATATGATAAGGACAATTTCATAAAGAACCTGCTGCTTGACAATCTGCTCCTGGTTGATATTTATAACAGGGCTAAGAAGCTGCATATCGATGTGGAGACAAAGCGTGTTGTTTTCATAGTTGAGACCAGTGTCGAGAAAGACAATATGGCCCTGGAGACCGTGAGAACCATGTTTTCAGGCACTAAGTCAAAGGACTTTATCACAGCCGTTGATGAGAAAAACATCATCATCGTAAAGGAGCTTCGTCCGAACGACACCTACGAGGATCTGGAAAAGACAGGCAAGGTCGTACTTGACATGCTCAATACCGAGGCTATGTCCAAGGTACGTGTATCCTACGGTACCATAGTTAATGAGCTCAAGGATGTTTCCCGCTCATACAAGGAAGCTAAGATGGCTCTTGATGTAGGCAGGATTTTCTATACCGAGAGAAATATCATAGCATATTCAAATCTTGGTATCGGCAGACTTATCTACCAGTTACCTATGCCTCTCTGCAAGATGTTTATCAGGGAGATTTTTGACGGACAGATGCCCGGTGATTTCGATGATGAGACTATAGTTACGATAAACAAGTTTTTTGAGAATAACCTCAATGTTTCAGAGACTTCAAGACAGCTGTATATCCACAGAAATACTCTGGTATACAGACTGGACAAGATCCAGAAGATGACCAATTTGGATCTTCGTACCTTTGAGGATGCCATCACGTTTAAGATGGCGCTTATGGTAGTAAAATACATGGACTATGTAGAGAATTCAGACTTTTGATAAATTATAACGGGAGACTGCATCAAATATGGGAAGAATAGAACTTGAAAGAGCTTTGAGCGGTGAAGTAGAACCTCCCGTAATCAGGCTGGACGATGTGTGCAAGGACTATGACGATGATATGCATGCATTAAAACACCTGAACCTCGTTGTAAATAAAGGCGAGTTCGTATTTGTTGTAGGCAGCAGCGGATCCGGAAAATCGACACTGATCAAGCTCCTGCTTAAGGAAATAGGACCTTCCTCAGGTAAGATCTATGTCATGGGCAAGGATATTTCAAGGCTCAAGAGAAATGAGGTTGCGAAGTACCGCAGGAATATCGGTATAGTATTTCAGGACTTTAGATTACTGCCCGAGATGACGGTTTTTGAAAATGTAGCCTTTGCTCAAAGAGTTATAGAAACTCCGATCAAAAAGATAAAAAGGGATGTCCCCAATATCCTTTCTATCATGGGACTTTCGGAAAGACTTGATGCCCATCCGTCGGAGCTTTCCGGTGGCGAGCAGCAGAGAGTGGCATTGGCACGAGCATTGGTAAATAATCCGATGCTGCTACTTGCGGATGAGCCTACAGGTAATCTGGACCCCAGGAATTCATGGGAGATCATGCGACTGCTCGAGGATGTGAATAAAAGGGGGACTACAGTCATCGTTGTCACGCACAACAGGGAAATCGTTGATATGATGCAGAAAAGAGTTGTTCATCTCAACAAGGGTGTGCTGGTTAACGATCACGAAAAGGGCGGATATTCAAATGTCAAAAATTAGTACCTTTTTTTATGGGATAGGACAGGGTTTAAAGAATATTTTCAGGAACAGGATGTTCTCGCTGGCGTCCATCGCTACGATGGCAGCGTGCCTGTTCCTTTTTGGCGTTTTTTATGCAGTGATAGCAAATTTCAGAGCCATGATCTCCAAGGCAGAAACCAGAGTCGGTATCACCGTATTTTTCAATGAAGGTACAACCGATGACAGGATAAAGGAGATCGGCGAGGAGATAATGTACCGTGCCGAGGTTTCCGAAATAGTGCTCACTACGGCAGAGCAGGCATGGGAGGAGTATAAAAAGGAAAAGCTTTCTCCAGAACTGATAGAGACATTTGGAAATGATAACCCTTTGGAAAATTCTGCATCCTATACCGTATACCTGAACGACATCTCCAGACAGGAGTCATTGGTCAGGTACATAAGAGGTATAGACGGTGTACGCAAGGTAAATAATAAAAGAGATGTTTCCGAGAGCCTTACCAGCATGAATAAGGTACTGACAGTTCTGGCTATAGCGATCATTATTATCCTGCTCGGAGTCAGCATATTCCTGATAGGCATAACCATTTCGACCGGTGTATCGATCAGAAAGCAGGAAATATCGATAATGAAGCTGATAGGTGCAACAAACTTCTTTATCAGGATACCGTATATCGTGGAGGGCATCCTGATAGGTCTGATAGGTGCTGCCATTCCTTTGGTCATAATGCATTTCGGATATGGTGCCATAATAAACGCATTGAAGGAAAACTTTGATGTATTGCTGTCAAGTACCGAATTCGTTGATTCGGCCAGCATTATGAAAGTGTTGATACCCATATCACTAGGGCTTGGCATAGGGATAGGATTTATCGGAAGTAACATTACGTTAGGTAAGCAGTTGAGGAAGATAGAGGTTAAAACCTCTTGATATAGGTACGGACTTGAAAAGGCTTCACCTTGAGGGAAGCTGTCAGCCAAAGGCTGACTGATGAGGTGTGAGGAAAAATATGAGTGATAAAATGAATAAGAAACTCCAAAAAACTATAATTTCATTCATTATTTTATTTAGCATAGCAGCCCAGTTGGTATGCTTACTTCCGCCTGCCCAAATCGGTGCCGAGACCTCAGACCCCAGAAAAGCTTATGAAGAAAAGCTGAAGGCTGCACAGGACCAGAAAGCAGAGCTCGAGAAAAAGAAGAAGGAGCAGGAGGACCTGATAGCAGAGTTTACTGAAGAAAAAGAGAATATAGAGACATATATACAGGAGCTTGATCTCAAACTTAATGATATAACCTTAAAGATCTTTGAACTCCAGAAGGAGATAGAAAAGACGGAAGGTGAACTGGATATCACAAAGGCTGACCTTGAGGAAGCCAAGCAAAGAGAAGCCAATCAGTATGAGACCATGAAAAAGAGGATTGCCTATATTTATGAAAACGGCGAGACCTCATATGTGGATCTGCTGCTTAACTCCGGAAGTGTAGCCGACTTTTTAAATCAGGTAGAGTACGCACAGGATATTTCAAGATACGATGACAGCTTACTCGACAGGTATAAAGAGGCAAAGGAAGACGTAGAAAACAGGGAAGCACTCCTTGAGGCATCCCTGGAAGAACTTGAACTCATGCGTGAATCCGAGGAGCTCGAGCAGTCTACTGTTTCAGAATTAATGGACCTGAAGGCTGCCGAGATAGACAAACTGACCGAAAAACTCGGTGTAGCTGATGAATATCTCTTTAACTATATGTCCGAGATAAGTGATAAAAACCTGGAGATCGAGCAGATCATCGAAGCAGAGCAGAAGCGTATAGAGGAAGAGGAAAGAAAGAGAAAAGAAGAAGAGGAAAGACTTCGCCGCGAGGAAGAAGCTCGTAAGAAAGCTCAGGAAGAAGCAAAAAGAAAGGCAGAGGAAGAGGCAAGGAAGAAGGCCGAGGAAACCGGAAATATCTCAAAACCCTCATCAACTGCCGGATATGATGCAGATGCAATCAATTATGTGACGCTTACCGATGAGACCAATGTATATAAGATGATATGGCCTCTGCCCGGAGACCACAGGACTTATTCAAAATTTGGTCCCCGTATAGCCCCGACTGCCGGTGCATCAACCTATCATAAGGGCTGGGACATAGGCGGAGAGTTCGGCGCTCCCATGGTTTCGGTACTTGCAGGCACAGTATATGCAGTAGGATATAACTCTTCTGCAGGCAATTTCGTAAAAGTAGAGCATCAGCCCGGTTTTATCAGTGTTTACTGTCATTGCTCAAAAATACTGGTAAGCGAAGGTGAATATGTAAAACAGGGGCAGCAGATAGCATTGGTAGG
>JAEEVK010000130.1 GCA_016287095.1 Lachnospiraceae bacterium
AAAACTATCCCCGATAGAATACTATCAGTACTGTGTTACAGGCATTTACCCACTATAAACAAACAAGCTCATATATGGTGGTTCCATATATGAGCTCAAGGTTTACCTGAGTGTCCAAAATCAGGGTTTATTGACTTTGGGTTTGTGTCCTTGACAAAGGGAGTAATTTATTGAGGGGCAAGTTTGAGGGTCTGGTTTGAGGGTCTGGTTTGAGGGTTTCAAACAATGTAAGCGGTACATAATGAGTACCACCTGAAAATCAAGCCGCCTTGCGCGGCCACGTTTATTTTTTCCTTTTGCATTCCTCGGGCAGGTTATCTGACCAGGGAAGCAGCTCCTCACAGAAATCCAGATTCTTATCATCCATGTGGTTCGGGATTTCAGTAAGCAGGTGTTTTATATATTCATAAACATTCAGGTTATTAGCCTTGGCGGTTTCTACTATGCTGTAGATCACAGCACTGGCTTTTGCACCTGATATAGTGTCTATCATAACAAAGTTCTTCTTACCGATACAGAAGTTCCTTATAGACTGTTCAGTGCTTTATTCATATATGAGCATAAAGCGCTTTATCCTTAGTATATTTTTATCCTCATCTTTTGTCAAGAAGCACATAAGCACTACAATTATCCGACAAAAGATGAGAATAATCACTTTACCTTAATCCACAGATACGGGCAAACTCATCTTCGTCATCCGGCCATAGCGGTTCTTCGGCATTTAATCCGGGAGTGCTTTTATCCATTGCGGCTTTCAGCATTTCAAGTGACGGTTTAGCGTAGATTCGCGTAGTTTGGGTTGATGCATGTCCAAGTATCCTTGAAACCAGTTCAAGCTCGACGCTGTTCTGGTAAAGATTCGTTGCCCTTGTCCTACGGAACATATGTGGATGAACATTCTCCGGAAGTTCCGGATGTGACGGCCTGATAATCCGGACATATTTATCAATGATCCGTGCAACATTCCCTGGCGACATAGGATGAACCTGCTCGTGGATGACTGTATAGAATAACTGTTTTATCTCAGGTGAATCCGGACCATGATACAGATTCATATAATTCCTCAAGTGGTCTGCAGTATTATCGGAAAGCGAAACAATACGCTCACGGTCTCCTTTCCCTCTGATCCTGAGATATGGGATATCCTTCTGAAGATTTACATCAGATGTCATCAGTCCAAGAAGTTCACTGAGGCGTATCGCAGAATCATATAGGATGATCATAATCGTCGCATCTCGTATCCCACGCTTGTTTTTAGCTGGAGCAGTAAAAAGTGCCTTCAGGCATTCTTCACTCAGAGTCTCCTTTTCTTTATCCGGAGTTCTGAGAAATGGGACCCTTGATACCGACAAAGCATTCTGTTGTAGGGAAATGTCCCCGTCTGCAACATACCACATATAGGCTTTGATTGCCGCGAGCCGTTGGTTGCATGAGGTTTTTTCATATCCGGTCTCTTGCAGGTATTCCATGAACCCGAGAAGGAAGTCACGGTTACAGTCATCAAAGGAGAATTCTTTTAACGATAATCCTTTTGATGTAATGTAACGCCTAAGTACCGTCAGCGCATCTCGATAAGCTTTTATTGTATGTGGGCTTCTGGAGCATTGGGAGGTCAGATATATATCCAGGAAATCATGTGTCCTGGAAAAGAACAGATCTTTGAAGTTTTTAACTTTCATGCTGCACCTCCGGAATCACACGTGATGATATAACGTCCTTCCGGCGCACGGTCCGGAAAACGTCTTCTACCTGGTGAAAATAATAATACGTTTCCATGGAGCCCATATGCCCAAGATAGCTGCTGAGATAAGGCATCATTACCTGCAACGGTATATCAGCTTCCATCCAGTTGCTTATCCTTTTGGTAACAAATGCGTGTCGCAGACAGTGTACCGTAGGTTTTTTATCACATGTTTTTGATGACCTGGTAGCGTTCCAGAACTCGTTGAACTTTTTATCTATCGAGGTTTTCTGGACAGGGTGTTCAGGATGCCGGCCCGGAAAAAACCATACCGATGCTGAACCGAGATATGTATTCAACCATTGGCGATAGTCTTTGCATAGCTTACGGAGATCTTCGGGTAGGTATACAATCCTATCCTTTCGGCCTTTTGAATGGTAAATTGTCAATAAACCATTGTCTGTATCGAGATTTTCAGTTTTCAAGGAACACGCTTCATTAATACGAAGCCCGCAACAATAGATCAATCGGAACAGTACTTTGTATTCATATGCCATTCGCCGGAATACTGGGACGGGATCTCTGGGTTCATAAAGATCAACCTGTTTAAAGAATTCCCTGATGTCCTCATCCTTCATCAGATAGGGAACTACTTTTTCAGGTCTGGGCAGGTTCGCAGGTATGTATGCAGGTATGCCCATTGTATTAAGGTAAACACAAAAATTCCGTAATGCCTGTAACCGGTTGTTCTGTGTTGTTTTTGTTTCTGTCCCTGATTTCGAAGCCCATGACTCGAATAATGGTTTTGTAATCACAGTTTCTCTAACATCTTTGTCCGAACAATACTGATCAAAACGATACAGCCAGTATGCGGGATTGTCATACATAAAGCCTGCCTCGCGGCGTGAGACGATATAATCCACGATCAGTTTTGAGAAAACACTGTTATACATATATTCCTTATGCATGGAACGCACCTCCTTTGTAAGAGATGCAGGTCTCTTCTAGGGATAAAGGGCACAATCTCATTCTCTTTTCATCCAGGGATAGATATTTGCGGACTGTATCGTCAGTGGAATGTCCCAGGGAGTCAGAGATCAGTTCGACCTTTGTGCTTCCTTCAAGGAGCTGTGTTGCAAATGTTTTCCTTACCACATGGAAGCCGTATCTTTTATCAGTCGATGGGCCAATGAACCTTGTTAAAGCTTTGGAACATACACTACGTGTCAGCCTCCCGTAAGGAGCTTTATGGCCGATGAACAAAAACGGTTCATCGCTTTTTGGTCTTCCATCACGAAGATAGCGGAACAGGATATTGCCGGTTTTTACAGGCATGGGCATGACAAGAATTTTTCCTGTCTTTTGCTGGATGATCCTGATAGTTCTATGCTTCCAGTCGACATTTTGAAAGCACAGTCCAGTGATGTCTGATGCACGAAAACCCATTGACAGCCCTATGCATAACATCGCATAATCGCGTAAGGCTTCGGGTGAGAGCATATCAGAATCTACAGCCCAGATTGCTGAAACTTCTTCCTTAGATAGAGTACGGATAACAGAAGTCTTTGGAGAAGATACATTCGGCAAAGCTCGGAACAAATATGGATCATCGATCATTCCCTGTTCATACAGATAAATGATAAATCTGCGTATACGGCAATTGTAAGCTGCTTTACCTTCCGGTGTGTCGTGGCAGTCCTGAACATTGAAGTCCTTTATTATGGATGGTGTAACTTCAGAGAAGCTAATGATGTTGATACTTTGAAGGTATTTGCAGAATCTCAGATTGCTCGATCTTTGCATCGCAATCGTGGAAGGTCGCCACCCTTCGCGCTTTAACAGCTGCAGATAATCTGCAAGAGGTTCTCTAAGCCATAAGGAAAGAGAGTCTTCCTGCCTGCTACGTAGAGGATCGCCTGTATAGCCAATTTCTATGGAGCCAGTCTCCAGAAAGGTTAAAAACTGACAAAGAGAGCGGCGATGCTGTTTCCATCCTGAACCCAGTAAGGGCTTTATCTGGTTGAACCAGCACCACAAAAGAGTATCGTTTAAAACCGCTTGATGCATATCCAGAAAGATGTACAGAAGTGTCAGGATATGGCGTGAGCCTTTCAATACAGTTTTGCCATAACGGGCCTTCGCCATTCCTGCAAGGAATTCATCAATCAAAGGTATTGTAACCGATTGATACTCTTTTCCAGAATTTCTGTGAAGCTCCTCGTCAGACAGTGTTATGATCTGATGGCTCATCTGTTTGTTCAAAGCAAGTGAAAGGCCAGGCGAACATAAACCTTTTTCAGCCAGATAGTTTAAAAACTTCCGTATAAGATCCTCATAAACATCTTTTGATTTAGCTGATGAATGATGATCATCCTTATGGAATCTTAACAGGATATCATAATCAAGATGTTCTACACTGTCGAGACCTTCTTTTTGTAAATACAATAGGAATCTAGCACAAGCAATCCGATGCCTGTCATCATTCTCGGGATGGGCAGCAATAAAATCATCAAGTATGGAACGAAAGTTAGGACTCAGTTGATAATACGGTGGTTTACGGCAATACAGATGTTCTACAGATATGCTACCTGCCTTTCTGATGTCCTCTAGCTGATCAAGGAAATGCCTGGAGCTTGTGTACTTTCTGTGATTCCAGAATGGTTTGCGTTCCTCAATCCATTGGTATGCTGTTTCTGATGAATAAACCTTCCCAGCATCCACAAGGAAGCTGTGTAGTTCCTTATAACATACTTTATGTGCGCTGATTTCGGAAGGGCTGAAGTTTTCGTCTTTCAGAAACTTCAAAATAGTTGCTACATTTGTTTCGAATTGTTTCATTGGAATTCACCTCCTGTGATTTGGTGATTCCATTATCGAAGACAAATGAAATTTTATCCACATATTTTTTGTGAAAAACAGCTGTTTAAGCACATCTTGACAAAAGATGAGGATAAAAATATACTAAGGATAAAGCGCTGTTGTTATCGAGAGGCACATACGGATCATCAAGAAATACCTTCAGATATTTCTCCTGATTCAGTGAGTACGAGATGCCTTCACCTGTCTTGTTCTTTTTGGATATGCGGCCTTCGTTCTCACGGCACCACGCAAAGTAAGCCTCTACAAGAGGCCTGACAGCTAGCTGCCGTCTTTCCTTCCGTTCATTCGGAGGAAGCTCTTTCAGAGGATTGTCTGTATTATATATGGCCTGTATCATAGCCAGAGCCTTGTAAGCAAGGCTTCCCTTCTGGGAACCTCTGGGCATAGCCTTTAGTGCCTCATCAAACCTGCGCCTCGTATGTGCCCAGCATCCGGCTATTGTCAGATCCTCACGTTCTTTTTCCAAGGTGTGGTATACCTGATATCCATCAGTCATGCACACACCTGAAAAGTCTTTGAGGAATTTCCTCGGGTGGCTCGTATTCCGGGTCTTCTGATACTCATAGAGGACGATCGGATGTTCATACAGATGCCCGGTCTTGTAGACCCACATGTAGCTCTTTGAGCCTGCAGGCCTTCCATCCTTGCTCACAAGGACCGGAGTTTCATCAGCATGAAGCACATGATAATCATACATCCTCTTATGAAGGCAGTCATATATGATAGAGAGATATCTCTCTGATGTTGCAATGGTCCAGCGTGCCATTTCCTGACGGGTGACATTTATACCGTCAGCCTGGAGCTGTTTCTCAATCCTGTAATAAGTCATCGAGTTTAAGAACTTGGCATTTATTATGCCGGATTCGAGCGAAGGCGAATTAAGACAGTTTCTCATAAGATATGTAGGGAACTTGGCCTTAACGACTTTCTCGCTTTTCTTTCCGGCGTATACGCCGACATGTATCTCTTCAATGCCTACTTTTGCAGGAACAAAGTAATACCTCCGAAGTATCTCGTCCGGAAGCTGTTTGTATCCTTCGTTTCCGAAAGTACTTTCGAGTTCTTCAGTGTTCATGTAGTAAGGCGTTGTTTTGATCACTTTGAGATTACGGAGGTCGTTCTCCTTTTTACCGGAAGGACGTCTGGGTTTTATCCTGGGGGCAGGTGTTTCTTCTGCTTCTTCGTCACAGACTGCTTCGGTCTCATTAAAAAATACGAACTCGCCGTCTATCTCACGGAAGGATATCTGTCCATCAGGTTCAAAACTTTCTGTTGACCGGCCAAAGCGGTGGCGTTTTGCATCTGCCACTTCTTCCATGAAGAGCTGGAGGGTATGGTCAAGTTTGGAAATCTCCTCCTGTTGTGACAGGATCATGTTTACCAGAGCCTCATGGTCGAGATTATTAAGTTGGTCGGCAGTCAAGTTTTTCATAGTTATAATGCCCCTTTCCTTATGGGACTATTATACTATAAAACGTTGGCAATGACAAATCTATAGAATCGGCGGTTTCGTCATTCTGCCTATGGATAAAACCGCTCACAGCCCTTGTATTCAGGGTGTTTTAGCAGGGTATCTCAAGAGAAAACCGTACTGTTTAAGGCTGCTGATACCAAAACAGTGGACTGCTGCGATAGTTATAGGCAGCTTTGCAAAAGTTGAAAAGCAATGTTTTGGTCATGCCCAAAAGTGCTTGAAATTTCTACGTTTTGCACAAAAAATCATGCGATCTCGGATGGCGGTGTGATCTCCGAGATGGGATGTTTCGCTACGATCTCAAATCCCTGCATAAGCATCCGGTATTGTTCAGGAGTGATCAGCATCGCTTCGTCAGCAGACCTCGGCCATCTGAATGCGCCGACATCAAGCCGTTTGTATAAGAGAAGGAAACCATCTCCTTCCCAGAGAAGTCCCTTGATACGGTCAGATCTTTTACCGCAGAACAGAAACAGAGTGTTTTTCTGATACGGGTCAAGCTTATACTTGTATCGGATTATGGTAGCCAGGCCTTCTATTCCGCGCCGCATATCGGTGTATCCGGCCGCAATGATGACACCTGCAAACCCGGAAGCATCATTTAACACAGGATGCCACCTCCAGTATGGAGGCGAGAAGTGTTTTTGAGGTATGTGAATTGATGGAAATACTCACGTTTCCTACAGAAACAACAGCCTCAGTGTCAAAAACATTAACATTGTCCGGTTTTTTCTGTATTCTGTCCGGATTAGGCAGTTCAAAAAAGTCGATACCAGCAGATTCAAGTGCGGCGTTCTTTATCTTTTTAAGCCAGTAAAAATATGCATTTTTAGAAATGCCGTGTTCCTGACAATACTGGATAACATTCTTACCACTGGTGGTACGGTCCTGGATGATCTCAGCCCAGTATTGCATGCGGAGCGTTTTGGTTGCAAGTTTAGTATCATTCATGGTATGCCTCCTGGTGTGCAAAGTGTGAAAAGTGTAAACACACTTTTTCAACTTTGCAAACTTAAAATATGGGATGTATACCATTATCACACAAAAAGATTATAAAAACGAGGTACTCACTATGTACCGCTTACCAAACAATTCATAATAAAAACAGGGATATCAATGCTGTTTATTGATCTTCCCTGTTTTATTTTTTCCTTCTCTGCTATGATTGTTTTTGTGGAAAATAATCTTTGCGAAAGGGGGATACATGAATAATATCACAAATCTCTTAGACCTGGAAGACCCTGACATAATTATTTCTGAAACAAGTATCCAGGGCCAGGTCAAAACAATCACCCTTGAAACCAAGCCTGTTGCCCACTTCTGTCCAT
>JAEEVK010000131.1 GCA_016287095.1 Lachnospiraceae bacterium
TGCTTCTCTCATAAGGCGCAGGACTATGTTTTTGTCCCTATAGGGTATCATGATGTTATACCCCATGTTTTTTATGCCTTCGAAGCAGTAGTCCCAGCCACTTTCTTTGGCTCGTATATATTGTATGTTCTTTTTATCTAGTAAAGTTATGTTTTCCATTTTAATAGGTGTAGTCCATCTGGGTATACTCGATTGTTAACTTTCCCTTGTCAAGATATCTCATGGTATACAAATATTTGTCTACTGATGAGTCATATTGTATCAATACTCTATATTTGTTTTCTTTTACTGATGAATCTGCTTTTAATGATCCTTTAAATCCACTGAAGGTATAATCTATACTTTCATTACCATATGCTTTTTGAACATCCGGTCTTTCATATGATGTTACAGGGATCTCTATGGAGTTGTCCCTATTGCCGTCTTTTGCCAGAAGTATCTTAAAGTTTGGTCTGGATGACTCATCAGGACAAGGGATACCGTCCTTGATGCACCAACCGCTTATAACTATCTCTCCGGCTTCGTCATCATAGGCAAGCTTATCTATGTAGTAGTTGTAGCCGTCTTTTTCTTTTGACTCGTTGTTTTTACTTATCTTCTTGTTTATTATTACGAATGCTATTATCATTATCAGTAGTACTGCTGCTTCTATGATAAAGCGGATTTTATTTTTTTTCGTTAGTTGCAATTTCATTTTACACCTCATACACCTCATCAGTTAGTTGGGTAATTCTTTAATATAAGCCTCCACTACCAACTGGCGGTCAAATTGTTTCTCGACTTTTTTTCTGGCGTTTTGGCCCATGGCCCGCATTTTTTCAATGGGTTGGGCCATGAATTTTTCTATTACTTTTACCAAATCTTTATAATCTCTCTCGTTTACAAAGTATCCGTTTTGGCCTTCATCAAGGACCTCTCTGCAGCCTGACCGTCTAGTGGTTATGATGGGTCTGGCACAGGCACAGGCCTCCAGCAGCACGTTTGATATGCCCTCCGGATAATATGTCGGATGAATTATGCAGTGCATGTCTTGCATCATGGATGCTACGTCCTCTATATTACCATGATAGGTAATAATACCTGCGCGATCGTATTTTTCAAGTATTTCCGGGTATCTCGTACCTTCCTCACAAAAGCCGCATACATGGAATTCTGTATTCGGATGTTTTTTCTTTATGATACGGGCTGCTCTCAGATATTCGTCTATCCCCTTTTCTTTCATGATACGGGAGATGAAAGCAAACCTCAGTTGAGAGTCTGCCGAAGCACCCTTTACTGTTTCTATGCAGTCATTTACTGTAGGGTAGTCCGTAGCAACGAATCTCTCAAGGTTTACTCCGGAGCCCGGGATGATCTTATGCTTTCCTAATGCTATACGGTTATCCGTAAAAAACTGTTCGTTTTCTTTATTTTGAAAGAAGACACGCTGTATCTTTTTTAATGCTTTTTTGTACATGAGTACTGTCAGTTTCTGGAGTGTTCCCCCATTTTCTACTGCAGTCCCCAGACCGGTGATATTTGCTACGCATGGTATATTAAGTGATCCTGCTGCCAAACTTCCGTATATATTCGGCTTTATGGTAAAGGTAAATACTATATCCGGTTTTACCTCTTTCATCAGTTTCTTGTATGTCCGTACGAGTGTCAGCTCTTTTAGCGGATTTTTACCATGTCGGTCAAATGTGATGTCTTTATGTATACAGCCCAGAGCCTTGAGTTTTTCTATGCGTTCTCCTCCGGGTGATGATATGACTACCTTATGTCCGTCACTTAGGAGTCTTTCTATTATTTCCAATCTGAAGTTATATATTACTACTTCGTGATTTACTAAGAAGAGTACTGTGCTCATATTTCTGTTTTTCTGCTTTGGTCAGATTCCCTCTCTATTCTTCTGTTTTTCTCTGTTTTCTTGATTTTAGGAGGTATACAGCTATTACCAGAACTGCACCTATCGCCGCTCCTATTACATCAAACCAGATGTCCTTTACCTGCGTACCCCGTTCGGAGAATATCTGGATGGTTTCATCTATGAGTCCTATCAGCATACCTGCCATCATTGTATTGACGAAGATTATAGGAAGTTTTTGCTTCTTTTTACTAAATAAAATGATGATCAGCGCAAGTTCTATGCCGATGACGGTGAACTCTGCTATATGGGCTCCTTTTCTGACGAAGTGGTTTAAGAAGTCGTACTCCACTGTGACTACTTCGTCATTGGGTTTTATTTCTTCCAGTGGTTTTATTATGTCCACTACGGCATCGCTGGCAGTCTGAGATTCTTCCATGTTGATGCAGGACTGCCCCCAGATCAGTGCAAGGGATAGGACGAAGGCTATTATTGTTAGTTTTTGTATGGTTTGTTTCTTCATGGTTATAAATATGTTTTAGTTACTTGATTTGTTGTATATTTAATGATATACTTTTTGCATGTTTTATTACAGTTTACACCTCATCCGGCTGCTTCGCAGCCACCTTCCCCTAGAAAGGGAAGGCTAAAAAACCAATACGAGGTACCGATAATGGGATCACCGTTAAGTAGGAAAAGTCTAAAGGATATTTTGAAGGTTGCCTTCAGCAATGTGGCTAAGCTCCTATCGGGAGTCTTGGTTGGGTTGCTTCTGCCCAAAATCATAGGTGTGACTGATTATGGGTACTACAAGACTTTTACTCTCTATGGTGTATATGTCGGTCTCTTTACCTTTGGTATCACTGACGGTATTTATCTCAAGTTCGGCGGTAAGGATTACTCAGAGCTCAACAAACCGGCTTTTCGTTTTTATACCAGGTTTTATTTTCTGATGGAACTGGTATTTTCAGTATTGGCTGCTGCCGTGGCTGTATTTCTTCTGCCCGGTGAGTACAGGTTTATCTTTATCTGTCTGGCTATATATCTGCTTTTCTTTAATATCACCAGTTTTTTCCAGACTATATCGCAGATTACAGGGCGCTTTACTGAGCTGTCGGTAAGGAATCTTTTGCAGTCTCTACTGCAGGCGATAGCGATACTTTTTATGTATTTCAATAGCCAATCTGTATCGAATTTGGGGGCTTACATAAATTCCTATCGTTTCTTTACAGGTATATATGTATCTATCACATGTCTGCTTGCCCTGTGGTATATCTTTACATACAGAGATCTGGTATTCGGTAGCTGCAAAGACTATAAAGCCGGCAAAAGTGATATCCTCTACTTTGTAAAGAGCGGTACTCCTCTTTTGGTTTCCAACCTAAGTATGCTGCTCCTGCTTTCTCTGGACAGGCAGTTTGTAAATGTATTGTTTACTACGGATGAGTATGCGGTATATGCATTTGCCTACAATATTCTGACTCTCTTTTCTACTACTCTGTCAGCTATCTCTACAGTTTTATATCCTGCTCTTAAGAGAACTGATGAAGAGAGTCTCAAGTCTTCATATATAAAGCTGGTTTTCTCTGTTATGATGCTATCATTTGCCGGAGCTCTGCTTTATTATCCTCTGCTCAAGTTTATACCATGGTTTCTACCTAAGTATACGGACGCTCTGCCCATATTCAGGATCATCATACCCGGGCTCGCTATCAGCTCTGCAGTGACTATTGTCATGCACAACTATTATAAGGTGCTGGGTGAGAATCTCCGGTTTTTTAGGAACTGTTTATGTATCCTATCTGCTTCCTTCTCTGCTAATCTTGTAGCGTATCTAATATTCGGTACAAGGGAGGCTATATCAGTTGCTTCCATCCTCGTGCTTTTACTTTGGTATATTTTAACAGAAAGGCTGTCTATCAAGCACTATGGTATCAGCAGCATGCCAATCTATAAAAATATGCTTTATATTTTGATTATGGGCGCATCTTTTTATCTCTCAACCATGATAAATATATGGTGGCTGGGGATGCTGGTATACGCTGCTGTGCTTGGTGTTGTTACATTATTTTTCAAGCCAAATGATCACGCTATAGTCTGAATTCGGCCTGTCAACTATGATTGCGAGTTGTTTTCCTGCTTTGGGTCAAGCAGTTCTGCGGTCTTTCCTTCTACGAAGCCCTCGTGCTTTACAACACTCTTTATAGTGCCAAAGAAACATTTACAGTCAAACAGAAAACTCTGCTTTTTTACGTATTCTCCGTCAAGCTTGGCTTTTTCGGCTATTTCCAGTTCATCCCTGCCGTTTATCTGTGCCCACCCTGTCAGTCCGGGTTTTACATCGTTGGCTCCATATTTGTCTCTTTCTGCCACAAGGTCATCCTGATTCCAGAGCGCAGGTCTGGGACCTATGATACTCATGTTTCCCACAAATATGTCGAAGAGCTGGGGCAATTCATCTATACTGTATTTTCTTAAAAACTCCCCATGTTTTATCATGTATTTTTCAGGGTTTTCCAAAAGGTGAGTGGGTATATCGGGAGTGCTGGTTTTCATACTCCTGAATTTATGCAGTGTAAAGAATTTTTTATGCATTCCTACTCTTTTTTGCTTGAATATTGCCGGCCCGGGATCAGATACTTTGATGATTATCATGATAATAAACATGGGTATGGCCAGTATTATTATCCCTATCCCCGAGAGCAGGATATCTATCAGTCTTTTTATTATATATTTATACATCTTGCCTCCCGGTATTCGGTACGGTCAGTTTTTATCGTTTTGATGCTGTATGGCTATGTTTTTCATATATCCATAGTCTTTTGAATTATATACTACTATGCATGTTTTGTCAAATTATTAAGGAGCGGAAAGGTATATCATAAGTGGTCATTTATGGTCAGTATTTCTCCGCTCTAAATATTTCTTGCTTTAATTCCTATAATATGGTATATTTTTCGATGGTTTTGTAGTTTCTGAGGATTATTATTTTGTTAAAGGTAGTTTTATATGAAAGCTTTTTTATCTAAATACTTGAAATCGATAGTGGCACCTATCGTGTTTGTTTCGATTTTCCTTATTCTGTTTTCCTATGTACAGGACATCTTTGAGTTAAAGGGTGCGTGCTACGGAAAGTATAAGTACTATAATCAGGAAGATGATGACAGCATCGATGTTATCTACTTTGGCAACTCCAGGACTAACCGTGGCATCAATCCTCTGGTAGTGGATGAAATAGCCGGGTGCTACTCTTACAACCTGGGTATACAAGGTCTCCGTGCCAATCATGTTTACTACAGGCTGCTGGATGCTTTTAAGACTCAGAGCCCCAAGCTGGTGGTGCTTGAGACTTCTATGTATATGCCGTCCAAGGAGAAAAATGAGGAGTCTTATATTCAGAGAACTCTGATGTCGCTTCCTTTCTCTCCTTTTAAGGTCAAGGCTGCGATGGAGCTGGGTAGTGATGATGCTACCAGAGCCGAGCTGATCATGCCGCTGCTCCGTTTCCATAACAGGTTCCGCGAGATTGAGAGTGTGGATTTTCTGTATATCATGGATCTGCATCCGGATATTCCGTATGATCTGCAGTCTTCTGAAGAGATCATGGCGAACAGCCGAGGATATATGCCGTATACTACCGATAATATCCTTGAGGACGATGGCAAGGGATATTTTGATAAGGACTATGCTTCTATCACTGATGTGACTGTGCCTGATCCTGGTGCTGATTATTATTTTCAGGAGATGATCAGGATTTCTGAGGAACACGGAGCCAAGGTGCTGATCATTTCTATTCCTTCTATGGAGAAAAATGAGACTGCCAAGGATACTGTGCCCATTATGAATTACCTGAAAGAGGTCTATAAGGATGACCCCAATGTGGGTTATCTGGATATATGTACCAATATGAAGGAAATCGGGTTGGATTATAATAATTTCCATAACAAGGGGCATCTCAACAGGTCCGGGGCGCAGAAGATTTCGGAGTTTATCGGTGAGTATTTGAGGGAAAACTATGATTTTTAAAAGGGAAATGAAATGAGCGTTACTACTTTAAATTATTTCGGTTTTGTAGCCGGATTGCTTTTATTATATTATGTGCTGCCTAAGAAGTGCCAATGGGTGATCCTGCTGTTAGGGAGTATCGGATATTATCTGACTGCTGATTTCAGGTATATCTTTTTCCTGTTTGCTTCTATCATATTTACATGGCTCATGGGACTCTGGAAGCAGAAAAAGAGTGATCTGCAAAAGGAGGCATTAAAGGCCGAGGGGCTGGATAAGGATCAGAAAAAGGCTATAAAGGATAAATTTAAAAAGAAAAAGAGATGGATCTTGGTCCTCTGCCTTGTTTTTCTGTTAGGACTCCTGTATTTCTGTAAATATACTGATTTTACTTTGAATAATATAAGGAATCTGGCTAAGTTTTTAGGGTTCAGCTTTAAAAAGCCCAAGTTAAACATCATCCTGCCACTGGGTATTTCTTTCTATACCTTCCAGTCGATAGGCTACATCATGGATGTACACCAGGGCAAGGTACAGGCTGAGAAGAATATTTTCAAGTATGCGCTGTTTATTTCTTTCTTCCCTCAGGTTGTGCAGGGACCTATTGCCAGGTATAAGGATCTGGCTCCCCAGCTTATCGCTGAGAGGAAGTTTGATTTTAAGAATATAAAGTTCGGCTTTGAGCTGATGCTTTACGGTTTGTTTAAAAAGCTGGTACTGGCGGACAGGATCGGTATCTATGTCAATGATGTGGTATATACCGATTGGTCCAAGTTTGGCAGATATGAGCTGATATTGGCTATAGTACTCTACTCTGTGCAGATATATGCGGACTTCTCGGGATGTATGGACATCATCACCGGTGTGGCCAAGATGTTCGGTGTTGATCTGTCCAAAAACTTTGATCATCCTTACTTTTCGAAGACTATTCCGGAATTCTGGAGAAGATGGCATGTGTCTTTGGGTACATGGTTTAAGGATTACCTCTTCTTTCCTATCTCGGTTTCCGGATGGTGCCAGTCTCTCAACCGCAAGGTGAGAAAAGCCTGGGGTGCTGAGGCAGGCAGGATCATCACCGGTATTATCCCTATCGCTGTTGTCTGGTTTGCGACCGGTTTCTGGCATGGCGCTTCCTGGCAGTTTATAGCCTGGGGGCTTTATCATGGGTTGCTGATAGCTCTGGGCATGGCATTTGGTCCGCTTTTGAACAAAGTTTCCGATAAGTTAAAGATAAAGAGGGACTGCTTTAGTTTCAGGTTGTTCCAGATGACGAGGACTTTTATCCTTTGCTGTATAGGTCGTGTATTCTTTATCTCAAACGGTCTCAAGGACGGTCTCAAGATGCTCAGGCACATGTGGGACTACGATGATCCCTGGGTG
>JAEEVK010000132.1 GCA_016287095.1 Lachnospiraceae bacterium
GTGTTTGTTATCTTGTATAATGTGACTTTATCCCCTTTAGATGTTGTGCCGAAGCTTTCTTTTGTTACTCCCATGATAGTCTCCTCCTGTGTCCTGGCTGTAATTTAAAAATTTTATCTATTATACTACATTTGGATGCCGTTGTAAATTAGTTTTTTCTTTATAGTCTCTTATGCAGCAACTGTCGAACTGCTGTTATGGTCTAAAAACCGTTATCGTTCGCAGGGATATACTAATTCAGCCACATCCGCACCTTCACTTCGGACGTTTGCAACCGTGTGCTCGCTTGATACCGAGCACACTAGTGCTGCACTAAAAAATCGGTTTGGATAACCGATTTTTTCCTCGTTCAGTTGTGTCTGTGGTCGAAGTATATCCTCTGCTCACTTTATGTTTTTATCCCATTACAGCAGTTCGACTGTTACCTTTTAATAGTCGTCAATTCTCTGAACTATTAATTCTCTTGTATTCACAGAATCTGAATTCCATATCGAAGCAGGTCTGCTCTTCACCCTCGGAAACACATTCCCAATCAGGATTTTTGTCAAGGTTGGGGAAGTATGCGTCTGCCTCGTAACTGTAGTTTATCTTAGTGATTATAGCAGTGTCGCACATAGGTTCAAATTCTTTATAGAGGGTTTCTCCACCGATGATAAAGATATCATCTGTAGGGATATTCTCTTTTTTAATGAGTTTAAGCAGTTCTTCTGTGCTATGTACTACTTCTGCGTCCTTTACTGTAAAGTTAGGGTTTCTGGACAGGATGATGTTTCTGCGCTGTACCAATGGTCTGCCTCCCGGAAAGGTCTCAATGGTTTTTCTGCCAAGTACTACTACCTTTCCCAAGGTAAGTCTTTTAAAGTTCATCTGGTCGGCACGGATGCTGGCTAAGAGTTTCCCTTTAAAGCCGATGGCCCAGTTGTTATCTACTGCTGCTATGAGTTTCATTTTCTATCTCTCCTATGTGATAAATCAGCTTATATCTTTAGATAGCTATAGGTATATTGGTTACCTGTTCGCCAAATTGATAGTTGTCAAGTCTTACATCATCCTTTGTGAAGGAATAGAAGTCCTTTTTATCAGGGTTAAGCCAGAAGGTGGGTGCCGGATATGTAGGACGGGTTATTAGTTCTTTTATAATGTCCACATGCCTGTCATAGATGTGAGCATCTGCTATTACATGGACGAACTCTCCTACCTGCATGTCACACTCACGTGCCAGCATATGTACGAGTACTGAGTACTGGCATACATTGAATGCATTTGCAGCAAGTATATCCTGTGAACGCTGATTAAGGATGGCGTTAAGGATCAGCTTACCTCCGTCCTTAGGCTTGGTTACATTAAAGGTCATACTATATGCACAAGGATAAAGCATCATCTCTGACAGATCCTGGTGTACATATATATTGGTCATGATACGGCGGCTGAAGGGATTGTTTTTAAGGTCATAGATCACTCTGTCAACCTGATCGAACATGCCTTCTTTATACTTATGCTTAACGCCGAGCTGATATCCGTATGCTTTCCCGATGGTACCGTTTTCATCCACCCACTGATCCCAGATATGGCTGCCAAGTTCACTGACTTTGTTTGACTTTTTCTGCCATATCCAGAGTATCTCCTCTGTTGCGGTCTTAATCGGCACCTTGCGGAGTGTCATCGCAGGAAATTCCTTGCTGAGATCATATCTGTTAACTACGCCAAATTTCTTGATGGTATATGCAGGTGTTCCATCCTCCCAGTGAGGACGCACCTTTTCATCTTCTGTACTTGTACCATTTTCTAAAATATCGCTACACATTTTGATAAATAAATCATCTGCTACGCTCATGTTTTCTCCTTCATTTGGAAAAGGGCTGCCGCATCCCGCAGCAGCCCTTTTCCTTGCTGTTATTTCTAATTTGGAAGTGTTTTAAATCTCAGTAAACTTTTTGATATTGGAAGCGTTTGCGTACTTTGTACGGTGACCATCTGCCTGTACTACAAGTGTAGGCGCTGCCATAATACCCCATTCCTTTGCGAGCTCGGGATTTTCCTCTGCATCAATGATGGTGTACTCCTTGCCGTCAAGGTACTCTTTTGCAAGTCTGCAGTTAGGACAGGTCTTTGTGGTGAAGAGATATAATCCATCACCGGTAAGCTCCTTAGCCTCCATAGCTGCCTCTACCTTTTCCATATCCATGGGCTCGGTGTTCTTGTCAAGGTCTACTGCGATATCATCTGTATTGTAACTGCAGCAGCCTGCACCAAGTGAAAATCTGGTAGACTTTTCTAATGTATATTCAGTCCTGTTCTTGTACTCCTGTGACTTTCCTGCATTCCAGTTCTGTACAGGTCTGTAGTAGCCTGTAATTCTTGAATAAACCTCTGCATCCTCACCACAGATAGGGCACTTGAACTGCTCGCCTGTAAGATATCCGTGATTCTTGCAGATAGAATATGTAGGAGACATTGTATAGTAAGGAAGCTTGTAGTTCTCAGCGATGGTGCGGACAAGCTTAGCTGCCGACTGCCATGAAGGAAGCTTCTCGCCAATAAATGCATGGAATACAGTACCGGAGGTATATAATGTCTGAAGCTTATCCTGAATATCAAGTGCTGCGAAGATGTCCTCTGTAAACTCAACAGGCAGATGTGAGCTGTTGGTGTAGTAAGGTGTATCTCCCTTTGCGCCTGCTGTCCTGATATCGGGCCAACGCTTTCTGTCGTGCTTTGCAAGACGATAGCTGGTGCTCTCTGCTGGAGTAGCCTCTAAGTTGTAGAGATCTCCGTACTCTTCCTGGTAGTCAGAAAGTCTTTCTCTCATGTGGTTAAGAACATCTACTGTGAAGTCCTGAGTCTTCTTGTCTGTGAGGTCCTTGCCAAGCCAACGTGCATTCAGACCTACTTCGTTCATACCAACTAAGCCGATGGTTGAGAAGTGGTTTGCAAATGTGCCAAGGTATCTCTTGGTGTAAGGATAAAGTCCCTCGTCAAGAAGCTTGGTGATGATCTGTCTCTTTACCTTAAGTGAACGAGCTGCAAGATCCATCATTCTGTCAAGTCTCTTGTAGAACTCATCGGGTGTAGCTGAAAGATATGCGATTCTGGGCATATTGATGGTTACAACGCCTACAGAACCTGTGGACTCGCCTGAACCGAAGAATCCGCCTGATTTCTTTCTGAGCTCTCTTAAGTCAAGTCTTAAACGGCAGCACATCGAACGAACGTCTGAAGGCTCCATATCTGAATTAATATAATTTGAGAAGTAAGGTGTACCATACTTTGCTGTCATTTCAAACAGGAGCTGGTTGTTCTCTGTCTCTGACCAGTCAAAGTCTCTGGTTATCGAATATGTAGGGATAGGATACTGGAAGCCACGTCCGTTTGCATCGCCTTCGATCATGATCTCAAGGAATGCCTTATTTACCATATCCATTTCCTTCTTACAATCCTTGTAGCAGAAATCCATCTCTTTTCCGCCGATGATACAAGGAAGCTCTGCAAGGTCGTTAGGTACGGTCCAGTCAAGTGTGATGTTCGAGAAAGGAGCCTGTGTACCCCAACGGCTGGGTGTATTTACACCATATACAAAGCACTGGATGCACTGCTTTACATCATGGTATGACATGTTATCCTTCTTTACGAAGGGAGCAAGATATGTATCAAAGGATGAGAAGGCCTGTGCGCCTGCCCACTCGTTCTGCATGATACCGAGGAAGTTAACCATCTGGTTGCAGAGTGTGGAAAGGTGCTTTGCGGGTGATGAAGTGATCTTGCCGGGGATACCGCCAAGTCCTTCTTTGATGAGCTGCTTTAAGGACCAGCCTGCGCAATATCCTGTAAGCATGGAAAGATCATGAATATGAATATCTGCATTTCTGTGAGCGTTGGCGATCTCCTCGTCATAGATCTCAGAAAGCCAGTAATTTGCTGTGATGGAGCCTGAATTGTGAAGGATAAGTCCACCAACTGAATAGGTAACTGTGGAATTCTCCTTAACACGCCAGTCTTCTTCCTTAACATAGCTGTTAACCAGATCCTTGTAGTCAAGGATGGTTGACTTCATGTTCCTGATCTTCTCACGATTCTTTCTATATAAGATATAAGCCTTTGCTACTTCGTTATATCCTGTCTGGTTGAGTACTTCTTCTACGCAGTCCTGGATATCCTCTACGGATACACAGCCCTCTTTGATCTTTGACTGGAATGCTGAAGTTACTCTTAATGAAAGCAGGTTGATTATATCATCATTATAAAGCTGCTCTGTAGCATTGAAGGCTTTCTTGATGGCGTTTGAAATCTTAGAGAGATCAAAGTCAGCAATCTCGCCATCTCTTTTTGTTACATTGAAATTTACCATTTCCTTCTCCTCCTAATAAACCCTTGTTTATATCTGTTCAAACCGCCGATTTTTTTTCCGCCGGTAGAAATAAGTTTAGCATAATAGGCTCAAGAAGTCAATGCAAAAATACAATATAAACGAAAAAATTTTAGGGCAAACACTATATCTTGTGTTTGCCCTATTTATAGGCGTTCTCGGTATCTGTGATCCCGGAACCCGTTGTATTTACTTGTTTTTTAGGTTTTAAACCTATTCCGTCGCTACTCCTATGCGGTTTTCGAGGTATTTTTGCTCCTTATAGGCCATCCTGTCTTCGGGACAGTGCTCAAGATATACCCCCAAGAGCTTGTATGCGAGCTCCATTTTGCCCTTTTTCTCAGCGATGATGATCTGATATCTCAGTACCTCATTATCCGATACATTCTTGTCCTGAGCCGCTGAAATGTACTGGTCTGCCAGGTCAAAGTAGTACTTGTTGTCGTGCTCCCAGTCTTCTACTCTGTCCGCATACTCAGCAGCCTTGAGTATCATGGGAAGTATGGTACCGTAATTATCAATATATGCTGAATGACCGCTTATATAGATGACCATCTCATCTATAAGGGTAAGCACATCCCTGGGGGATTTTTCCTTGAGGCGCATACCATATATAGCTCTGTACTCGTCTATGGCACAATCCTTCATATCGATGATCTTTCTCTCATCGGCTTCCCAGAGATCCCATTCTTCCTTTAAGTAATAGAGGTTTGCCCTCATCTTGTATAGCTTTATTGACTCGTTTCCGGACTCGATAGCATCCGATACCAGCTTGATCAGCTGATCCGGTGTATAGAATGTCAATGCCTGATCCTGACCGTTTTCATAATTGAGCTGCCATGCAAGCAACGCTGCCGATGCTTTGTACTGTGCTTCTTTTTCTTTGTCAGTGGCCTTATCGCCAAGCTGTTTCAAAAGTGCTACAGCATCCTCATATTTGTTTTTTGAAAGATAGATGTCTAGCAATGCTCGCCTTACTGCTTCTCCGGTCTCAGGCTCCCTGTCAAAGTAGTTACCGTAGGTGTTATCCTGATTGACCATGATACCGAGCAGTGCCTCTGCTCCTTCTATGTCGCCGGCCTTTAACTGGTTAAATGCGTATCCCGAAAATACTGTGACTGATTTCTCATTGTTTCTTATGGCTTTAAGGAATGCTGCTTCGGCCTCGGCATACTCTCCTGCGTTATAATAATCTGCTGCATCATTTATATAGGAAACCTCTTCTGCAGCGCACCCGGTGAGAATGAATAATCCGAGGACTAAAACAAGACATAAGAGTATATAACTCCTATGTCCGGTATGGTTTTTATTATGTTCTTTTTTATTTATTCTATCGAACATTTTAATTCCTTTTCGTTTCAAACCACATATTTATTTAAGCCTGAGTCTTTGCAGCGTTCTCAGCATCCTCACGGCGGATCTGTGCACGCTTGATCTTGCCGCCCAGGGTCTTAGGAAGCTCATCAACATACTCTACGATACGAGGATACTTGTAAGGAGCTGTATTGTGCTTTACATGGTTCTGGAGCTCCTTGGTGAGCTCATCTGAAGGTGTATAGCCCTTTGCAAGTACTACTGTTGCCTTTACAACCTGGCCTCTGATGGGATCGGGTGCTGCTGTGATGGCACACTCTACTACTGCAGGGTGTGTGATAAGTGCACTCTCTACCTCGAAAGGTCCGATACGGTAACCGCTGCACTTGATAACGTCATCATGACGGCCTACGAACCAGTAGTATCCGTCAGAATCACGCCATGCTACGTCTTTTAAGTTATATACTCCGCTACCGATGGCTTCATCGGTCATCTTTTCATCACGATAGTAACCAACGAAAAGTCCTATAGGATAATTATCCTTGGGTACACTGATGGTTATCTCGCCTTCCTCACCGTCTTCAGCCTCTACTCCGTTGCTGTTAAGAAGTCTGATGTTATAAATAGGTGAAGGCTTGCCCATCGAACCGGGCTTGGGCTCATACCAGGGGAAGTTAGCCAGAAGTACTGTACTCTCTGTCTGTCCAAAGCCTTCCGCGATAGTGTATCCTGTAAACTCTTTCCACTTGCGGACTACCTCGGGATTAAGAGGTTCGCCTGCTGTACACCAACGCTTTACAGAAGAAAGGTCATATGCAGCAACATCCTCCTGAAGCATAAATCTGTACATTGTAGGCGGTGCACAGAATGTGGTAACCTGATATTTCTGAAGTACTGCAAGAAGATTTTCCGGATGGAATTTCTTCATATCATAACAGAAAATGGTTGCTCCGCAGATCCACTGTCCGTAAATCTTACCCCAGCCAAACTTTGCCCAGCCGGAATCGGATACGCTCATGTGGAGCATATTTTCCCTAACGCACTGCCAATACTTTGCGGTAACGATATGTCCTAAGGGATGCATATAGTTGTGGCAAACCATCTTGGGCATACCTGTGGTACCGGATGTAAAGTAAATCTGCATTATATCGGTGTTATGAGTACGCTCATCACCTGTAGGTCTCTCAAATACATCGCTCTGACCTTCCATGCCGTCATGGAGATTCAGCCAGCCGTCTCTGTGGCCGTTTACAAGCATGATATTCTTTACTTCGGGTACTTCTTTTACAGTATTTTCAATCTGCTCTACTACGAAATCATCGTCGATGCCGATGAACATCTCGATATTTGCTGCCTTTGCTCTGTATACCAGATCATGAGTAGTAAGCTGCAGAGTACCGGGGATTATGATAACACCCATCTTGATAAGTGCTGTTGCACAGATCCAGTATTCATAACGACGACGTAA
>JAEEVK010000023.1 GCA_016287095.1 Lachnospiraceae bacterium
TCTTCTGTGAAATCGATCAGATCCTTCGTCTTCCAGAAAAGCACCTTGTTTTCCTCCGGTTTATATGCCTCACCACTTTCAAGTATCCTCTCGGCACTGATACCGATGTATCCGTCATTCATTATGAAAATATTCGGATTCTTGACGCCCAGTGGCAATAATGTATTGTCATCCAGAATAACCGCTTTCGCAAAAAGGATGCCATAATTTCTGTTCAAGCACTGCTTTTCATTACTGTCCAAGGTGAATGAAAAATGTATGCTGTTCGCTAATCCCGCAGGATAATATTCATCCGTCGCTCTTGTAAAAACATATAATCTGCTGTTAATACGTTCCATTTTACCTTTTCCCCTATATATTCCTGTCTCTTAAAAGCAATTACCAGTGTATAAATTCTCCGCCGATCACCCCACGCACACTTTCGTCTGCCAGAATACCATATTTTTCCGGGTGCCTGTACTTATCCCCCATGATATCCTCGCTCCTGTGGGTCCTTAAGGTATTCAGGTCTAGTTCTGCAACATAAACGCCCGGAGCCCTCGGTGCCTCAAATACACACATATCTCTGGGCCTTTCACCGTCACGGAACCACGGTACGCCATCGAACAGCGTTGACCTTCCATTACAATCAGGGTGGCCTTCAGGATAGTTACAGGTAGCGACGGCAACCATATTCTCGTATGCCCTGGTTCTCAATGCCGATAACCTGTTAATCTCCATCGGACAACCGTTTGGTGCAAGTATTAACTCGGCTCCCTTGAGCATCAATATCCTCGCGCTCTCCGGAAATTCCCTATCGAAACATATCATTGATCCTATCTTTACTTTTCCTCTTCCGAAATCGAGTTCAGCTGTACAAAAATCTTTACCTCCGGACAGGACTTTTTCAAGGTCAAATGCACAAGTATGTACTTTTGAATAATGCATAACCTCCTTGCCGGTCCTGTCAAAAACAATTATTGAGTTCAAAGGTTTAGGATCATTTTTTTCAAGGAAAGTGATACCGATCGCCATCTCAAGTTCAACGGCCAGATCGCGAAATCCGGTTATAAAACAACTATCTTTCTCTATGGCAAGCTTATTAAGTTCCTCCTCTTCCTGTGGCAGGAAATACCCATCACTCCACATCTCGGGGAACAGTGCTATGTCTGCCCTTTTGTTTTTTGCCTCGATACAGGCTTCCTTTCCTATTGCCAGATTCTCTTCGAGAGATTTTCCCGGCAGGATCTGTATAAAACCGATTTTGAAATTCATATTCTTTCTCCGGTATGTTCATAGTATTATTCTTTTCCCTGTAGCAGTACGGATGCAATTTCACGTGTCGGCCAGAAAGCGCATAGATGCAGTCTTGTGATCCGAGCCATAAACGGATGAAACGATTTTACCAGAGTCCTTAGTGAATCATTGACAATCTGCGGTTCATCGATGAGTATTGTCACATGAGGCGTCCAGGGTCGTTCATCAGTACTTTTTATCTTTACCGCATCATGAAGCTGCAATAATCCTGAGGGATTCATGTCGGGGCCGCCAAAAAGTACTCTTCCTTCGGCAAACATGCCAATATGGCTGATATGTACTGGTATTGGAGAGAATATACTACCGAGTCTCTGCATTTCTTCAACTGCCACGTTCTCTTCATCCAATGGGAATGTTGCCAGGCTTATATGAAACGGAAGTCCCGGTGTCTGTACTCCCTTAAATCCTGCATCCTGCAGTTCTTTATACCATCCGGACATTAGCTTCTGTGAATCATCATCCAAGTCCGCCATCAAAGTTAAAAACTGTTCCGCCATTAGAAAATTCCTCCTTGATATAATACATCTCACCATCGGTCTATTGAACCTTGTTCAGGTTACGATACTCACTTGGTGTTATTCCTTTCAGGCTTTTGAAAACCCTGTTAAAACTCGGTATGCTCTGGAAACCGGACTGCATGGCAATATCCGTAAGGCTCATGCTATCAATCGGAAATAGGGCTATGGCCGCATCTATTCTTATCATGTTAAGCCACTTGTTATAATTTATGCCTGTAAGTTCCTTAAAAGCTTTCGAAAAATACTCCTTGCTGAAGCCTGCCATATCTGCAATCGTTGATTCTGAGAAATCTTCATCTGTAAGGTTGTTCTTTATATAATCAGTTACTTCCATTATCTTTTTGACGGTCTCTTTCGGAACCGTACCTCCGGCCCCCGAAGGTTCCGGCCTCAGTTCATACCTGTAATCATCAAGAATCACCAGCATCTGCAAAAGAAGCATACAACAGCGGCTCTCCCGCGTCCTTCCCTCAGAGTTATATATGGCTGCCATCTCATCAGTAAGACTTGAAAGCTTGTCTGCCAGCTCAGGATGATGACGCCGGCTTATCACATGGATATCGTGATAATAATGCATTATACGCTCAAAGTCAAAAAGTGATTTCACAAAAGCACTTGTAAACTGGATAACAACCGCCTTTTTTCTGTCCGCATCCACTATCTCATGCTGTTCCATAGGCCAAACCAGGACAAAATCCCCTTCCTCAAGCATATAATTTGTCTGGTTCACACGGTAAATATTCGGAGAACCTTCGCCTACGCGTATGATCTCACCGTAAGTATGCCAATGATTCTGATAGCTTCTGCCTTCATATCCCGTTGCCACGTTTATGGCATGGCTGTTATAAAATCCATAGGTCTCATATTCCTGATAATCCATCTTATCCCCCATATAAAAACTAAAAAATGATAACACCTAAAGTTAAAAAATGATAAGATAAATCCCCCTGCCGGTAGTATATTATGATCAACAAAGAAAACAAAGCACACTTTAAGGAGGACAAAGATATGTTTAATTTATTCCAGAAAAAAACAAAGCTTGTTGTATACAATGAAGCACAGAAAGATGAACTCGTAGAGAAATTCGAGCAGAAGAAAGTTGCCTATAAGCTGAGAATGATCGAGGATGAATTCTCAATCGGTAAATCGGTATATGAATTCACTCTTGCACAGTCAGATTTGGCAAAAGCAAGTTAATCTGTTCATACGCTCACTTATTTACTTACGACACCCTTAACAACAAATTTTCTCTTTGCTATAAGTTCTCTATCCGTTTTATCGGGAACAAAGACCTCTTTTTGTAATTCCCCGCATGTTCCGATGTCTCGGACGATTAGGAACGTGGCTATGGCGGTACCATGCGTCAAAGTCACCTCGAAAACGCCTTCAGCGTTTCCTCGGTAACAAAACGATGCTCCGCATCTCATTTCAGTCGGGGCTTGAACCCCGCCTGAAACGAAGATCTCTCCCCACCTTCGCTACGCTAAGAGGTGGGGGATATCTTCTGTTTTGTTATATTTCGTTTTAAACACCAGCTTATACTATAGTATAATTAAAGCCTAATATCAACATATTTTTCTCAGTTATTTACATATTATTCTAAAAAAATTGCGAAAGATCAAGGTCCTTCTTGATCTTTCGCTCTCGGTTAGAATATCCTATACTATTGTATTTCCGCGACTTCTACACCTTTTGTTTTGGTCCTGTTTTCACCCGGGTCACTTACTACCGCACCGCCGTATAATTTCTTG
Organism: Lachnospiraceae bacterium; assembly: GCA_016287095.1. Lineage (GTDB taxonomy): Bacteria > Bacillota > Clostridia > Lachnospirales > Lachnospiraceae > RUG11977. The sequence goes on from JAEEVK010000023.1 coordinate 3,566, forward strand.
TCTGTAGCCGGCTTAGCCTTATCCCCGTCGGGTACTTCGTCTCCGGGTTTTAATGTACCCACTTTAGTTCCTTTCTTATCCGATTCGCTGACAGAATTGGTTTCTTTGGGCGAATCATCCTTCTTGTCGCCTCCGCATGCGGTAAGTGAAAGAACAAGTACAAGTATTATGATAAATACTATGCTTCTGGTGATCCTCTTTTTCATATTGAACCTCCTGATATCCCATAAATTGTTTTTTTATGTTTCTGAAGATTAGACGAGAGTGATATCCTGTCGGTTCCATATTCAAAATTTACCTTTCCTCCTGCTCTTTATCAGCATCGTTTTCTTCATTCATAGTTATTGTCAATCTTTTATTTTGCTGACCCATTTTTTCAGTTCCTCTGTGTTTTTAAGAACTTCCGCATTTATAATCTCAGCACCTGTTACATAGGGCATAAGCTTCTCAGCAGTCTTTCCTATACTGCTCCCGCCGGATGTTGCAAACACATACACTTTCTTCCCGGTCCAATCATAGTCTTTGCAGAAAGTATTGATGATGTTAGGTGCACTCCAGTACCAAATAGGAAAACCAATACATATTGTATCATAATCTCCGAAATTTTCTACCTTCCCGGCTACAGGAACATCCTTCTTACCTGCTTTCTCTTTGTTGCATCTTGAAAGCGGATTTTTCCAATTTATATCTGCCTTTGAATATTCTTCAACAGGCTTTATTTCAAATAATTCGCCACGGGTTAGCTTTGCGATAGCCTCAGCCGCCTTTCGGGTTCTTCCTGTTTCCACTGAAAAATAAGCAATAAGTGTCTTCATACCTTTCTTCCTCCCTATAGTTTTACATATTCTTTCCAAACCGATATTCTTCCGGATACCTGCAAGTTTTATCTACATATGCCAGCTCCCGCATCCCTGTCAGGTGCTCGCCATCGAACTTCAATTCAATTATGTATGGCAACCAATTGACAATACGAAGAAAATCATTCAGACCAAAATCACTGTTGTAATGCTGAAGTATCGTGCTCAAGGCTGTCCCATGGGTTCCTATCACAACGGTCTTGCCCTTATACCTGCCAAGGATCTCAGAAAAAGCATCCATATTTCTTTCCTGCACGCTCTTTAAGTTCTCCCCGCCTTCTTCTGCAAAACTGAAATCCCTCCATCTCTTCTCAAGGAGGCCCGATTCAAAACTTCCAGTTTTTCTTTCCCTTAACCGTTCATCCGTAAATATATCCATTTTATAGAAATCTGCTGCAGGCTTAATGGTATCTATGCTTCTTTTATAGGGGCTGCACAAAAAAGCGTCTATCTTCATGTTTTTCAGGACATGTATAACAATCTGCCTGTCAAGAAGTCCTTCCGCTGTAAGTGGCCTGTTCCTGTCATCATCGCCGTAAACGGACTGTGCATGGCGGACAAAGATAATATCTGTGAGTATTTCACCCATAATAATCCTCTTAAATATTATAAATAATATAAAGTTTCAGAATTTACAATTTGCATCCGCATTCCGTAACAAAGCGTATCAGCTTAGAAGCCTCTTCTCTTCTAAATGGAAAAACCCTATCCAGATACCTGTAGTATATTAGCATTGACCAATATACCTCATATCCTCCCGCATCAAATTCATCTATGGTGGGAAAGTATAGTAAGCAACCATTTGTATAGCCATTCATATAGAAGAACTCATTATGAAGTATCCGGACTGCTTCCAATGCAAATCCCACCATAAATTCATAAGGTCCTCCGCACATACACCAGTCCCCTATTGAGAAGAACTGCATCTCTACATCTTCCTTCTGCTCATGTACCCCGGCCTTGTTTAATTCTGCGACCTTTTTCAACCATCCGGAATCTTCTATTCCACACATTGTTTCTGCTTCTTTTGCTATGCCTAAGGCCTCATCTGTAGAAGGAACATCTGAAACCAGATCTATATGCCAGGAATACATGTGCACAGTAAGCTCTTTATTTTGATTGATTGAATCAAACTTCGAACTAACACTCTCCGTAATCAGATTTGCCATATCCTCCAGAGCAGTCTTACTCCTGATACATTGCTCCGACCGTGCATCCACCGGAGTTTCCTCTGAACAGAAATATATTGGAGCTGTACTTCCTGCTGCTCCTTGTATAACCATAACCGGACATTGAAATCTCAAGCTTGCTGTTTTGCGAACATCTCCGAAATAATCGGGAGAGATCATATAATTATCCCGTTTCAAAACATTACCATGAGCTGTAACCCGTAGGATCAAGAGTTTCGGGCAGTCTGTCTTGATATCACATATTTTCAAAATACCGATCCTGTCATCCGTATCCTTCGAAATCCATCTTCGGTTAACACCAATCTTTGCCATGCCATTATCCCAGCCGACAGAAACCGGGCTTATGTTCTCCGCTGCCTGAGATACGCATATCTCTATTTTATTACATACTTCCTCAAAATAAGTGCGATCCTCATCCGCATCCGGAGCTGCATGTGTGTGAGAAAAACAAAGCATAACTTTTTCTGAAGATATCCCTAAGAGATTTCCCACCCGTTCTCGTAATATGTTTGATAACTCTAAAGTAAATCCGATGCTATCAATAGTAATCAAACAACAGATGCCATCATTCTTCCACACTGCTACCTGCGCCATCAGAGGAGCCAATATGCCCTTTGACAAATTGCTTTCTCTGTAAAAACCTACCAGTTTCATCGGTGTTAGCGGAGTTATATCTGCCTCGGCATATCCTAACTGCAATTTAGCTTTATTCATTCCTTTTTTAATTGCTCCATTTATTTTTCATTTTGTATTTTTTTCGAATGTAAAATACCGATAGAACCAGAATTATAGGAAAACCTATCCCTGCCAACACACCTGCCTGCAAATTATTTGAAGCTTTCTGAGATACATTTCCAATGATTGCCGGCCCAATGGCTCCACCTAAATCTCCCGCTAATGCAAGAAGAGCAAACAGTGCTGTCCCACCGGTTGGAAGTACCCGGGATGAAATACTGATAGATCCCGGCCACATTATTCCGACTGAAAACCCGCATACTGCACAGCCTATCAATCCGACCACCGGAATACCTGCTAAGCCTGCCACCAGATAGCACACCAGACACATTGCCCCTGATGCCATCATGAAAATCGTCAGATCGACTTTTCCACCGAACTTACCATAAAGCAATCTGCTAATTCCCATGCATATCGCGAACCCGCAAGGTCCGGCCAGATCTCCAACTGTTTTTGATACATTTAGTGCTGATTCAGCAAATGCAGATGCCCATTGAGCCATTGCTATTTCGGAAGAGCCCGCGCAGATCATCAAAACAATAAAAATCCAGAATGCTTTTGTTTTGAAGAGTTCAAGCATAGTCATGCTTTTGCCTTCTTTTACCAAAGGCTCTATTGGACAGGTAGCAAAATTATAGATATTATATAATGGTATGATTGACCATATCAGTGCCATTATTCTCCAATGCTCTATACCAAAGACAGAAAAGAATATGGTAGAGCATAATACAACCCCAACCCATCCCCAGCAATAAAAGGAATGAAGAAGGCTCATCATAGTATCTTTATTTTCAAATGGACATGCTTCAACAATCGGGCTGACCAGTACCTCCGTCAAACCACTTCCTATCGCATATATAATAACACACACAACAATCCCATAGAATGGCTCTGATAGTAAATCAGGCAGGACGGCCAGTCCGGCTATCCCAAGCCCTGATGTAACCTCTGCAGCAATAACACATGCTCTGTATCCCAGTTTATCAACTATGCCGGCACATAAAAAGTCAACTACTAACTGTGTAATAAAGAAGCCGGTTGAAACAAAAGCAAGCTTGCCAAAAGATATATCATAAACATTGTAAAATGTTATATACAGCAAAGGTAAAAAATTGGCACAAATAGCTTGTGTTACAAATCCCAAATAGCATGCCCTCTGTGTCTTTTTATAATTCTTCGTTTTTCTCGTCATTTTAATTTCCAATTGTGTTGACATTTAATCTTTTACAGGACAAGCCTATCTACTCTCCCTATGGTGGCTTTTCCGCAAATGACATTCCGCTTGTTCCGACAATTCCTTTCCCCTGATCTATTAAAATGTCACAGTATCGCCCGCAGCAATATGCACTTCCTTATCTCCATAAGAAAACCAGATATCAGTAGCTGTGGGATTGATACATAATGTCATATCGGTGTTAAATATAAGCTGATCAAAAGCATGGCAATAATCATATATCTCAATATTGGTTGCATACCAGATATCCTGTTTTCCACTAACTTTCTCTGCAAATTCTTCAATTATTTCCCAATTGTCCATAGCTTCGAACTCATAGCTGTGCCCCCACAGATAAAAAAGCATTGGTGACCAACCATCTTTAGCACCTATAAACCTTTCCACCAGGTTCATAAGCTCAGGATCATTATGATGGCATGTCGCAGGCATTCTCAACCAATCCTGAGGTACTCGGAATCCGTGAGTGGAATTAACTGTTCTTGCATAGCATATCCCACAATTTCTAAGTATCTCAACACTCTTATCATCAAATGCCCCATATGGATAAGCAAAACCTCTGATAACAGTATTGAAAATCTCTTCAAGGGCTCTCCTGTCGCGAATGATCTCCTCTGTAGCTATATTCCCTGGGAGTCCGACCAGCGCAGCATGAGTATATGCATGAGCAGCTATCTCCCAGCTACTGGCAGCATAAACTTCTTTTAATCGTTCAAGCGGCATCCGTCTGTGTATTGTTCCGGGAGCATATGTGGTTCCCTCCGGGGGGAAACACCCGCTGTTTATATTAAAAGTCCCTTTAAGCCCCTTTTTTTCAACGATTTCTATAAGATGCTCATCCTGTTCAACTCCATCATCATAGCTTAAGGTAAGTGCTTTCGGTTTTCCTTCAGGAAATCTCATTATTAAATTAGCCATTGTTCCTCATACTCCTCTCCAAATTAGTTTTATTGACTTTTGTCCGGGTATTTGAAAAACCGGTTGACGCTTCATAGTGAAGCCTCACACGACTAAAGTCGCGTGCTTCCTATAGCAGCCTTTCGGCTGCGCCCACTTTAGGTGGGCGGACTGCGTTTCTACCCTACAGCCTAAACTCAGATGATTACGCTACTGGAGCATTAATCTCCGCATACAGGTTAATTAGTGTAGAGAACGTGCAGGTGCTTCTCTTACTGCACTGAGGGACTTTAGCCTCAATCAGCAACCTTGAACTCTCATCCAAGGATTTTAAGATCTCGCGTAAGAAATACCTTGCCCCTATGTTATACGAAGCTGATAGATCGCAATTATAAGTCTTACCATTTTGGAACTTGCAAAGTTCATAAGTATTAAAGCCACCATCTTTGCCACGAAGGACAGTCCCGCTGCCATCATAGGCCAGTTTAGAAGTCCCCCATGCACAGATATGGCTTATCCTCATACCGAGTCTGTGAGCCTTGTTTGTAACAACAGCCTGTACTTCCTGACTGCGCCAGAATTTAAGTTTTTGCTTCTTTGAACCATGTATACGCCCTTTTTTATCCAAGTGCTCAAACACTATGACATCTGCATTATAAAGGACAGCTATATCCATGATGTAGTTAGCGGTTTTTGTTGCAATGTCGTGGCTGATGCCTTTGGCTTTTTCCCATAGCCTCGGAGTTTTATGGTTACCATGCTGCTGAGCCTTTTTGATACGGTTTACGCTGTGTGTCAGATGGTCTGTTTCTCTGGAAAGCTTACAGAAATGCCTTCCAAGAATAGTGCCATTCGGGCGCATCACGGAAACCGTAGCGGCGGTATTTATGCCAAGGTCTACAGCAACAATAGTCTGTTCATATACAGGTGTATCGCCAATCGTAACCTTTTCCTCGAACGGGAAGTCTAAGAACCATTCCTTGCCACGTTTCTGAAGGGTGGGGGCACATTGTTTACGGGTACTGCAGCGTCTGTATATGTAGTCCATATCTGATTTCTTGAGGTCTACTGCTATCCAGTCCCATGTATTGCGTACATAGACCTTTATCTGTGCATTGTACATATCAGTCTGATCATACATCACAGTACGGTACATGGATGGGAATACATAGCCGGCTTTGGGAGTTGATGGCTTATTGCCAACAGGATTATCATTCCAATTAGCCAGGTTGCTCTTATAGGAAGATACTTTCCCGATAGCTTCGTTTATAGCGCCCCGGCGCATATAGCTCGGCATCTTATAGAACTTTGCATCAAAATCATATGCTGGATTGGAATTATCTTTTGTGGCATGGATAAGAGTTTCGATATATGTGAGCCTGTTTGCACCCTTGAATGTAGAAATATCATCCCAATTATCCAGACAGACAGCGACAAGATAGTCTACGGCATGTCTGTATACGATGACAGTATCTTTAAATATACTGTTGTAGTGTTTGATTTTGACACTATAAGACGTGTATATCTGCATACCGCAACCTCCTTTTATAGTAGCTGTTATAAGTATATAATAGCATAAAATCAGGAATTCTACAACAAAAAAAGCCGCCTAACTCACGACTAAAGTCACGAGCGTGCGGCGGCTAATCGTCAACCTGCTTCTACGTCCTGGTTACAAGAAACCATAACCACAGACCTGTTTTTCCCCGTCTTCCAGTAATTCGCAGACTCAGTGTTATAAGCTCAATAAAACAGACTTGCAGCCTTTTTCATACGTTCGGCGATCTTTACTTCAAACGGGCACCTACTTTCACACCCTTTACAGCCTATGCATTCCGAGGCTGTATGTTCCAGAGCCTTATAATGCTCTCTCACACTTTCCGGTATGGTCTCCTGTAAAGATGCAAGGTCGTACAGTTTATTTACCATAGCTATATCAATGCCTGCAGGGCATGGCTTGCAATGACCGCAATATGTACACTGCCCTTTGTAAGAATGTAAGGGAGCTGCAGCTATGACTGAAGCGTAGTCCTTTTCGTCATCAGTAGCATTTTCATATGAAACCGCAGCATCTACCTGGTCTTTTGTATCGTATCCGCATAAAATAGATGCCACGCCTGGCCTGGTCAGAGCATAGTGAACAAGCTGTATAGGCGAAAAAGCTACTCCGAACGGTGACCTTTCTTTATCCAGCAAAGCACCCCCGAAAAAGCCCTTCATTACAGTCAATCCTACATTATTCTCTTCACACATTCTGTAAAATTCTGCACGTTCGGGATCTATCCCGGCATATTTATCATCATATCCTCCCCACATAGTATCTAAATCCTCAGTAGCAGGGCGCATGTCAAATGCAGGGTTTATACTGAACAGTATCATCTCTATAAATCCGGTCCGGACAGCCCGCTTTCCGATCACCGGATTATGAGTACTTAAACCGATATGCCTGATCTTTCCTTTTTCATGAAGCTCATGTACATAGGTGATAAAATCCCCGCTCATGACCTTATTCCACTCATCTACGGAGTCAATATAATGTATCATTCCCAGATCAATATAATCTGTTTTTAGCCGATTAAGCAGGTCCTCAAATGCCGGTCGGACATATTTCAAGTCTCTTGTTCTTACATACTGTCCGTTCTGATATGTTGAACCTATATGTCCCTGAACATACCAGCTTTCCCTGCATCCTTTCATTGCACTGCCGATAATATCCCGAGATTTCGGATCCGGCATCCAGCAGTCAACTATGTTTATCCCTTTACTGTGGGCATATTTGAGCAGTTCAACAGATTCCTCTGTCTCATGTCTTTCCAGCCACTCTCCTCCAAATCCGATCTCGCTGACCTTTAGCCCTGTTTTCCCCAAAATCCTTGTTTTCACTAGCTGATCCTCCTACAATATATCTATAAACAATAGCGCTTTATTTGCTATGCCTAAATGCACATAAACATCTTATTTTTTTAATTTTGACTTATTTTTTTATTTTAGGGGTTCTGCCTCACAATCCTACAGAAGAGTTTCGCAATCACCTAATAATTTTTTTTATGCCCTAAAATTACAATCTTTACAGTTTGTAAAGAAAGCCTACTTCTTCATAATCTTTATACCCGATATTTGTCGTATGCTCACCTATGATCTTCCCGCCCATTTTCTCATAAAACTTCCTGGAAGGATAATTCTCTTTCAAGCACCAGATTATCATGTTTTTTCTGCCCTGTTTCTTCAGATCATCGATCACATATGAAAACAGTCTTCTGCCCAAGCCCTGCCTTTTTAACTTCGGATCCACATAAAGTGCTATCACTTCACTGTCTATTTCCAATACATCTTTCGTAAAAGAATTATCATTTACATACCAGCAATAACCGACTATGCGACCCTCTGAAACAGCTACAATGTAATCCCTGTACTGTTTTCTTCTCCTGTCAGCCAGTATACCCTTGTCCATATTATCTAAGTACTCGTTGCTGACAATGCCTCTATATGATGTTTGCCAGGAATTTATCAGTATATCCGTTACAGCCTCGGCATCCTCTATTTCCATTCTCCTTATGATAATGTCATCCATATTACTCATCTATCCTTGAAAAATTATCTACTGGAATATTTCTTTACATTAGACATTTTTTATAATTTTTTCTGTAGCCAAATTAGGTCATACCATCTTTCATATTTCTTCCCTATCGACTTCATATGAGCAACCTGGGTATAGCCTTCTTTCAGGTGAAAATTCAAGCTGTCGTGCGTCAGATACTCATCTTCGTTCTCCGAATAAGCCACCCCTGCAAGTATATTAACTATCCCCTGTTTTCGCAGTCTTGTCTCCAGCTCAGAATATAATGAAGACCCAATTTTCTTTCTTCGAAAATCCTTGTCAACATAAATCGACGTAGTAGCTGTCCAGTTGTATGCCTCGCGTGCGCTATATGCTCCGGCATAAGCATAACCTACCACTCTGTCATTATATGTGCACACAATATATGGATATCTCTCGACCGTCTTTCTTATCCTGTCCTCAAACTCATTTGCTGAAGGTGCCTGATATTCAAAAGAAACGGCAGTATTCTGTACATAATAACTATAAATTTCTGCCAGTCTCTCCGCATCTTCGAGTTTTACTTCTCGTATTTTGTATTCCTTAGCCACTATTTTCCCCCAACCTGTCTGCTTTCAGCTGTACTTTTACCAACGATCCATGTTCTTTTTGAACTTCTCGGTATATGCCGCCTTGAGCTCTTCTGCCGATATCCCGTAACACAGCAATACGTCGTTATAATACATAAGGACATCCGCCAGTTCTTCTATGAGGTGTCCCCTTTCAGGATTCTCCTGTTCAGCAGCTTTGCTTCCATGTTTTTTAATTATATCTATAACCTCACCTATTTCTCCAATCATCCAAAGAAGCTTGTTTTTCCCTGTTTCCGGTGATATCTTTTCCCATTTATCCTTGTATTTTTCCTGCAATGCTATCTGCATTGACCGCATCTCATTTATTCCAAAATCATCCATAACCCTATATTCCCTTTATATATTATCAGTTTTATTACTGTATTTTTATCCAATATCTCCTTATAGGTTCATTATCCCCAGCAACAGATACTGTATTTTCCAGTATGCCGCCACATTTCTCAACTGTTTTCCATGAGCCTACATTTTCTTCGTGAACACCGATTAAAACTCTATTTATATGTCTGGCCTTAGCCTGTTCAAGCATTAGTTTAAGGCTTTGAACAGCATACCCTTTCCTGCGCTCGCTCGGACGTATGCCATATCCGATATGCCCCCACGAATTGAAGCCTTCAACTGTAAGGTAATGCCTGAGGCTTGTAGCTCCTATAAGCCGGCCATTCTCATCTATCACAAAATAAGAAGTTGTCGATGCATAAGGGGAATCGTTAGTTGCATGCTCGCACATATCCAGCATTTTAATGAACTTGGCAAATTCTTCCAAAGTATCAAACGGCTCATTAAGGAACCATGGCACTATCTGAGTTTTACTCTCCTGCCATTCCCTCATCATATCGTTGTATTGAATAAAGAATGTCAGATCCGGTTTAACCAAACATACTTTTCCAGAGCTCTTCTGTTTGCCGCCCATCCCCCAGTTTTCTAACGGAGGCTCATTGAATATGATAAATATATCCGAAGGAGAAATCGATAATCTGTCTGAGATCTTCTTTGTAATCTTCTCTATGGCATCCTTTTTCTGCTCGCAGGTCCTTCCCGGGAAAACAGTCAGTTCGATTATCATGAAATTTTCCGTTTTCCCATCAGGAAACTCGAAATCTTCCCTGTCTATTTCTACTATGCGCTGAAACCTGTCCCAGTCCTCTATTCCAAAAGTCTCTATTAAAGCCTCATGTACAGAGTCAAGCAAAGTTTTCTTGAATTCCTTACTCTTGCCTTTTACTACATCTATTCTTACCAATGGCATATGAAAACTCCTTTACTTTTTATTCAAAAATCCGTCGGAATTCGCTGATATTCTTACCATTTTCAGATCCGTAGATCGCAAATCGCACCTCATCGAAAAAGTACCCGTAGCCCTCGTCAATAAGTATTTGCTTAAAATACCCGGCCACATCATGTGGCTTATTTCCAAAAGCTCCGCACCCCCATGCACCAAGCACAAGATTTTTGTACCCGTTATCTGCAGCAATCAGTAGAAGTATCTTAATTCTCCTGATCATAGTTTCCTCTATAAGTTTTGAAGAAGCAAACAGGGCTGCCCCTCTCCTGTTAGGAGCAGGAACCGTGATAACGCTTACCGTAAAAGGCTCTTCAAGTAATTCGAGAGCTGCATTCCTGAACACGAACACATTCTCTGATAACAGCATATAATCAGATTCGACTTTGCTAAAGTGCGTATTGTTATAATGGTACATCTCAGATGCTTTTTCAGACGATATAGATGCATACAGAGTACTACACCTGCAGAGTGCTTCCTCCTGCGCATTGGCTCCGATTTTAAATCCCCCACCCGGATTATGTGCATTGGCGAAATTCATGACATATGGGTTATCCATATCTCTTGCAGCTTCATAAGAATCTGCATTTATGACCTTAATTGTACATATTTTATCCTGCTTTATATTGGAGAAATCCTTATTAAGAAGAGCCTCTCCGTCATCAGGAGAATATACAGCAACTCCCGTATGCTCTTCTTTTTTAAATGCAATTTTCTTTCCTGAAACCTCGTATGTTCCGGTCTCAGTAATCCCTATAGTCTCTTTTGCAACCTTAATGTTATTCATAAAAAACCCCTTCTTTTGGAACAATCGTCACAGGCATATATCCACTGCCTATATTTTTCGAAAACCTGCATATATTATACCAAATCACGTTTTTGTTTTCAAACAAAATAATGCTTTTTGTTTTATGTTCTTCCCTAAAAATTCCAAATACTTTCCACGTAGATTCCTATTTTTGGGTTTATCATATGGCTGCAAGCAAAAGTATCGATATAATGCATACTGCTTTCTGTCTGCAGCAGATGGCAGAATACATCTAAAAAGGAGGAAAAATGATCAGGAAAAATCTATTTAAGACAGCTTGTGCATTGTCAGCTGCGATCATCGCGCTTTCTTCTGTCCCTGTAGCAGCCGAAGAAATCACAACTCCGACAGAACAGGTTCAGGAAGACACAACAGGCACTGTTGACGAAACAGTAAAAAAATCGAAGCACAAGAAGCACAGGAAATCAGAAATTTCTGAAGGCGAAGGTACTGTGACTGACAAAACTTCAACCGACAGCACCGTAACCAAGAAAAAACCCAAGAAAGAGAAGAAAACCGAAGTTTCTGAAGACGGTACAGTAACAGAAAAGAAAACAAAGAAATCCAGAAAGCCGGGTGGCAAGAAAAAGCCTTCTTCCAAGAAGACCTATGATTCTGCTGTCCAGGATTCCCAAGCAGCCAATGAAGCATAAGATGTAAAAAAATCCCATCCCAGGAAATCAACTTTGGGATGGGATTGCTGCTATTTTTCACATTTCTTTTATGCACTTCATCTGAGGACTATCATCACTTAACTGCATCAGCTCTATCTTGTTGCCGTCGGGATCATGAGTCCAGCATTGCCAGTTATAATCTGCTCCCTGTTTCGGAGCATCATCCTGCGGAGCTCCTGTCTCAAGGATCTTCTTCCACGCATCCTGTATATCGTCCACAGACACACATATATGGAAGAACCCTATATTTTCATCCTTATAAGGAATCTCCTTTGTTGCTCCATAGAATAGCTCGATAAACTGCCCTCCACCGCCATACATATATACTATCCAAGGCTCACCATTCTCGGGTCTAGGAATATCGAATGCCTTTTTAAACCCAATAGTCTTCTCATAGAATGATACGGTTTTCTCCATATCCTTTACATTAAATGCTACATGTCCTATTCCTTTTATCATTTTTGCCTCCCCAAAAAAAATTATATCCTGTACAGCATCAGGGAAGGAATTTCCCAGATGCAAGATAAAGTTCATACCATTCATGATGCGTAAGGTCTACTTTTGCAGCATCACATATATCTTTAAGATGCTCAGGATTCATTGTTCCGGCAATTGCCTGCATTTTAGCCGGATGTCTCAGTATCCATGCGATAGCCACAGCTGTCTTGGGAACACCATATTTCTCCCCTATTTCCTCAAGCTTCTTGTTTAATTCAGGATAATCAGGGTGATCCACGAAACAGCCTTTGAACATGCCTATCTGCAGAGGAGACCATGCCTGGATCGTGATATCATTGAGCCTGCAGTAATCCAGGATCCCGTTATCCCTGTCTGTTGAGCGGTCTGTTGTCATGTTGTTCAGATACAGTGCAGCATCAATAAGCTGTGTCTGGTCTAATGAGAACTGCAGCTGGTTGAAAACAAGAGGCTGCTTAACATATTTCTTTAGGAGCTCCAGCTGTCCGGGAGTCACATTGCTGACACCGAAATACCTAACCTTTCCTTCGTTATAAAGTTTGTCAAACGCATCGGCTACCTCTTCCGGATCAAATATCAGGTCCGGGCGGTGAAGCAGAAGGACATCTATATAATCCATCTTTAGCCTGCTAAGTATCCCGTCTGCGCTGTTAAGGATATCTTCCCTGCTCCAGTCAAATTCCTTAGTATCGAAATGCAAGCCGCATTTGCTCTGGATTATCACATCTTCCCTTTTGAGCCCTGTCATCGGGAATGCCGCACCGAATCTTTCTTCAGCTTCGCCGGCTCCGTAGCATGTAGCATGGTCGAAGAAATTCACTCCAAGCTCCGATGCAGTTTTTATCATTTTAGCTGCATCTTCGACTGACAAAGCAGGCATACGCATGCATCCAAGTATGATCCTTGATGCATTTTGAGGTCCGTTAACTATATTCTTGTATTTCATCTGTTCCTCCTAAAAAACTAAAAATCATTTATCTTGTAAAATTTGTCCAAACACGGTTTTCCGTATCCGGAAGCCCGATATTCTCCTTACCCATAGCAATACTCTTCATAAGGAAAACCATATTCCTTGCAAGAACCCTCATGACCTGCATACCCTCTGCATCTTCCCTTCCCTCACCGGGGAACCAGCCATAGATATTGTTCCAGTACTGTGACGTGGCTATAGGCATATTTGAAAGCGTGAAGAATTTGTTCAGCTCATCAAAAGTGGCCGTACATCCGGATCTTCTTGCGCTCACAACGCTTGCACCCACTTTAAGGCTCTTGTCAAACGATGTGCTGTAGAACAGTCTCTGAAGCGCAGACATGACCGTACCGTTTGCGGATCCGTAATATACCGGAGAACCTATTACAAGGCCATCTGCTGCTTCAAATTTTACAGCAAGCTCGTTTACTATATCATTGAAAACACACTTATGGTTTTTCCTGCAGGTCTCACATGCGATACAGCCCCTGATATCATTCCTGCCGAGCAGGATATTCTCATATTCCACGCCCTGAGCTTCAAATACCTGCTCCATCTCATGAAATGCAAGAGCTATATTACCGTTTTCTCTCGGGCTGCCGTTAAGCATCAATACTTTCAGTCTTTCTCCCATATAAAAATCACTCTCCTTATATTCAGTTAGAATGGATAATCCTCATTCATATTCGTTATGAACCTGTGTCCGTCAAAATCATACCTTTTCTTTTCAAACAGCTCCATCAGTATACCTGCAGCTTCATATGAAGAAAGCGGAGCAGGATTGTCAGGTCTGCCGTCCGTACGGATCCATCCCGGATGGACACAGAAGATGTTTATGGAATGATCACCCTTAAATGTATTATACAGGTTCATCGTTGCCATATTAAGGGCTGCCTTTGACATACCGTAGTCTATCATGTTCGTACGGTAGCATTTTGATATACTTCCTGCTTCAGACGAAATGCTCATGATCAGAGCTGTTCCCTCACTCTTCTTAAGGAGCGGGTAAAATGCCTTTATAACCCTCATCGGCCCGATAGCCGCAACATCCATAGCACCTGCGATCAGATCCAGGTCAGCATCAAAGAATCCTTTGTTACAGTCACGTGATACCGTTACGGCATTGTTTATCAGAAGGTCAAGATGATCAAGCTTTGCTGACAGCTCATCCGCAGCTGCCTGGACAGATGCGGTTTTTCCGATATCCATCGTAAGGATAATCAGCCTGTCCCCATACTTTTCCTTAAGCTCATCAAGCTCCTTGCAGGGTTTCCGAATAGTAGCTACAACATTATTTCCTTCTTCAAGATATCTCAGTGCCAGGTTAAAGCCAAGACCCACGGCCTTTCCGGCACCCGTAACCATTACATTCTGCATAAACACCTTCCTCCCATTTTTATTGATCAAGCATACCCGAAGCTTCTTTGAGCAATTCAATTATCGGCAGATGCTGAGGACATACGCCTTCACACTGGCCACAGCCAATACACTCTGAAGCACGGCCATTACCTGAAGCTATCAGATTATTGTAGAAGTTCTTTGGACGGAACTGTTCGTTATAAAGCCTTATTGTATTGACCGACTTGAAAACATCCGGTATGGAAATATGCATGGGACATCCATCCGTGCAGTAACGGCATGCGGTACATCCTATCGTAGGAATATCAAGCATGCGTTTTCTTACTTCATCAACCAGTTTCTTCTCATCTTCAGATAAAGGCTCGAACCTGGTAAAAGTACCAATATTGTCATTCATCTGATCCTCAGTGCTCATACCTGAAAGGATAGTCATTACACCGGGAAGTGAAGCAACAAAACGGAGTGCCCAAGAGGCTATAGATGCATTGGGGCGTACTGCCTTATACATGTCCTCAAGCTCCGGACGCAGCTTTGCAAGGTTGCCGCCCTTCACAGGTTCCATTATGATCATCGGGATATTTCTCTTATGCAGGATGTCATAAAGCTGTCCCGAACAAACTACGGGATTCTCCCAGTCAGCATAATTAAGCTGGATCTGAACAAACTCGACTTCAGGATGTGCATCAAGTACCTGCGTGAGGTATGCCGGGCTGCCATGGAAAGAAAAACCGAAATGCTTTATTTTGCCTTCTGCCTTCTTCTGCAGTCCCCAGTTAAAGCAGTCAAGCCTTTCATATGTATCACCGTTGCTGCCGTCCTCTATTGAATGAAGCAGATAGAAATCAAAATAATCAACTCCGCATCTTTCAAGCTGTTCATTAAAGATCCTGTCCCTGTCGCTTTCGTCTTTCATGCACCATGCAGGAAGCTTTGTAGCAAGGTAAAAGTCTTCTCTGTTATATCTTTTGACAATAGCTTCCTTAACTGTCTTCTCAGAATTGCCGCCATGATATACATAAGCGGTATCAAAGTAGTTAAGACCTGACTTCATATAAGCATCTACCATTTCGCATACACGATCAAGCTCAATCTTTCCCTCTGCCTCCGGCAGTCTCATAAGTCCAAAACCAAGTTTAGGCATCTTTGAAATATCAACACTCATCAATAAACCTCCTTATAAAAATCTTTTCATTTATTTTGTTATTTCCTGTTTCATCAGGCTGATCCCATATTTTGCTACTTCAAGATCTTCTTCAGACAGGGCACCGCTGAAGGCAAACGCCATTTTGTAACCGTTATATTCGTCATAAGCCCCTCCGACAAATCCGCACTCTCCCATTATCTTCTTATGCTCAGGATTTCCACTGTCAGCTTCCGTGGCCATTGCCTCACCGCACTTTGACCAGGCTATGGCAACAAGATTCCAGCCTTCCTTGAAATTGAACGGAGTACCTACCACCTTCATCTCTCCTATCCAGTCAACATCTGAATCCTTATTAAGTACAGATGCCACTGCAACTCCCTGGATCCCCATTTCAACAACTTTTTCTTTCATTTTTTCCAATACATTAACAATACTTTCCCTCAATTCCACATCAGTCATTTATCATCCCTCTGTATTTTTATTTATTTGCCATATTGATATGATAGCACACGAGGATTTGTACTATCAATAACGTTGAACCGTATTATCTTGTAACCATTCTTTTTTCGAATTATTTTTTCGCAAATTTGTAAATACAAAAGACCGGCATTGAATCCTTGTCGTGATCCATGCCGGTCTCCCATATGCATGTTATTTATATATGTGTTTAAGATATCTCACATCACACTATCTCAATGAAGAAAGTGCATCCTTCACCCTCTTTAGATTCTGCATAGCATTTTCCGCGATGCTTCAAAGCGATCTGCTTTACTATGGCAAGGCCAAGCCCTGATACGCCTTTTCCCTTTCTCTGTCTTGAGGTATAATATCTGTCCCATATGTGATCGATCTCTTCAGGCGCGATACCGTTTCCAAAATCCTGCACGCTGATCACCTTAATTCCGTCCTTTTGCTTTAATGCTACCCTGATTTTTTTCCCGTCACCGGTATGCCTTACGGCATTATCCATCAGATTATACAGTGCCCTTTCCAAAAGGCCCGGGTTACCGGTTGCTGTTAACCCTAAATCAATATCTTTTTCTATCACAACATTTTCAGGCTGAAGAAGTTTTTCAAACCTTTCGGCAGAACTCTTCACGAGCTCGCTTAAATCCAGCTGCTCCATATCCTTTGTATCATCTTCTGTCTGGAGTTCGGAATACTCAAGTATCTCATTCACCAGCGCATTTAATCTGTCCGCTTCCTTTATTATCACCTGAAGGTCGCTGCTCATAGCTTCGCTGTCTTCCCATGAAATATCCCTTATCATCTCTGCATACCCCTTTATCATGGTAAGCGGGGTACGAAGATCATGCGATACATTGGAAAGCAGCTGCATCTGGAATTCCTTGGAAGTGTTAAGTTTTTCATTGGTCCTGTCCAATGTCTGGTTAAGCGAGTCAAGCTCGGAACAGAATCCGCTATCATATGCTTCGCTATATTCTTTCTCGCCAAGTTTATCCGCTTTTTCTGACAGTCTTTGAACGGGTTTGGAAAACTTTCTTGCAATGAACCATGAAAGGATAAACCCAGCCGCCAGCGAAAGAACAGTAACCCATACCAGTATCCTTCTTAGGATATTCACAGCAGACCCCTGAGCTTCTAAAGGAGTGCTTATATAAAGCACGCTTTTCCCATCCTGTCCGTTATAATCCACATATGTCACATATACATAATAATCGTCCTCGGTAGACTCTATATAACCCTCGTCACTAGCTTTCAATAAGGACAGTATTTCATTATAGTTATCAGGCAGATTCCTATATTCATCCATTCGCTTACCGAAATCATTCTTTTTTTCTTTCGGCGGTTCCGGCAATCCGGCAAACTCATTTTTCCGGTTTTTATCTTCAATTTCAGCATTCCCCGGTATCTTAACCTTAGAATGCATGCCCTTAAACTCATCTGAGCTATATAACAATTTTCCACTTTCATCAGTGATCAGAATGATTACGGTGTTATCCCTAGCGAGTTCATCGATTTTTTTTTCTATATCTGCATCAGTACCATGGCTCCTGATTTTTTCTGCTACCTTTTTTGTATCCGATATGAGCATATCATTATAAAAACTCTGCAGAAAAACCGTCTGCATCAGCCACAGTATAATAAATATGAATGCCGTGAACACTGCAAAATAAACCCACAGCTTAAATCTGAATGATCTGGTTTTCATAAGTAATGCCCTCTCTTAGCTTTTCATATACCTATGGCTCGAATTTATAACCGGCTCCCCTGATTGTGTGTACCGCTTCACGACGGTTGCCCAGCTTACTTCTCAGTAGTTTTATTTGCCAGTCAACCGTTCTGTCATCACCGAAGTAATCATACCCCCATACTTTATTCAGTATTTGGTCTCTTGTAAGCACTATCCCTTTATTCTCCATCAGATAAACCAGTATGGCATATTCTTTTGCTGTCAGCTCCTGTTTTTCATCATCCACATATACATTATGGCCGAGCAGATCTACTTTTATACCATTTCCTTCAAGAAATCTGTCTTTAACCGAGTTAAATGCGGGATCCGAGGAAGCTTCTGCCCCCTCGGAATAACCTTTATTATTATCGGTATGACGTCTGATCACCACATTTATCCTGGCCATGAGTTCTTTCGGGGAAAATGGTTTGGTCACATAGTCATCCACGCCCACCTCAAAGCCGAACAGCTTGTCATATTCAGTGCCCCTGGCTGAAAGCATTATGACCGGTATATCCTTAAATGTATGTATTTTTTTACAGGCAGTAAAGCCATCAGTATCAGGCATCATCACGTCCATTATTATGGCATCATAGTCATTCTGCCTGCAGGCCTCTATCGCCTCATTCCCGTCCCCTGCCGTTTCAACTTCATAGCCTTCTCTTTTGGCATATCTCTCGATCAGCTGGACAATGTCATCTTCATCGTCAACTACTAGTATTTTTGCCATGCTGTCACCTCATCTTACCGCCCCAGTTACCCTTGCCTCCGAAACCGCCTTTCATGCCACCGGGTCCACCGCCCATCATGGACTGAGGGATTGAGTCTACCTGGGTACCGTTTATTATGATCGTTCCACCGTTATATTCTGCTGTACCATCGTAATCAAAGGATGATACCGTGGAGGTAACACTGATCGTGCCACCATTTACATATATATTTCCATTTGAGTCAACAGCATCCGTGTCACCCTGTCCAACCTCTATAACAGTTGTTCCGCCGTTAAACTCTATCACGGGTACTGTATAGGATTTGCTCTTGTAAGATGCATTCATGCCGTCATCGGATGCTGTTATATCTATATTTCCGCCATTGATCTGAATGTATGTTGCCTCAATACCTTCAGCAGCATTTATCACCAGATCTCCTCCGTCAACCACCAGGAATGTCGTAGCCTGGATTCCATCACTCTTCACGTTGATATTGAAGCTTCCGTCTTTAATGTATATCCAGCCTACAGTGTCGTCTTCATCGTTTTCACTGTGCAGGCCATCCTTATTTGTGGTGATATTAAATATCCCATCGTAAATCGCTATGGAGTCATTTGCCTCTATTCCATCTTCAGCACTCTTTATGTTGTATGTCCCACCGGTGACTTTTATGTCGTCCTTACCGGATATTCCGTTTCCATAATATGAATTTATATTCAGTATTCCTGTGCCGTTAAGTACCAGATCATCTTTGGAGAAAATGACCGCGTCGGTATTTGTACTTCCCTCTGAGGTATATTTTCCGGTAACTGTCAGAGTGTTTTCACTGTCTGTTGTTGTAACAAAGCATTTATCAGCTGAAACTACATAAATCGCAGGGAAATTATCATTAGTGATGCTCACTCCGTCAAGTACCAGCTGCACCTTTGCTTCCTTATCTGCTTCAACCCTGATGGTGCAGTTTGTTGCAGTTCCCCTTATGATATAGATACCTTCGGATGATATTGTATATGACTTGCCGTCAGCTACCTCGAAGATATCCGCATCGGTAAGGTCGGGAGTCTGGTTGAGGTCCCTTTTGCTGAACAGGTCTGTAAGATCTGTCTCCGTATCAGAAGATGTCGCTGATGTATAAACTGCTGGAGTTATATTCGAAGTATCAGAAGTACCTGTACCAGTGCTTTCCTTTGCCACCTCGATCATATTTGAGATTGTTTCAGCTGCGATTCCGTCACATGCTGTTAATGCTGTAGCCATTGTAAGAGCTGCTATTATAGTTGTTATTGTTCTTTTTTTCATAAAAAACACCGTCCTTTTCTGAATGATATATTTGTTCTTTGCTATGAAAAGAATATAACAACTGTTTTTGGAATCTCAATTGTAGTTATTAGGAATTTATGTGGAATATTATTTTATTAATACCCTTTATCTTACCTCTCCTCCAGGGAGACATATACATACACATACATAATTATAGCAAACCATAGTGTTCTTTTCAATGAAAAATAGCCAAAACACCAATCTGATTATTGAAATATGTCTTGTTAAAGTGTATTATATGTTCATAAAACCATTTTCTAAATATAAGGACGGAAATAAAATATGTCTTATGATTCCTATTATGGAAGCGAAAGGAAAAATAAAGGACCAAACATACTGATAATTTTGTTTTTGTTCTGTCTCATCGGATTTGCTATATGGTTTATTACCCAAAAGGACGATCCGGACAGGAAAAGGATTACGGAATCAGGTTTTTATTCCGACGATCCTGCCATAGAGATGAACGGAACAAACTATCATTACAGCCAGCTTAATGAAGACCAGCAGAAATTATACAGAATAATTTACCAGGGCTGCAAAGCGGTCAGTCCCATCATCAATCTTTCTTCCATAAAACCTGAAGACTGTGAAAAAGTTATTTATGCCGTAAGGCTTGATCATCCTGAGTTTTTCTGGATACGTGATGTAGTCTATTCAACCTCAACATTAAACGGTCTCGTTACTGAAATATCATTTACCGTACCGACAGATACCGAAGCAAAAATTGAAAAACTTGAGAATAAAGCAAACGAGATATTAAAAAATGCTCCTGCAGATGAATATGGGAAGGTAAAGTATATTTACGAGTACATCATAAACAATACTGACTACAACATGAATGCTCCTGATAACCAGACCGTATACAGTGCGCTGATAAACAGATCCTCTGTATGCGGAGGCTATGCCAGCGCTTTCCTGTATCTCTGTGATAAGGCGGGTATTTACTGCGGATACGCATCAGGTGATATTATAGGCAGGGGCACACACGCCTGGAATTTTGTTAAGATAAACGACAAATATTATTGGGTCGATGTTACATGGGGCGATCCGACCTATGAAAACATGTATGCTCACGCAGACAACCTGGTATATGATTATCTTTGTGTATCCGATAACGAAATAATGCCTGACCGGATACTCTCAAGCAATCCATTGTATTCAGAACATCAGGCATACATGGATTTTACCTATCCGCTCTGCTATGACAACTCACTTAATTACTATTATCTTGCGGGATGTTATTTTGAAATGTATGACCGGCTGGCCGTATATAATTACATATTGACACAGGTCGGCATAAACGGTAAAATGCAGATAGAAATGAAGTTTGCAAATGAATCTGCCTACAGGCTTGCAGTTTTTGATATCGTCGAAACTGAGTCGTTCTGGGACAAAGTATCCCAGGAACTAAATAAACAGTATGGCATAGTTATCACCCAGTGGCGTGGCGAAATGTCGGAAAATTTCCATCGGATGACTATAGAACTATCATAAAAAAAGTGGCTGCTTTTCAACTTAAAAAGCAGTCACTTTTCTATATCATCTATGTTCACCGATCATTTTTTCCATCCAGATCATATTATACCAGCGCCCAAATTTATATCCGCACTTATGGAATTCCCCGACCTTGGTATAGCCCATGTGTTGGTGGAAGCATTCACTGTTTTTCGTTAAATACTCATCTTCGACTTCGGGATCAGCTATACATGCGTAAAGGTTGATTATTCCCATCTTTTTTAAGGCCTTTTCCAATGCTTCATATAATGCCTTTCCATAGCCATTGCCCTTTGAATCATGGTTCAAATATATAGTTACTTCACAGCAATGGGCATAAGCAGCACGGCTATGAAACGCACCAGCATATGCATAGCCTCTGATCAAACCATCATCTTCCAGAACTATATAAGGGTATTTCTCCAATGTGCTGGATATACGTTTTGAAAACTCATCCAGCGAGGGTGCCACATATTCAAACGATATTGCCGTATTCTCTACATAGTATGAGTATATTTTCAAAAGGCTTCCGGCATCCTCTCTTGTAGCCGCACGAATTACCATTATACTATTTCTCCAGTTCTATTTATTTTTGCTATTTTCCTGATTTCGGCTCATGCTGTTAATGCTGTAGCAAAATGACAATATCACAACTATGATAGCCCCGAAAGATACATCAGACAGATAATGGGCTCCGAGTATAATCCTGGAAAGCATGATTATCACTGAAAATATGAATCCAAGAAACGCCAAAAGGAACCTTTTGTTTTTCAACTTCGGACAGAGCCAAGACAGAGTCTGAAAACACAGGATCATTGAAGAACTCAAGATACCATGGCCACTGGGAAAGGAACGGAACTCACCTTTGTTGATACCATACTTCTCTATGTATTCCGAAGCTCCTGTAAAACGCTCATACCAAGGGATAAATCCTATACCATCCTGCCCGGTAACGACCAGTCTGTATCTTGGGCGGTTGAATATCCCTTTTAAAACCTGTAATGAAGCATATGCGATCCCTAATAAGATGAACAAACATAATATATGTTTAACAAGTTTCAGATCATCACTTTTTTTAGCCAGCCTGTACCCAAGATAACACAACGGGAAAATAGTGACAAGACTTATCACAATTATCACAGGGATATTCCTGTCCATACTCGGGAATATACTTCCAAGACTGTCACGTTCTGCCAATGTTCCCGAGCCGATAAATCCGATGAATGTTACAAAAATAACGAGCAAAATATAAAAGAATAATTTTACGCCCTTACCTGCATTTGAATGCTGAGTACGTTCAAACAAGCTTCCTGAAAAAATAACGCAAAAAGCAAAAAACGGGTAAGCTCCTATTGCCGTGACCAGCTTCAGAGGCAGATTATCCGGCGAATACAGGGTTTTTGAAATAGCTTCGTCATTGAATGTCCCTATAAGAAGCATTATTACGAAAAATATCAGCATGAAAAAGTTTAAGAGTATTAATTTGTTAAATTCTCCGTTATTTTTTTGTTTCATCATAACCTCACCAAATTGTTGTCTGATTATTTATTACTTTGAATTATTCTTTTCCCTTCTCAGCATTTGTCTCATCTTCCCTGGCAGCCATAACCTGTCAACCCTTCCTTAATGCTGCGATAACCTCAACTTCCACCAGTGCGCCTTTAGGGAGAGCAGAAACCTCTACACAGCTCCTTGCAGGTTTTCCTGTGAAATACTTAGCATATACCTCGTTAAAGTCTGAAAAATCCTTCATGTTCGCAAGAAAACAGGTTGTCTTTACAGCATCCTCCAAAGAGCTTCCTGCTTCTTTAAGCACTGCAGACAGATTCGCGATCACCTGCTCAGCCTGTGACTTGATGTCAGCTGCTTCAATCTGGCCTGAAGCCGGATTGATCGGTATCTGGCCTGAAGTATATACCAGGTCCCCTATGATTATTGCCTGTGAATAAGGTCCGATTGCTGCCGGTGCATTCTTTGTTTCGATAATCTTCATTTTCTTTTTCCTTCTCTTTCATAAAAATTTTATTCAATCATAATTACAAAAATACTATACTATTAATTCAATTATATATCATCGTATAATACCATTATTAGCCTAACAAGTCAATGTACAATACGTTAAAAAACCAGATCATCCGATCTGGTTTGTAAGACAAACTTATTAATAATCTCAGATTAATTTGCAGAATTTAATTATTTCCTCCTGCCTGGGGGCTACATTTTCCTTGTATTCTATAGATGTCAGTCCAAGATGCCCTGCGCTTTCTATATGCAGGTGTCCATAAAAGTGCTCGATACTCTGTATGATTCTTTCACATTCATGCATACCCGGACCGGTCCGAAGTGCAACCGCATACCCTTTCTTGCCCTCCCTGATAGACGCATGTGGCTCATGGGTATCGCACCATGGTGTACATCTGTCTATGAACGCCTTATACTGGCCGGGTATGTCTGCCCAGTATGAAGGAACGACAGACACTATTTTTTTAATAGTATCAGATATTCTGTAGTATCCTCTTCCAATTTTTTCTCCCCGGTTGCGACAAACCCATGCCTATTATAGAAGCGTATTGCTTTAACATTTTTCTCCAATGCCCAGAGATGGTCAGCATCGTGCTCTTTAACTGCATATTCCAGCAGTTTGGAACCAATGGAGGCATTTTGAAGAACAGGTTCAACGAACAGTCTCGCAATATAGGTTCCTTCTATCTTAATGAAACCTTTAATTACCCCGTCATCATATACATACAAACTGTCAAGCTGACTTTCATACTCCTTCATGAGTGAAGGGACCTGCAATTCATCAAAATAATACTCGTCACATTGAAATATCGGATAATAATACAGACGATAGTTAAAAATCTGTATTTCAGCGATACGTGCCAAATCTTTATCATTTGCTTTTCTTATCATATTTCCTCCCAGCAGCGTTTTTTAACATCTTATCCAAGTAATTTTTGTTCCATTTTAATTATTTCACTATTTCAAATTATCTATCAGCATTTTCTTAGCTTTATTACACCATTTCAGATACGCCTCATATGTTTCTATACCGAATGAAACCGTGAGCAAATAATATACATGGTCTTTGTTATCAAGGGATTTTTCCAATGTCTCATAGTAAACCTTAAGCATTTTCAAGTCATCCTGTATCTGTTTCTCAAATACTTCAATATTATGCACTGAAACTTCCGTTCTTTCCGAGGCCCCAAAAAACAGTTTAAGGAGTGTTTCGTACTTAAGTTCATTTTCAACCTGCTCCGCCTTTAGCCAGTTATTAAGAGCTTTTTCTCCCGCTTCGGTGATCTTATAAGTAATCCTTTCCCGCCCTCCGACGGAGGTATCGTTCTTTGATATAAGACCCTGAGTCTCCATATCTTTCAGAGCCGGATAAATATTTCCGAAACTCCCCTTCCAGAAAAAACTGATAGCTCCGTCAATACGCTTTTTTATATCATACCCTGTAAGATCTTCATGACTGAGCAAACCCAGGATTACCATATCTATTTTACGTTCTTTAGCCATTTAGTCCCCCATCATGTTCTGCTTCTTTTTTATGCATTAAGTGTATGCCAATATGGCCAACACCTAGTATTATAACTGCTATTCCAAGTATTATGTTCTTCCCGTAAACCGCCAAAAGAGCGTATGCTGCAACCGGGAGTGTTGCTCCGGCAACAGGGATTCCAAGAATGCTGCTGTAAAAATCCTTCATTGTTCTTTTGCTTAAGAAATACCTTGCCCAATATATCTCATACAGTATCATTAGGGAAAATGCACCGACCAGCCACCATTCCCAGCCCGACCATGATTTTATATTGAAATCAGAAAATATCAACACAATACATGAAACAAGTACTTCTCCTATTCTCTCCAATAATAGCAGATATTTGTTCTCGTTTACAACATATTTTTCATAATCAACCGGCTGATTTTTTGTCCATATGATATTTGGTACCATCAGCATTATAAGGAAGATCAATCCCACATATGAAAACCCGAAATGCATCAGTTTTTCCTCCGAGTCATCTTATATTTTAAAACCTTCTTAGGGCAGGTATCTACGCATGCGCCGCATTGAATGCACTCTGTACATTTATCATTCTTCCCTTCAGAAATCAATGTTTTTACATCCAGTCCCATCGGACAGGACTTGCTACACCTTCCACACGCTACACATTTTTCCTTATCAGCCTCAATATGAAGCTGTGGAATATGAAGCAGCCTTCCTACCGAACTGCCTACTACCATAAACGGAGCCATCCAGCAGATATAATGACACGTAGCTCTGCGTCCGTGTATCAGTGCCGGCAGCACCAGAAGTAATATAACTCCATAATACATCACATAATTATATATACTCGTTATGGAAATTCCATGGTCCGTCATGTAAAACGGATCAACGGTAACTTCATTTTTCCCCAAGATGAAGGTAACAACAATGGCTATAATCCATATTATCCAGATTACATACTTTATCTTGTCTCTCCATCCCTGTTTAGCAGGAGCGGGATTGCCTGCAGAAATGCATTCCTGAAGTCCGCCTGCGGGACAGAGATAGCCACACCATACCCTTCCTAAAAACATCGAAAGCACGAACATCGATACAAATACGATAAAACTTCCGTTCATGATATGCTCAGAAGCAGCCTGAATGATAAGGTATGGCGAAAAATACCATATGGTAACAGGAAAAAGCAAAAAAGAAATAATCAATATGGTTTTTCTAATCCTTTGTCGCATCATAAAAACTCCTTATGTATCTTTTTGATATATCTGTTTGATATATATTAGCATCTTGTCAATTTTTTGTCAAGCAAAAAAAATATGGACCATGGGGACGGGGTTCCTGGTCCAAAAAAACTTAGATTAGTCAAAGTCACCTCGAAAACGCTTTCAGCGTTTCCTCGGTAACAAAACGATGCTCCGCATCTCATTTCAGTCGGGGCTTGAACCCCGCCTGAAACGAAGATCTCCCCCCACCTTCGCTACGCTAAGAGGTGGGGGATATCTTCTGTTTTGTTATATGTAAAATGGACCACTAACCCCGTCCCTCTAGTCCACCCCTGCCAGTTTCAAGAATTTCGTATCATTCATCTGCTCATTTGTAACATAAACCCCGTCATGGAACAAAGCATAATTTGTTATCGGAGACGGAGCATTCTGCGCCTCTTCCCTGCTCTCGATGTGTATAGCCTTAAAAGGTATTCCATTGTCCTTTGCAGTCTGTTCCACTATCGGTACATACTTTGCATTGAACGGACACTGACTCGTATAGTATAAAACATATCCCATCTCATCTGTATGGGGATGCTTTGCACATTCTTTAAATCTCGGAGCCTCAACTGCTTTTTCAAAAGGCAGATACCATAACTGAATACCATTATCCGCTTCATCGCATACCGTAAAGCCTTTATATTTCAGGAACTTTGGATCAGCCAGAAACGGCTTTTTCTTCGCTGCGCACAAGATGCAAAGTCCCTTTTTCTCTTTTTTCTTGCTATCCTCGATACAGGCCGCAAGCAGATCGGTGGAATATCCATGCCCCTTGAAAGAACCTGATACCCACAGGCAGTCTATATACATATATCCGTCTGCCTCTATCGGAACCCATGCATTTTCTGCGGGTATATACTCTATAAAGCATTTGCCTCTTTCAACACTTTTTAGGAAAACAAGACCTTCATCAAATCTATCTGCGAGCCATGCCTTTTTTGAAGACACCTGTACATCCTTATTATTTGAAATTGCACAGCAGATATGTTCCTTTTCCAGATTTTCCTTTGTAACTTTTATATATTCCATACTCTTATCCCTTCTTCCTTATAGGATGCCTGATGACAGTTTTTAACTTCTCGTGAGCAACCTTTCTGGCATCACTTAAATATATCTCATGATGAAGACGCTTATATGTTATATCCAATTCATAGCCCTGTTGTTCCATAAACTCATGCATTATAGCAACCGTCGCAGGCTCATCATCATATGACCCTATATGCATACACTGGACACACAAGCCTTCATCATAGGTTAAGAACTCCACCTTCGAAAAATCTGTCTTTTTCTTCTTAGAGGCCTCTTCCACAGCCCAATCAAAATCCGCTTTTGTTACAAAATCAGGCAGTCTGATTACTGATATCCAGTTAAAATCTTCTTTACGACTATAATCAATCCCAAAGGTGGTTCCCTGCGGGTAATGCCCCCTCCCTTCGGTCGGCGGCTGGTCGGTCGTCGCATTGATATTCGACTCCGTCGTGGCGGCGACCTGCCACCAGAAACCTTCCAGTGGGGGAACTACATAATCAAAATATCCATCTATCCTATGGTCGCCTTTCTTACTCATCTTGATAGTAAAGGCTATGCCATATAAAAGCCCGATCGCAGCTTTGTAATCACCGGTTTCGTCATTCGGGTCACCCATTCCTCGAACCGCGATATAATTCATCTTGGGAACTGTAATGATTGCCGGTTTATCTTTTGGCATATAAAACTCTTTATATTCCTTCTTAAAATCAAATGCCATCTTTCTCACTCCTTAAGCCGTTTTACTCTCTCGTGTGACAGCAAGAACCATCCCCACTGTCAACCCCGCTGTCAACTATTTTGGACCACTAACCCCGTCCCCCTGGTCCAAAAGTTAGCCGCTTTACTCTCTCATCAACGTTCTTCATAAACTCTTCTTCTGACATCTTCGGATCTCTTGTGCCCAGTATTAAATCGCACGGCAGTTTATCACACTCACCGCAGGACTTAAAACCGTTCTCTATTTTACAGCAATAATAGATGGGACACTCTTTCCCTTCAGGAGCATGGAATACCTTTCCACACACAGCGTTACAGCCCTTGCACATATTTCCAAAACAATAACAGGTACTACAGTCTGAGCCACAGCAGCTGATCAAGTCATTTGCATTATTCATTTCCAAGTATCTCCTTCTGTTTCTTTTTGCTAAGTCCTCCAAATACTATCTGATATGCATGATCCAGTAAATCCTTTAATAAATCATCCGGAACATCCCCATCTGCCTTCACAGAATTCCAGTGAACTTTATTCATGTAATATCCGGGGATTATATCTTCATATTGTTTCCTCATGAAATCTCCTTCCAAAGGCTCTAACTTCAATGTGATGTAATATGGCTGATCATTATCATCCCTGCAGATTGCGGCAAACATCTTTCCCCCAACCTGAAATCGAATCCAATTCCATTCCTCTTGTAAATCTTTGGTCACTCCCGGCTTTTTTAACAGATACTCTTCAATCCATTCATATTTCATATTTTTAATCTCTCCCGTTGATTTCAATGTTACTTTGAAAACGCATTCAGCATTCCCTCAGTAACAAAACTCCTGCCAATGGTCCTGTCTTATAACGGACATTTTCCGGCTTACCCACAATATGCTACGGCATCAGCCTGAAATTGCAGACCCTCTTTCCCACCTACGTGAGCAAACTCGGTCTGAATGGATTTCCGCACAGGATATTTCCCATGGAATCTTTCCTTTATAATTTTCTCCATGACCGGAATGTTCCACACATCTCTAAACAGACAATCCATCTGAACTACTGATTCCAATGTAAGGCCTACCATGGCAAGTCTTTTCTCCATTTGATCAAAAGCCCCGTTTATCTGTTCCTCTACGGTGCCTCCAATATTTCCTACGCAGTAGCTTAAAAAGCAATAATCACCTGCCTTTATTATCCCTGAATGTGCCCATTCTTCGCTTATGTCGTATCTTTCAATTTCTCCCATTTTACTTTCCTCCATATATTTTTATCATTGATTCTGCCATATTTTTCAGATTATCCCTCAATTCCGGCGGATCGAGTACTTCCACCTTATCCCCGAAAGTCAGCATCCACATGGTCAGATTCTCCATATCGCTGTAGTCGCGGACCAGGAGAAGCCTTCCGTCTTTCTGTACTTCATAACAGTCCGGTCCGAATTCTTCTACCAGTCTCCACTTCATATCTGGATCAAACAAAGCTTTAAGTATAATGTTTCTCGGATATACAAGCTCTGAGCTGAGCTCAGGTACCGGTGCATTTCTGCAGACAAAAGAGTTTACCGTCTCCCTCACCTTATCCATGCGGTTCAACTTAAATAGCCTGTAGTCCTTCCGTTTTAAACACCAGCCATACACATACCAGCTTGTCCATTTGAAAACAACGTAATACGGTTCTATAGATCGTTCGCTCTCTCCCGATGGCGCATAATAGTAAAAATCCAATATGTGCCTGTTCTCTATCGCATCCTGAATAGTGGATATCTTGGGTGCCAGTGAAGTCTTATACCATGATGACAGATCAATCAGTACAGAATCCCTTCCGCTGATCAGTTCTGAAGAGCCTGTCTGAATTTTTTCCATCAGCTGACCGTAGTATCCGCTTCCGCTCACGCTGTCCAGGCTCCGAAGTCCGGCCAGTATCATCTGCATATCCTTTGACGTAAGGAGTGTCCGATCCATGCGGTATCCATTCATGATACTTATACCACCTCCTGAACCCTGCAGAGTTTGTATAGGTATTCCGGCTTTAGATAGCGCCTCGATATCCCTGTTTATAGTTCTGCGGGATACTTCAAAGTGTTCTGCCAGCTCAGGTGCCGTGACCATATCCTTTTGTAACAATGTAGATAAAATCCCTATAAGCCTGTCTATTTTCATGAATGATAACGCCCTCCCTCCACGCTACAAGTATATCATATCACGAGTAACATGACAACTATATGTCATGTTAATATTTAAAATATAAATTCCTGTACCCTTGGAATACAAAAGTACAGGAATTTCTGGCATATAATT
>JAEEVK010000133.1 GCA_016287095.1 Lachnospiraceae bacterium
GCTGAGGGCCTGTGCATTGTCCTTATTGACTGTTACAGCACCTACCATATCCTCTGCAATCTTGCTGGTATGTTCATTCTTATCGACGATATCATCAATACCTGCACTGTTTTGTTCACTGAGCATCTTGATCTCATCCATCTGCTCAACCAGTTCGTTAACAAAACTCTTGAACTCGGCAATGTTTCTGCTGACTTCGTTTATATTATTGATCAGACCGTTTGTAATCTTATTATTATTCTGAGCCTCGGCATTAAACTCTTCGAACTTCATCATGATATCACTTTCGAGATATTCATTAAGTTCATCAAAGCATTTAACGGTCTCATCTATACTCTCGTTAGTGAGTCTTGTAATATCCTGAATCTTCTGAGCTGCAGAAGATGTATTTGAAGCAAGTGTACCGATCTCGGTAGCAACTACTGAAAATCCCTTTCCCTGCTCACCTGCTCTGGCTGCCTCAATAGAAGCATTAAGAGAAAGCAGCTTGGTCTGTGTAGCTATGGACAAAATATCATTTACGAATGTATTGATCTTGCTTAAGTTACGAAGTTTAGTCATAACCTCTTGAACCGCAGCCTTATTTTCTGAGATATTCTTCTTTGATTCAACCAGTGTCTGTGCTGATTTCTGCTCCATGGACTCTGCTGCCGCCAAAATATTTCCGCTCTGTTCCGAGCCTTCCTTTACAGAATTAGCAACCTCTTCAACCAAGGTGTTCATACGTTTGATATTTCCGTTAACCTGATCTACGATCGACCCGGTAGAAGAAAGGCTGGCTGCCAACTCCTGTGTAGTAGCCGTATTATCCGAAACAAATCCAACCAGATCCCTTGAATTAACCGACATGCTGCCGGCTGAGGAATCAAGACTTGATGAACAACCCTTTAAGGTATTAACTATATCATTCAGCGAAATTCTAAGTTCTTCGATCTCATGAGCGATCTCACCAACCTCATTCCTGTCAGATGATCTCTTAATAACCTCTTTATTGGGGTCAAGATTGAGCTTGCCGAGTTCTTTAATGGCTCCTGTAACCTTAACCAGAGGATTGGTGAGTAATGTAATAGATATAGCCACGAGTAAAAGGATAAGAGCAAAAGCTATAGTCCCGATAATGACCATATTACGGATATTTTTATTTGAATCCTCATATAGGCCGTCTTTATTTGCCGTAAGGATAACAGCCCAATCACGTCCGGGTACTGACTCATAGTTAACAACGATGGTCTGACCATTTCTGTAATTATCATTTTGGAACTCAAAATGGTCGCTGGCTTTTCCATCTTTAATCCTTGTCATTACCTCAATAAGGACCGGATTATCGGTCTCTTTTCCCAGAACCTCTTCCTTTTCCTCATCACTTACATCAGTAGCTGCAAAAGCAACCCCGTTAGCGCTGTTGATCATGTAGAAATCACTGTCATTGATACCTGTGATGGTATTGGCTGCCAGGATAGCTCTCAGATCTTCATAAAATACTCCGGCGCCAACATATCCAATCATCTTATCATCCTTAACTACAGGAACAAACATCGAAAGACAAAGCTGACCGGAACCCTTGGATATGGTAATACCATCATTGTAAACACCGTTTTTATTGGCCTCCAGGCTGTTAAGAAGTGCCTGAAGCGAATCGCCTGTACGAAGTGTCCTGCCAATAACCGGTACCGCATTATATGTTAGAACCGTAGTCTTTAAATTAGCTACATACAGTCCTTCCCAATTCCTTAAAGAACCGAAATAATCCAATGTATAACTCTGCGCATCCGCAAAACTCTTTAAAGTAGAATTGAAATATTCAATGTTTTCATTTTCAGGAACCCTGTTGGGATTAGTATCCCGATCCTTCTGATCCTCTATCAAAAGGTCCTCAATATATTTAGCTTTTGAAAACAGCTTGAGTTTTTCTTCTGACTCCTCAACGAACTTCTCTATCGCCTTTTCCTGAGCGCTCAGATAAGTGGACATATTGTCATTGATCTTATCCCTCAGCATAGTGTTGGAATTAGTAGAAGCCAGCACCAGCAGTAAGGCAAGTCCCAAAAATACAGATAATGCTACAACGGCTATCATAACCGAGCGCATTTTCAGCTTCCTGAAAATCATGTTATACCTCCCACTTAGCAAATAATCCTTCACCGTGCGTTATGTAGTAAAAATGCATTACTTAAATATACAAATATTTCCAAAAAGTAAAAGGGCATAACACAGTATGTATTATACCACATTATGCCCATAAAGTAAACAAAAAAATTACATCCCGGCTATGATCATGGAAAGGTATCCGCCTATCTGTGTAGCGGTCTTTCCCATAGCATCCAAATAGTATCTTCCAAACTCCTTGCGTTCCTCCATATTGGATATCCCGCGGCATGTCGGACACGAGCAGTTCTCGTTCTTGTTCCTGTCCTCACCCGGTATTTGTGTATAGCCTATAAGGAAGAAGGTTTTGGCCACATCATACAAAGGAAAACCAAGGCAATAGCCCGAAGCAGAAAGTGCCACCGGTCCATCATCGGTCAGCATTACATTGTCCGGATGGAGATTCCCGTGACATAAAGAGTCACCCTCCTTCATCGTTCCCAGGAAACGTAGCATTTCCTTTGTCGCATCCGAATCTGCTTTTTTCGAAGCCAGCATATGCTTTCTCAGCTGTCCGTGAGCAGTATCCAGACCTTCAGCCTTAAGTACATCAAACTTGCATCTGTTTATACTCTTCTGCAACTCTGTCAGCTGCAGGGCAGCGCCCTTAAGATCCCCTGTCCTTAAGATATAATCCAGCATGTTTTCTCCGGTAATCTTTTTGAAAACTATGCCGAATCCAAACTCTGTCTTTTTTAACTCCAACACCTCAGCCTTTTTAAAATCCAATCTCTTCACAGCTAAGGCGTTATAATACTCTTCAGTCACCTTATCGGTCGGATATGAAGCCTTAAACAGTTTAATAACTCTGTCATCGCCCCACTCGTACACATTGGCATTCCTGCCCTCGGAAAGTTTCTTTCCCGGAGTGGTCGGCTCATTCTTATCCGGCAGATGTATTCCATGAAAATCCATTAATGTTACCTTTATCCCACCTGTAATACACCATTAGCTAAATTCCCACTTAATAATAATGAAGAATTATCAGCCGTCTTTACTTGCTCATCAGCAGATTCCTTATTTGAAGATTCCTTCTTATCATCTTTGTTATTCGGAATATTCTTAGGCTTATATGTCGGTACAATATCTCCAACCAGTTTTCTTACCGTAGCAGGATTAGGCTCATCAAGGCACGCCATATAAAGATTGTCCAAAGCAGTCAGGAACTTTTCATCATCCATCTTTATCGGCTTGCCGATATGTATAAGTTTATTATCAGTATCCTGAAGTCCTTCTTCATCCATAAGAAGCTCTTCATAAAGCTTTTCACCCGGACGAAGTCCCGTAAACTTTATATTTATATCCTGATAAGGCACAAATCCTGAAAGCCTGATAAGATTCTCTGCCAGATCAAGAATCTTTACCGGTTCACCCATATCAAGCACGAAAATCTCACCACCCTTGGCAAAAGCACCGGCCTGAAGTACCAATGAGACAGCCTCGGGGATGGTCATAAAATACCTAATAATATCAGGGTGGGTAACCGTAACGGGTCCACCGGCTTCAATCTGTTTCTTGAACAAAGGAATAACACTTCCGTTACTTCCCAGAACATTACCAAATCTGACAGCCACAAAATCAGTCTTTGACTTCTTATTATATGTCTGAATGATCATCTCGCAGATACGTTTTGTTGCGCCCATTATATTAGTAGGGTTAACAGCCTTATCCGTAGAGATCAGTACAAACTTTTCAACACCTGCAGCATCAGCAGCCTTTACAGTCTTCAAGGTACCAAAAACATTGTTCTTGACAGCCTCATTAGGTGAAACTTCCATTAACGGTACATGCTTATGTGCAGCAGCATGATAAACTATCTCCGGTTTATATGCCTCGAAAATTGATTTTAATCTATTAGTATTTCTTACCGAAGCAATCAAAACCACAAGATCAAGATCAGGATACTTCATTAACAGTTCCTGTTGGATTGCATAAGCATTATTTTCATAAATATCAACTATAATAAGTTGCTTAACGCCATGATCTGCCAGCTGCCTGCACAACTCACTGCCTATAGATCCGCCACCACCGGTAACCATGACAACCCGGCCGGTTACATAACCCATTATTGAATCAAGATCAACGACTATGGGATCACGTCCGAGTAAATCTTCAACCTGTACATCACGCAGCTGACCGAGTTTATTCTCTTCGTTGACAATCTCACGAATACCGGGCAGGATCTTTACTGAACAGCCTGTCTTTTGGCAAATATTTACTATAGCCGAGATTTCCTTCTTGTCAGCGGAAGGGATAGCAACAATTATTTCCTTTATTTCATACTTTTCAACCATAGAAGGGATAGAATCCCTGTTTCCTACGATTTTAACACCCTGCAGGAGGCTGCCGACTTTCTGGTTGGAATCATCAATAACACAGCAAATATTCTTATGCAGATAATCGCTGGCCATAATTTCCTTGATAAGCATGTTTCCGGCATCACCTGCACCTACAACCATAACATTGGCGCCGATCTTTTTATCCCGACGGTGTCTTATCGCCATACGGACAGCCCTGTATCCAAATCTGGTTATACAAGTAAAAATGATCAACAGGAAGCTGAAAATAAAGTAAAAGCTTCTCGGCATATACCAGGATGTAGTACTGTCAGTCATATTGAGAACAATGCTGATACCGAAATTAAGCACAGAAACTATGAATCCGGCAACAACAATTCGCTCCAGTTCACTGACACTTACATAATTCCAAATACTGTCATACAGTTTAAAAATCCAATAAACGACCAGCGTAACTCCCACTAATAACGGAATCGTATTCCACATATGAGAATCATAGGGCTTTTGAATACTGTCTACATTCAAATCGAACCTCAAAAGTAACCCCAGTGTGGCTGCGGCTACTACTGAACAAATATCCAAAAGAATAAGAAATATCTTTCTAATCGTTTTCATCTCATCCTCCATGCCATATATATGGCACAAACAAACTTAAGCCTATAATCTGTAGGATTATATCATACAATTAACAATAAAGCAATCCTTAATTTTCAAACCATTTGTGAACGATTTGTGAAAAAATTTCAAATAAAGACTTGAAGAGATCCAAACTGAATGCTATAATTTAACGTAATTTTACTCACAAACAAAGGAACTATAAATATGAAAAAATCTAAAAACGAAAAATTAGATATACTCTTTATCGGTACCGCATTGATCGATTCCATAATAAAAGGCTTTGATCCAAAACCTATCTCTGCATCAGGTTACAGAGCAGAATCCGGTTCATTATGTATAGGCGGAGAAGCAGTCAACGGAGCCATAACAGCCGCAAAACTGAAAATGAATACCGGAATACTCTGCTCCCTAGGTCAGGATAACGCCGGAGACATGATCATCAACGAGTTGGGGAATCACGGAGTAATCACAGATCATATAATCCGATCCCAAGAACATCCTACGCCTGTAACCACCATGTTCGTAAGTGAAGACGGATCAAGGAAGTCAATTACCAACCATTCCCACATGTATAATTTTCATCCCGAACAATATCCTCAGATCATAAAAAACGCTAAAGCCATAGTCCTCGGTTCGCTTTTCAGGGCACCTTTTAACGAACCGGAAGTAATAAAATCGGTGCTAAATATGGCAAAAAAAGAGAATACCCTGATTTTTGCCGATACAAAGCTTCCAAATTTTAAGGCACTCTCTCTCGATGATATAAAAGAATCACTTCCTATTATAGACTACATAACGCCCAATGAGGACGAAGCAAAATACTATACAGGTAAAACCAATCCAGCTGAAATGGCTGACGTTTTTCTAAGTTATGGTATCAAAAATGTCATTATCAAGCTTGGAGAGAAGGGCTGCTTTTTCAAGAACCGTGAAAGAAGCATCTGCCTAAAAGCATACAATATCGATGCAAAAGATGCAACCGGAGCGGGTGACAGCTTTGTAGCAGGCTTTGCATCAGATTTGCTGCTAAATAACAACCTTGACCCAGCGCTCCGCTTTGCTAATGCCTGCGGTGCGATATGTACAACCGCTATAGGAGCCGGAACGGCACTCAAAAGCAGAGATCAGGTACTCAGATTTATAAAAGATGCTGACAATCACTATAACTAATAAGCATTAGGGGCTTTAACCGATCATAACCTTGCAATGCTCCTCTTTTTTATCCCTCATAACATGTAGTCCTGTATCCAGCTGCTCCAAAGGATATCGGTGAGTAATCAGCAAGGCCGGATTAATTCTTTTAGTACTTAATCTTTCAAGAACATAATGCCAGTCATCCTGCGTGTTATCTGCCACTAAATCTTGGCTATCTGTCAATGAATGCTGAGAACGCTCTGAGTCTTGTCCTGCAAATGACGAATTCCATGTGCCTAGGACTGTCAGTTGATTACGCAGGATTTTCCAGTAAGTATTTCTAGAGAATGTAATATCTCCATAAGGATTGCCAACCAATACAACACGACCACTCGGAGCGGCACTGTCTATAGCATACGAAATACTATCATTACGACCGACACATTCAAAAAACAAGTCCACCCCATCTGTCCTATCAGCAAGCCACTTAGATACATCCTCTGTCCTACTATCACAGAAATTGTCAGATGAAATGCCTACTTTGACGGCAAGAGACTTCTGTAAGTTCTTATTCCCTACCACATATATATTCTTATAACCGGCATCCATCAAAAACTGAACCATCAAAAGACCTATTGTACCAAGTCCGCAGACAACGATTGAAGCCATTTTGGGAATTTGCTCCGTGCCTATTCCTATCCTCATAGCATGTACTGCCACAGACATAGGCTCAAGCATAGCCGCCTCTTCAAAGGAAACTAAATCAGGCAGCTCTATAAGATTCCATACCGGTACAGAAACATATTCTGCAAAAGCACCGTCTCGGCGAGAACCTAGATATGAATAACTCCGGCACATCTCATAA
>JAEEVK010000134.1 GCA_016287095.1 Lachnospiraceae bacterium
TGCATCATACGATAATAAAGCCAGATCTTAATAATGCCCTGTATCTTCATTGTCATCCGGAGGCTGAATTCTTCATAATGGAAAAAGGGAAAGTTGATTTTTATGTTGAAAGCAGGAACAGTCGGATTGAAAATCCATAGGCAGTGGCTTCGATGACGCGACATTAGTTCAATGCGGCCAAATCGGTCTGCAAGCATGTAGTCAGTGGTAGCCACTATTCTTTTGAGCTTGAGACCGATTGTAACCGAAAGAAGTTTTCGGGCTATCAAACAGGCCCGATTGTTTGTTACAGCTTGTATTGCATGAAATTTTCATCATGTGCAATCAATACGTTAATAATTGAACCCAAGGAATGTGGTAGGGATTTGCCTTGTATTGTTTTCTTTCATGGTGGTGGGTTTCTGATGAGCGCATCTGATGCTCATTATAATGCATCACGATAAAGTTCCAATATATAAATAGGCTTACCTTCTGCTGTCTTTTCTTCCCCTGTAGCCTTGCTAAGAGAAGCTATGACTTAGGCTTGATCAGAACAAAACTTGACGATACGATCCGTAGCTCTATTGCACTATCAATACTGGTAATGAATCTAAACCTAATGGCTAGGATTCTTTTGCGCTTTTTTGCAAAATTTATATTTTTGTTATTTGGGAGCACTTTAAAAGGCACCTCATTTATGCTCAAAGCTGGTTATTATGTTGTATAGCCGACTTAATGAGAATACACTACGTATGCAATAACAACGGATTAATAATAAATCACATATCGTCTATTAATACATAAAAATTGAGGGTGCTATTTAACAGCACCCTCTTGTTTTTTTACTTCATGCCAAACCCTTGCCATTTGGCTCTGCTTTAGCTATTTTACCTCAAATATTTACATAATCTTTTTTCATATCAACCGGAATTCAAGTGCCTGTCCGTCACGGCTGCTGTTACATATCCAGACAAGAAACTTTCCCGCTTCGCTTTCCCATTTTTCTTCTGCGGTCCAGAATCGAAGCATTTCCTCGTTTATAACGAAACTTACTTCCTCTTCTGCTCCCGGATCTAAAGAAATCTTTTTAAAATCAGCCAGTTCCCTGATAGGACGTACACGGCTTGATGTCACATCCCTTATATAAAGCTGAACCGTCACACTTCCTTTCATATCTCCGATGTTTCTGACGATTACTGAAGCCGTGATGGTTTCAGTATCTGACATCTTTTGTGCACTCAACTTTGGATTGATAAATTCAAACGAAGTATAGGACAGTCCGTATCCGAAAGGATAGAGTGCACCATTCTCACAGTCAAGATAACTTGAGGTAAATGCAGATGGTCCGTTTTCCGGCCTAGGACGTCCCGTGGGATACATGTCGTAATGCAGGGGTTCCTGTCCCACGGTATACGGGAAACTTACAGGCAGTCTTCCTGAAGGAGACACCTTTCCCGTAAGAATATCCATTATGCCGTGTCCGCCTTCCGTTCCCGGCAGCCAGCATATCATCAATGCATCAGAAAGTTCCCTTACTTCATTAAGTTCAAGCGGTCTTCCTGTAAATATTAGAGTTACTATCTTTTTCCCTGCTTTTTTAATCTCCTTTAAAAGATTAAGCTGTACATTGGGTATCTCAATGCTCACCTTACTCGTGGCTTCCCCGGACTGGGCAAAGTCTTCTCCAAGACACATGATCACCGTATCAGCCCACTCTGCGGCCTTAATAGCCTCTGCCATGAGTTTACTGTTTTCTTCCTCCCAGTTATCTACATGACGCTTTCCTCTTGCTGTCATAGTATCCTGATCCAGCATAGTACATCCTGCAGAAACTTTAATGCTTTCCGGTTCATACACCTCTTTCGCTGCTTCCCAAACGGTCACGGTATTCTTGTCGTCTCCGGAAAAAGCCCATGAACTCTGAAGCTTTTTGTTATCGGCATAGGGACCAATAAAAGCATACTTTTCTTTTCTGAGAGGTAATGTCTTATCCTTATTTTCAAGGAGCACAAGGCTTGCTGCAACAGTTTCCCTGGCCAGGTTCCTGCTTTCATCGGTTATCACCGGGCCGGCATCCATGTCAATGCCCCTGTAAGGATCCTCAAAGAGACCAAGATCGTTTTTCATGTTGAGGACACGCAGAACCGCCTCATCTAGCATCTGCATAGACACTGCTCCTGTATTTACTAAATCCTCGAGGCTGGAACTGTAACAGCCCGAACACATGTCGATATCCACACCTGCCTGCATAGCCTTAAGTGCAGCGTCCCTCTGATCCTCGGCAAAACCGTGATTTATCATCTCTCCCACTGCACCCCAGTCAGAAATAAGTACTCCCTTAAAACCAAATTCTTCTCTTAATATCTTTTTCATTAGGAACTTGTTTCCAGTTGCAGGAATACCGTTTACGCTGTTAAACGAGGTCATGACCATTGACGGATCTTTCTTTATTGCTTCGCTGTATGCACGAAGATAATGCTCCCTGAGAGTATGTTCTGAAAGCTCTGTATTATTGTAATCCCTTCCCGCTTCAGCAGCACCATAGGCCGCATAATGCTTTACACAGGCAGCTATATGATCACTGTCTTTTAAATCATCTCCCTGATACCCCTCAACCATAGCCGTAGCCATACGAGAATTCAAGATTTTGTCTTCGCCGGTGGATTCCATGATCCTGCCCCATCTCGCATCTCTGCACAAATCTGCCATCGGAGAGAAAGTAGCATGAACACCGTCAGCAGATGCCTCCTGTGCCTGCATTTCAGCACCTTTCTTTACCGCATCCGGATCAAATGTGGCTCCCTGACCCAAAGGACATGGCAGAACTGTCTTATGTCCGTGTATAACGTCTAGCATAAACATAAGCGGGATATGATGAGGGTGCTCCTTAATATACTGTTCTTGAATCTTCCTAAGCCTTTTACTGCCCCATATACCCAATGTACTTCCGGCAAGCTTTTTTACATTATCTTTTACCTGGCCTCTTTCGATTCCTGTAATCTCCGCGCTAGCCTCATACTCAGACCCAGGAATCTGTACCAGCTGCATTACCTTTTCTTCTGTTGACATATCATTTAATAACGCTTCCAGTGCTTTCTTATCCATATACCCTCCGATATTTCAGTAACTACTTACACTTATCGCAAATCTTCACATGCTACCCTTTTGCTCTGTTTCAGTAACTCATTCTGTTTATCACAAAGTCTCAAGAACTATTGTAATAAACACAACTATCAAATCCACTATGAAAGTTAACTTAGCTGTTTTTTATAGATTTCTATATTTAATAACATATATTGTTATTATATATTATCTTATATTATTTTATGTTGATTGATTTATGATATCTCTTTTATATATTATTCTATAACAACCCCATACTTGGCAACTGCAGTGACTAATTTATTCACACTTGCTCGATCATTCTTATATATCTTCAGCAAATCTTCATATGTTTTTCCTTTAAGATCATAAAGTGTGATTATTCTTTTTTTGTATAAAGGATTCCACGAGCAATCCATGTCAATTTGACTAAATTCAATATATCCGAAGTCCAGATAATCATACAAACGATTGATCTTGTCATAAGACTTATCATTATTTTTCTTATCCGTATCTCCAAAAATTGCAACACCTTTATTATCATTTTTATCTCTATGCCAAGATACTGTAATCTCGAGCAGATTTGCAAGCTCACGTATACGTTCAATAAATATATCTTCATTTCCAGATGCTAGCACGTACAGTTTACCTATATCCTTTTTATTTTTCTCTATCAATTTTTCTATATCAGGATCAAGTGGGTCATCAAAAGAGTTAACGCCTTCTATATGCTGCTTTCTATATTCAATTCTCTTATAACTACTGTCCATCTGATTTCTACTTATAAAACCAACTTCCTGACAAATCTTATCAATTCCCGCATCCGTACATAGACCTGCAAGCAAGGATATCGTAGCCATATATGCATCTACGACCTTTCCTCCCTTGACATTATTATAATACGTAAGCTTAGCATTTCCTTCACCACTAGCCTTAAACTGATTAGAAGTTATTTTGACTCTATCCACAGTTATAGTCTCACCTTCCGAATAATTTAAGGCCTTTATCACTGTTACGAGAGATTTTCCTATTACATAATTATACCCTAGATATTCCGACACGGGGAACATATCATCGTCTACGCAATCAATTATATTTCCGTTACAACCGCTAAAGTTATCTATAGCTTGTAAAAAAGCGTTCATATACTGGTCATGAACACCGATTTCGTCGTTATCCTTGTCCATATACATTTGGGTAAGCTTAGCATTTATGTTATCCATTGAAGAATATAATTCCATATATTTTTCAAAATATACTTCCCTCATGAGCATAACCGCAAACAGGTAAACAAAATAAGTCTTCTCCTCTTTGGATTCATCGTTAAATTTGCGATCATCTATAGTCTTAATCAAATAAAAATTATTTATCAATCTCTTAACATTTCGAGGTGTGTCTTTCCCTGCTGCTGAAATTAATTTAGAAAACTCTTCTGCAACTGAAACATTTATATCCATCTTGTTCAAAAGATTATATATATACTTTTTCATGGAAGCCATTTTTTCGGGCAACCGGTATACTACCTGGATGATTTTTTCAAAATAATCGTTTGCTTTCTCACGACTTATTTCATGGTTATATTTTTTCTCCACGCCTTTGATTACTACTTCATAATCTACCGCTAGAACAAATACACACCCGGGACAATCTAAAAAAATCTTTATTGTATCCAAAAGTTCAACTGCTTTGTCAGGTAGGAGCCTGTCAAGGTCATCAATAAATATTACAAGTCGAGCATTTTTTCTGGTAATATCATCAGCATCCTCGAATTTTTTCTCGAGAACATTTTTCACATATTCCTGGAAATCTTTCTGCAATTTAGATATTGCATTTACACCATTCAAAATTTGATTGATTTCTTCACGGTTCTTGTCAAAATTCTCTATTTCCTTACCAACATTAATCCCTGTGACCTTATCTAAAACAATATTTCCAATG
The DNA here is from genome assembly GCA_016287095.1 of Lachnospiraceae bacterium. Classification (GTDB taxonomy): domain Bacteria; phylum Bacillota; class Clostridia; order Lachnospirales; family Lachnospiraceae; genus RUG11977. The sequence goes on from JAEEVK010000134.1 coordinate 5,020, forward strand.
CTTCCTACAACAGAAACAGCATTTTTTAATCCATTCAGTACCTTGTCTTGGCTTTTTATGATAGAGGAAGATTTTTTTTCATTCTTTAGCTCTATATCTATTTGACTAGTGATAAACGTCATTAACGAAACAGGTAACTCGCTGTCCTTATTAAACTGGCTATATTGCCATGCATTGAATTCTAAAAAAATACAATTATTCTGTATTTCTGCGTCTCTATATTTTTCTATCTTATTTCGGATCATTCTAAAGAAACTCGTCTTTCCACTTCCCCAACTTCCCTGTATCGATATTGTCAGTGGTGTTGGACATGTCATTATATATTTAGAAAACCCATTAATCTGCTTTTTCATCGACAGACTGTCCTCTTTCATAAGTTCCACAGGGTCATCAGTAACGCCGCTCAAGTAATCATATCCATTGTTCATAAATTATTAATCTCCTCAATTTTAAAAGTTTTATTAAATATGAACATTCCAACCTGTATCTATCTTTTTCTTTACTTTTGCCATAGTCTTTTTATCAAGCACCGGCCAGTCTACTACCCTCTGTGCATTATCTATTACAAGATGCGCCTTTTCAGCACATAATGCTAAAGGTGTATCAGCCAATGAATCTGAGTAAAAGTTATCTATCACAGGAAAACCTTTGTCGATAATATATCTCGCCTTTCCTTTTGCGAACATCAGATTATCGATGATCACGCCAAATTCCCTGTCATACTCTGTGGCTGCATAGTTTACGCCAAGTCTTTTTGCTATCGGCGCGATTATACATGTAGGCGATGCGCTAATTATCAAATCATCAGGCTTCTTCTGATTCAGATACCATTTTGATATTTTCTTCTCATTCTTGTCCCAGAATTTCTGAATCAATTTATCAAAGTCCTTCAGTCTGTCCTTCCTTAAAAACTTGAAGTATTCTTTCATCATTTTGGCTCTCTTCATGCTGCCTTTTTTATACTTTATTAAGTTTGTTATTGCTTTTGGAAAAAAAGTCACCCACATCTTAGGATGATGCATGCAGCAGAATAAACCAAACTCTACTGAACAGTCGCCTGGATATATTGTTCCGTCAAAATCATATGCATTCATAAAAGTATCTCCCGTATATTTAAATTTTTACTTCTCGTATTCAATGTCTTCTGATTTTCTTTTATTATATCAATTTCAGTACATCGCACTGTTTATCCACATGAGGAAACTCGTCAAGCAGTGGGCATGATACATGCGGTTCAAATGCTCTATCATGAAACCAGGTACACTGCACAGCATTCATACCAGCATCTCTGGCACCATACAGTTCTCTTGAACCTCCGTCCCCTACATAGAGACACTCTTCCGGTTTAACACCAAGTTTTTCTATCATAGCCTTAAAAACAGCCGGATCCGGTTTGTAAAGTCCTGTTTCATACGAGATCATAGTCACATCAAAAAGCGAATAAAGTGGGCTCCCCAGTATCAGGTCTCTTTCATCTGAAAACGAATTAGAAATAAGCCCAGTGAGTAGTCCTTTTTCTCTAATTTTTTTCAATAATTCTATTGATTCCTTAGGTATAGCAAAAAAGGTATCTCCCAATGCTTCTTTACGCTTCCGCACAACAAGTTGCACATTTTCTTCCGAGTACGCATTTAGATTCTTTAGGGTAATTGCCGTACCTTCTGCCATGCTATACACTCCAATACTTCTCGCCCGCTCTGTAGCATGCCATTCACGCCTGAAATCCTCCTGAGGTATTCCAAGGTCGGCAGCTATATTTTCGCTAAAATACGTCCTGCCTTCAAACAACGTAACCAAAGTTTCAAACATATCAAATATTACTGCTTTTATCATATTTTTATCCTCGTATTATATAGTAGTAGTGTTTAGAGACCCTCTCCAAGGTCTTTAATACTCCATAACCATTCTTTACCTTTTCTACAGGTTAGGTTATGATATTGGAGATACTGTGGATTGGTTTTTTTCTCCTACCACTTGATGGTTTATGGAAGGCTCCAACCACAGTCTCTTTGTTCATTTGTTAGTCAGTT
>JAEEVK010000135.1 GCA_016287095.1 Lachnospiraceae bacterium
GTATATGATACCGATCACGCCTACGGAAGGGATGATGGATATGTCAAGCGCAGCACCCGACAGGAAGAAGAACATCATGAAAACGGGAGGAGTCATCCTGTCTGTCTGCTCGAAAACCACATCAGCAAAATTTGAGGTATTTGCAAGGGTCGCCCCTAAAGCCATGCACGCCAAAAGCGATGATATGTTAAACATTTCTCCGAGACCGATACATGCAAAAACAAGAGCATATGTTATGGCAAGTCTGTTGCCTCGGCCTGTGAACCATTTTACGGCAAAGCGGAAGATCACACCGAATATAACACCGATAGCCAGTGCGGCGATGATCTCGAGCAACGGGTTAACTATAGTCATCACCAGACTGTCACCGACTCCGCCCTCGATGGTTTTGGCTATGGCTACAGATATACCGAAGCACATGAGGGCTGTTGCATCGTCCAGTGCCACTACCGGCAATAGGGTTTCGGTCACGGGACCGTGAGCCTTGTACTGTTTTACTACCATAAGCGTTGCGGCAGGAGCCGTAGCGGCTGCGATGGCACCGAGGCAGAGTGAAAACGGTACATCATTTCCGGTGATGATCAAAATAAAATCAACGACCAGTACTGCACCCAGGGATTCCAGACAGGCTATGATGATGGGGGCCTTGCCGACCTTTTTTAAGTAGCTGAAACGGAATTCGGCACCGATGGAAAAAGCGATAAATCCCAGTGCGACATCAGGTATTATCCCCAGGCTTTCAACCGTGCCCTTTGGGATAATGTTTAGCACATAAGGTCCGGCCAGCAGTCCGACTAACAGATATCCTGTAACGTTAGGCAGCTTTATCACCTTCATCAGCTTGCTTGAGAGCAGCGTGAGGGCGAGGGATATTGATATATATATTAGAAGATTTAATTCCATGATCGCGTATTTGATACTCCTCTTTGAATATGATTGTCCGGTCTTTTTGATTTTTCGAGGTACATTAAATTTGAGACAAAATACTCCGGGTATATAATATTATTTCCCGAGTCCCTCAACATATGTGATAGGCACCACGAACATGATGCCGGTATTGGGTTCCTTGAGGTTTACCATATGCTTTACAGTTTCTCTTGCCTCGACAACCTGCTCATCTCTGATAACAAACAGAGCTACATGTACTGCTTCACGTTCCTCGTCCTTCATCAGATGGCGCAGAGCGGAGAACATCGGAATGTCCTCCATATTCATGAGCTCTTCACCCATGCCCTTGCCGGAGAGGATAGTACCGCCCTTGACTCCTTCCTCGGCCAGTTTCTTTAAAATATCATCGAGAACCTTCTCATTCTTTAGTATCACAACCAGTAATTGCATTTTTTCACCTTGCCTTCCTTCCTTATTAACAATGCATTATAGTGCTATAATTAAAAAAGTCAAGTGATTTTTTTCGTTGCATTTTATCCGTTTATGGAGTATACTAAAATGAATATTGTTTTGACTTTGCCATTCTAAGCTAAAATAGAGATGTGTTGTTTATAATAAATATAGGAGCATTAAGATGAACGAGACAAATTATGACGGAATCCCGTCAATGGACGATTTTAAAACAGAACTGGAGCATAGCTTCAAGAAGATAAATCCCGGAGATGTGGTAAACGGGACAGTGTGTGGAGTATCTGATAAGGAAGTAACAGTTGACCTGAATTCTTATTCAGAAGGCATCATACCTTTAGAGGAGCTCAGCAATGACCCGACATTTTCTATAAAAGCCGATATTCAGGTTGGAGACAAGGTCAGCTGTATTGTGCTTCGAGAAAATAAGGAAGGCGTGTTCGTGCTTTCTGTGAAGGAAGCCGATGACATGCTCTCATGGGACAGGCTTGCCAAGGCTAAAGCAGAGGGTACTATAGAAAAAGTAAAGGTGACTGAGGCTGTAAAAGCCGGTGCAGTAGCGTACATTTACGGCATCAGGGCATTTATCCCTGCTTCACAGCTGGCACTCACCTATACGGAGGATACGAGTGCTTTTGTGGGAAAGGTTCTGGAGTGCCGTGTGACCGAAGTAAACAGAAACGACAAAAAGGTCATTCTTTCCGCAAAATCGGTTCTTGCCGAAAAGGCAGAGGCTGACAGACACCTAAAGGTCTCAAAGGTCCAAAAGGGAACCGTAGTGACAGGAAAGGTAGAAAAACTTATGCCTTTCGGTGCATTCGTGGACATAGGAGACGGCATAACCGGTCTCGTTCATATTTCACAGATAGCATACAAAAAGATAAAGTCACCCGCTGAGGTATTAAAGGAAGGCGAAGAAGTGACCGTAAAGGTTATAGACGTAAAGGACGGCAAGCTTTCACTCTCCATGATCGCAGTAAACGAAAGAGATGAGTCCGAGACCGTGGAGGAAGCCCTTGACGAGCCCACAGAGTACAGTGACGGGGATTCACCGTCAACAGGACTTGGGGCACTTCTGGCTAAACTCAAAATTTGAGTTATATATGTAAATAAGCATAGATTATATGACGATATAATTTTTTTATGTCATTCTGAGCGAAGCGAAGAATCTTATAGAGAAATTATTGATCAGAGTTTAAAGGCAATAAAATGCCAGGGAGTTTGAAATAGAAACATGACCTATAGGGAATTATCAAAGGAATTGGGCATAAGCGCCTCAAAGCTTCAAATGATAGAGTCTGAAGTTTTGAAGGAAAAAGGTCCGGCAGCGTTACTTGGAAACTTTGACGATGCAAAAGTCAGGGTTATCAGAGTACACTGCCTGTTCAGTATGCTCGGAGTTCCGGATGATGAGGCTATAGCCATTCTGAAACATGAGATGGATATGAGAGCCACCCTGAAAAAGCATGTTGACAGTATCCTGTCAGATGATTCCAACCACAGTCAGGCCGCCATCGTCATGCAGAACATCAGGCGTGAGTGTCAGGATGTTGATGAATTGGATCCGGTACCATTCCTGCAGCATATCAAGGAACTAAAGCATTCCGGAGGCTTGTTTTACGATGTAAATTCCGGTAGACTCGAGGATGAAAGAAGCAATAAGAATGCTTTTGGCCTTTCAGGAGATAGGCAGTCGCAGAAAGCCGGTATCGGTGGGTTTTTCAATGGATTTGTTAGCAAAGACCGGGATCCTGATAGGTCAGAAAAACAAGATTCGGGTAGAGAGAATAATAGTGAGGAACAACCCGATCAGGATTCGGAATTAACAGAGAACGAAAACAATACAGGAAATGGACAGGAAAGCCCTTTAAAAACTGAAAACAGTGACACCAAAACTGTCTACGATTCCACAGAAAGTACCGCAAAATCCAGCGCGGGCTATGATGAAAACTGGAGTCCGTACACTGACAGAGGCTTTGGAGCATCAAACATGGGCTCGGGCAATTGGCAGGGCTGGTCGGCGGGATATGGCAGTTATGCCAAGCCGATAGGTGCGAGAGAACGGATAAATAACGGTGAAAAGACCTGCCCGCATCCATTCAGGCGATTCGCAGCAAGGATTTTGGATACAACGCTTATGACTCTTATAGGCGGAGCGATACTCAGACTTGGGTTTAGGGTAAATGTAGGCATATCATTGAAAATGGTCGCATATTGCGAGATCATATTCTGGTTGTTTGAGATGATGATAGAGCCGTTGCTGCTTACCACATTTGGTACAACACCCGGAAAATTTATAATGGGCATCAAGATCCGGGATATGAAAACCAAGAATAAGCTTGACTTGAAGCAGGGATATATCAGGGCATTGAAACTTGCATGGCAGGGATTTGGCTTTATGATCCCGATATACACGGTGTTTAAACGTGCGATGTCATTCCTGAGATGCAGGATGGACGATACGATGCCTTGGGATAATGGCATAGATGTGGAGCTGGTCGATGAAAGCCCGGCAAGGATTGCGCTTGTCATCATAGCGGTCGTACTGTTAAATGTGGGTGATGAGTTAGTATCAAAACAGGCTCTTATTCCTGAAAACAGAGGTCAGATCACCTCAGAGCAGTTTTATGAAAATGTTGTTGAACTTATGAAATACAACGGATATGTAGGTGATATTCCTGATTTTAAGCTGGACATAAAGAGTGGCTATGTGAAGAGTGTCTCTCTTACTTATACAAGTGACCAGACTGACAAGAACAGATATGACGAGATGTATCTTGGATTTTTGGCATTTGCCGGAGCATCCGAAGACTCAAACGGACTCAAACTCATGACTACATCGGCGTTAGGACTGTTGAAGTCGTATTATACGAACTTTACGGGCAGTTACGGTGGTGTAAACCTGATCAATACATCTGACAGCGAGATTAACGATGCAGGTAGTTACAGCTTATTATATTCCATGTTGTATGGCTCAGAGGCCACAATACCGGCATTTAACCAGACATTTACTATGACAAAATGATGTAGGATTGTCATAGTTGCTTGAAACATAGTAATCCGCAGTATCAGTTAAAAAAATATTTTGAGGTATAGAAAATGAAAAAAGTTATAACCTACGGAACATACGATCTTTTACATGTTGGGCATATCAATCTGCTGAGAAGAGCCAGAGAACTGGGCGACTACTTGATAGTCGTGGTATCCTCGGATGAGTTCAATGCCATCAAGGGCAAGAAGGCATATTACAGCTTTGAAGACAGGAAGAAAATCCTCGAGGCGATTCGCTACGTAGATGAGGTCCTGCCTGAGTATACATGGGAGCAGAAGATTGACGATGTGGTAAATAACAATGTTGATGTATTTGTTATGGGAGATGACTGGACCGGAAAGTTTGACTTCTTGAAGGAGTACTGCGAGGTTGTATATCTACCGAGGACAGAAGGGATTTCTACTACTAAGATAAAACAAGATTTGTTTGATAAACATTAATTATGCTCTGCGGAATTGCAATGTTATTTTACAATCGGCAGAGCACAATTAATGAAAATAAATTTAATGATACAAACACAAAAAAATAATCGCTAAAACTCACCAGGCAATGCGGTTGTTTTTTTTGTAACCTGTTGTTAGTTACCTCACCGGAGAAGTGTTTGGCCTTCCCTGGATGATGAAAACTGTGAGTGTTTCAGCACAATTATAATATCATTTCTTTGTATAAAAGTCAAGCATAAAAAACGTAAAAACGAAAAATAATATCGGAATAACGAACTTTTTTCAACAAATAATTGACAATCAAACAAATGTTTGCTATAATAATAGTGGTGTTGCTAGACGGATGGCGGTTAGCTGCCTCACCAGAGTAGTGAAAGGGCTACTCAGGAAGGAGGAAGCTATGAGTGTATCTGAATTGATACAGTTTGTAATTATGCTTTGCGGAGTTGCGATGTTGTTTTACGTAATTGGCAAAGACGTTAAGGATAACAGTTCAAATAAAGATGACACAAAAAAATAACCGCCTTAGCTTTGCACGGCAAACGGTTATTTTTTGTAACTGATTGTTAGGCAGCTGGCCGTCGTTCTACGGCAGCACCTTTTTCATCTTTAGTATATCACTTATAGTAAAAAAGTCAATAGATTTGCAAAGATTTTCTTGCATAGGGACGAGAAATATGTTATTCTTTCTAATGTTTGTTATCAGTATGGTATTGTATTGTACATAGAAAGGACACATATATGAAAACACCGTTTGTTACAAAAGAGCAGATAGAAGAGATAGTAAAGAAGTACCCCACCCCCTTCCACATCTACGATGAAAAGGGCATTAGGGAAAATGCAAGAAAATTAAAGCAGGCATTTGCCTGGAATAAGGGTTTTAAAGAGTTTTTTGCGGTAAAGGCAACACCAAACCCCTTTATAATCAATGTACTTAAAAGTGAGGGCTGCGGAGTGGATTGCGCATCCATGCAGGAGCTGCTTATAGCGGAGGCTTGCGGACTTGGTGAGGGCGAGATCATGTTCTCGTCAAACGAGACACCCGTAGGAGAGTTCACAAAGTGCAAAAAGCTTGGAGGTTACATCAACCTTGACGACATCACACTTGTTGATTTCTTAAATAACGAGTGTGGCGTACCTGAGACGATATTCTGCCGATTCAACCCCGGTGGAGTATATAACGTGTCCAATGGCATCATGGACAACCCCGGTGATGCAAAGTATGGTATGACCAGAACTCAGATAGCAGAAGCATTTAAAAGACTAAAAGAGCTCGGAGCAAAGAAGTTTGGTATCCATGCATTCCTATGCAGTGGAGCGGTATCGAACGACTATTACCCGATGCTGGCAAGAGACCTGTTCAAGCTTGCTGTAGAACTCAGAGACGAGACAGGTGCGGATGTGAAATACATCAACCTTTCAGGCGGTGTAGGTATCCCCTACAGACCGGACCAGGAGGGCTGCGACATCCTGAAGATCGGCGAGGGCGTAAAGAAAGCCTATGAAGAAGTGATAGAGCCCGCAGGTATGGAGGTATCCATATTCACAGAGCTTGGACGTTTTATGCTCGCACCATACGGACATCTGATAGTAAAGGCCATCCACGAAAAGCATACATACAAAGAGTATATCGGTGTCGATGCGTGTGCGGCAAACCTCATGAGACCTGCTATGTACGGTGCATATCATCACCTGACGGTTCTGGGCAAGGAAAACGAGCCCAAGGACCACACCTATGACGTGGTCGGTAATCTCTGCGAAAACAACGACAAGTTTGCTATCGACAGACAGCTGCCCAAGATCGACATGGGTGATTATATCTGCATCCATGATACTGGTGCACACGGATTTTCCATGGGCTACAACTACAACGGTATGCTGAGGTCTAAGGAGCTCCTGCTCCATGAAGACGGCAGCGTCGAGCTCATCCGTCGTGCGGAGACTGCAAAGGATTACTTCGCAACATTTGATTTCTGCGACATTATGAAGAAAGTACTGTGATATAACAAAATTGTTTATTATTATAAAGCGTATTTCTACCAAAGTGTAGGGATACGCTTTTTATAATGTCAAAAAATGTAAGTAAAAAACACCAATAATTTGAGTACAAAAATTTCGTGAAATTTGATAAACTAATTTACGATAGGGGTGGTGTCTATATGGGTAGCGTTTATATGCGAGATATCAGTAC
>JAEEVK010000136.1 GCA_016287095.1 Lachnospiraceae bacterium
TTTGAATTTCCGTTATTAGAAGCAGGTTTGTTTTGAATGGTATTCTGACTAGCCTTACAAACCTCAGGTATCTTGTTTATGCTTATTTTTCTTTTTTGCTTTTCCTGTATATAATTATCATAATCACCATCGTCAGACACAATGAAATACTCAGCATTCTTTTCTTCTATCATACGGTCAGATAAGTCATTCATAAGGATTACATCAAGCGCATTTTTAACCCCTTTCATATCCGTATGCATCCTGAAGTATTCAAACTTAGCAGGCGATTCGATAATCCTCCTGTGAGTGCCAAAGGTCATCTTTTAGCTTCTTAAGTTCCTGATCGGTCATCTTATTAGTCCTCTTTCTTTATTTTTCTAGGGTCTATCGGTTTCTTAGCAGAAGAGGGTATAAGCCAAACACCTTTCTTAACCGCTCCCTCAATCCTGCCATCCTGTACTAGGCGCTGTACTCTACGCTTTGATATTCCCCATTTTCCTGCTATTTCTTCTGTTGTTAAGTATTCCATATGCTCTCCATGTACATATAAACTCATACAATGAACCATTTTTAATTATATACGTTTCAGCGTACACTTTCAACACGAAAAAGGGAAAAAAATCGTCTATTCACAACCTAATCGCCCTTTCAACTTTTCTTATCAATAACACGTGACGATTTTTCTCATCACTCAAATGCCAAAAAAGTCTGATTTTATCGAACTTTTTGGCATTTTTCTCTTGACTTTTATATCGTCATGTATTATAATTATACATGACGATATAAGGAGGTGATCATATGGCAATCACATACAACAAAGACAAACGTTCCGGACTAACCTATGCTTATGAAACGACCTATGTCTGGGACAAAGAAAAGAAACAGTCACGGTCTAAGCGCACTCTCATCGGGCGTGTTGACGAGACTACCGGAGAGATCGTTCCTACTGACGGCCGCGGTAAAAAGCGCAGTCCCAACTATGTTCCTTCAGAAGACGAGTATCAGATGCCAACAACTGTAAAGGAACTGAAATCAGAAGTGTTGCGTCTGCTTGAAGAAAACAAGATGTTGCGCGATAAAGTGGATTCTCTCACGAATAAACTCAAGAAATCATAATGACTCTTAAAGAAGCGTATGAAAAAAGAAGGCAGGAGTGTCTGTCCCTGCAAAGGCAGTTGAAGAAGGCAGAAAAAACCATCGAAGAACTTTCTGCCGGCACCTATGTCGATAGTGAAAAAGCGCAGCATCTACGCACTATCAACCGTCTTTCTCAGGAAGTAAAACATCTTAATAATCAGCTCGATCGTTTTAAATACTGGTACGCCCAGCAGTCAAATTATGCAGAATCCAAGAAAGATGAGATTGCAGAGTTCAGGCTTCAAAACGAAGAATTGAAATCGGAAAATGATGCGCTTAAGAAAGAGAATGCAGAACTAAAGAAACGTCTCGATGCAGTGTATGCTGCTCCTGCCACATCAGAAAACGATGAACTTCTGCAGGCCAAGATCTCTGCTCTTGAAGAAGAGATACTTCGTCTGAATTCCATCGCCAATAATGATGGAACTAACAGCGGTCTTCCTACCAGCCAGATGCCAATTGATAAGAAAAAGGTTGTTCCGAATTCAAGAGTCAAAACCGGAAGAAAAAAGGGCGGGCAGGTCGGTCACAAAAAACACGCTCTCTCCCCATTGCCGGATGATGAGATTGATGAAACAATCGATCATGCTCTCGAAACCTGTCCCAAATGTGGTGGGAGTTTAAGGTATATCGGGGAGCGGCATAAAGATACAATAGACTATAAGGTTACCGTAATAAAGACACGTCATATTTTCTATGAGTATGAATGTCTTGACTGCGGAAGGACTGTCCATTCTCCAATACCATTGAACATCAAGGAGCCCATACAGTACGGATCAGAGATCCAAGCTCTGTCTCTTGCTCTGATCAATCAAGGTTTCATCAGCATCAATAGAACCGCACAGATCATATCTGGTCTTATGCATGATCAGATTTCCCTTAGCCAGGGATATATATGCAAGCTGCAAAAACGGGCATCCGGTCTGCTCAAGCCGTTTGTATCAGAAGTGCGCATGGCTGTCATACGTTTAAAACTTGTTTATTGGGATGATACCGTCATATTTATCAACACTGCCCGTGCCTGCATGAGATTCTATGGGAATGAAAAACTTGCTCTTTACAAAGCCCATGAAGCAAAGGATCGCGCAGGTATTGATGAAGATTCTATCCTTGCTGCTCTCAGTCCGGATACCATCGTGATGCATGATCATAACACGATCAATTACAATGACGATTTTCAGTTTCAGAACATAGAATGTAACGAACATTTATCAAGGGATTTGCAATCCTTGATAGATGATTCCGGACACAGCTGGTGCATAGCTCTGAAGAAGCTGATACAAGAGGCTGAGCATGAAAGAAAGCAGCTGATGGAAAACGGCTATATGTCCTTCGATGATGAATACATTCGTGAATTCAATAGACAGTTGGATGAATTGCTGGAAAAAGCAGATGAAGAATATCTGACATCATCAAACAGATATTTTGAGACTGATGAAAGACGGCTGATTGCACGGTTAAAGAAATACAGAGGAAACTATTTCATGTGGCTGTCTGATTTTTCTTTGCCAACAACCAATAATCTCAGCGAGCGTTCACTTCGTTTTACGAAGACAAAACAGAAAGTGTCCGGTCAGTTCGTCTCACAGAAATACTCAGAATACTTTGCAGACATCCGAACATACATCGAGACCTGCTATCGAAACGGTGTGAACTGTTTTAAGGCTCTCAGCCGCCTTACAGCCGGCAATCCATATACCCTTGCGGAATTATCAGGCGAAGCGTAAGCTTCGTCTGATTCTGATGCAAAAGCCACGGCTCTCGCCGTGGCTTTACCTTTTTTATTTCAAATCAGCTGTGATCCGCTAAATACTTACGATCTCTCCAGCTCTTTGACCAGTGGCTCTACCTGAGAGAGCATGTTGTCAATATTCTCGAACATAACGCTCTTGGTTGTCCCCAGATCATTTGCCTCGTCAATGTGAGACTGAACCTCGTTATACTGAAGCTCTATGTGGTCAAGCTCACCGGTGAATACCTTCAGTTCCTGAGTTGCACTGTCTGAGATTGATCTAATCTCGCTCTGTACCTCATCTGCACCGTCAGCGGCCTCATTGATCTTGTCTATAACGCCGGCTGCTTCCCCCGTCTTATCGATGTTAATCTGAAGCGCGCTCTTGGTGTTAGTGATGCCTTCACTGAGCTGTTTGGTGTCTTCGCCAACGCTCTCGATATTATCTTCAACATTATTGACCAGAACCTTTATCTTCTGCGCAAGATCCTTTACCTGATTTGCAACAACGGCAAAGCCGCGTCCCTGCTCACCTGCACGCGCTGCCTCAATAGCGGCATTGAGAGCCAGCATATTGGTCTGATTGGCTATGGCAGTGATGGCTGTCATATTCTCGGAAATGCTGACTATAGATTCCTGAAGTGTGGCGTAAAAGCTCTCTATCTCCTCAAACTGGGCCTTAAGCTCAACGGTAGACCTCTCAAGGTCAGCCATCTTCGCCTGTGCATCAGCTACGGAACTCGAAATATTGGTCTTTACATCTTCATATTTCATGGCAGAGTCGCCCAGAGTATGGAATACATCGACAAATCTTTCGATCTCCTCCTTGAGCTCCCTGTCTTTTTCAAGAACTTCATTAAAGGAATCCTGTATGTATTTGAGTTCCCCCAGGGATGCCACTTCCTTGACCACCAGCTGCTGCTGGTAATCCTTAACGCTATTGGCGATGTGGCGTATCGGAGTGTAATCCTTTTTAACCGGGATCACTGCGGAAGGTGTATATGACACATTGTTATCACTTTTTTTGCTGAAAAATGCCATCTCTCTTGCCCTCCCTTACTCAAACACAACGCATGACATGGACTGGTTGATAAACTGTCCGTTGTAATGCTCACCGTTTGCAAAGAATCCACAGCTCGTGCCGATACCCGACATAGCTTTCAGGTATTCGTCCGTGTAATTATTGTTGTTGAACACAATATAACGGAACACACAGTTGACCGAGATTATACCCGACACATGCCTGAAATCCCTCTTTATCTGGTTGAGGGTCTCCGCGGTGATCTCCCTGAAGTCTCCCATGTCCAGCATTGTGAGCACGTCGGAGTCATTAACCTGACGATAGCAGCACAAACCGTTTCCGGAAACCTCCTTCAGCGAGATGATACAGATATCTTTTCCGGTGATCTTGCCCAGAGGATTCTTGAAGGTCTGCGTCTCTATGTCGGACTCATTGATATGTAGATGCTGCTTGTAAACTTCCTTGGCAGGCTTTCCGTTCAGCTCACCGATGTAGTATTTGCTCCTGTCGGTCTTGCTGGCTATAAACCTCGTATCATCCAAAGGTCTGTAAAGATTTTCCTTGTATGCCTTTATCCTGCCTCCAGGATTCTTTATCAGGATATATACAGATGCGTCGGAATAGATCTCTCCGTTTACGGAAACCAGCGGATCCATTGATGTACCGCCTATGAGAGATATATGGTTCTTTCCCAGTACGCTGTCCATGGATGTCAGAACACATGCATCATTGCCGGTGCAGATATCGATGCAGATTGTGTCCTTGGATGAAGCCGATATTGAAGATACGTTTTTCTGTAAAGCGCCGACATCATGAACCGGCATCGTGGTGGCATAATTCATCACGCCTGCCACCGCATTTACACCGGAAAGTGCGATAATTCCCACTCCGCCTTCCTTAACTGTACTTCCGTAAAAATGCCCCGTGCCTGCAATACTAGGCACATCCGGCAGAGCTTCATTAAGCTCTCTCACGTGCTGCTCAAACTGTTTGCCGTTTGAAATCATGATAATGGCATCAGGTTTTCCTATTCCCCTCAATGCCTCCTGTAAATCTCCCCTGTCGCTCTTAGCATAAGTCTGTTTCACAAACATCCCTCCTTATATACCGTATACAGTAAGTTTCTTTTTGATCACAATCACAAATCTTATATATTATGCAATTATACTATATTTTTATATTGATATCTACATTTTTTTGTGAAAAAATACAAATATACTATGGCAATCGCAAAGTCACTACGATGTTACATATGTATATCCTTCAGCAGCCAATACGTTCAATGCATGCTCAAAATTATACATAAAAATAAAGCCCACCAATGTGAGCTTTATTATGCTTCCTAATATTCGAGTCGGTATTAATGATGCTACTGTTATGCCATGTTTCTGTCTATACTGGCTGAACTTTTTGATCTGATTTAAGGGTGCATACGAGGGCATTTGGCAGGATTATTTTGACTTTGCCTTTAGCATGCTCTCCTATTTTGTCATTGTATGGGGTATTATGGGGTATGGTTTTTTCTATATTTCAAAATCAGGTTTCCATCCTGCAAACTGAACAAGCTGTGCGTCAGTTCTGTGATAATATCTCTCGTTCTTATCGAGCTTGGCGATTTCTGCCATTTCAGCATCTGTAAGTTTAAAATCCAGAATGTCCAAGTTATCCTTGATATGATCCACATTTTTACTTCCAGGGATAACAACAAATCCCATCTGTGTATGCCAGCGAAGTATGATTTGCGCTGATGACTTGCCATATTTTTTACCAAGTTCTGCAAATACAGGCTCATTAATTAGAGACTTGTCGCCATGGCCAAGTGGATACCAACTCATAAGCTTTATATCATATTTATCCAAAGTCTTACGAAGCTCCTTCTGTGTAAAATATGGATGTGCTTCTACCTGAATAAACTGAGGTACAATTTCCCATTTAGTCTCAAGCTCTTCAATATACTTGCCTTCAAAATTCGAAATACCGATAGCCTTAGCCTTGCCTTCTTTATATGCTTTCTCAAGCTGTCTGTATCCTGCAAGCCAATTTCCAGCCGGCTGATGGATATAAAGAAGATCCACATAGGAGGCGCCAAGGCGCTCTAATGTTTCATCTACGGCATTGTCATTTTCATATTCTGAAGGCCACAGCTTTGTAGACAAAAATACTTCTTTTCTATCCACTCCGCTTTCTTTAATTCCTCGCCCTACAGCTCGCTCATTTACATAAGCATTGGCTGTATCTATAAGTCTGTATCCCATCTTAAGTGCTTCACGCACGCTGTTTTCCGCATCTGCAGGCGATAGCATAAATGTTCCAATTCCCACTACTGGGCATTCTAATTTGTTATTTAATACGATGTTTTCCATTGAAAATCCTCCTTATTCCTTTACATCAACCCGTTAGTGGAAAACCACTTTTCAACAGATGGCTTGGCATCGGCAGCCTGACTTCCTGTAATTGCAAGACCTTTTACTACATCTGCGCCCTTAGCATATTTTTTAACATCACGCTCGCTAGAACCCATGCCACTTCCTTCGTTGGTGCAAAGAGGAAGGATTGTCTTTCCTGTAAAATCATATTTTTCAAGGAAAGTTGCAACAGCCATCGGAAATGTCCCCCAATAATTTGGATAAGCAAGTACAATGGTGTCGTACTCATCAATACTGTCGATGTAATCTGTAAGTTCTGGACGAGCATTTTCTCTTAAATCTTTCTTTGCTTCATCAATGCAGTTCATGTACACCGGAGAATAAGGATTTAACATCTCAATCTTGAATGTATCTGCATCTATCAGTTCTTTCATCTGGTTAACAACAATTTCTGTATTACCTACCTTTACATATCTCATTGCTCCGCCGAAATAATTTTCATCCGCTCTTGAGAAGAAAGCGATTAAAGTTTTTGCCATTTGAATTTCCTCCATAAAATTTTTCTATAGATAACTGTATATACCAATTGGTTTTGTCCTTTGTTGTTTACATTATCTCATGGTGCTTTTATAATATCCAATAGAAACATTAGATAGTTGATTTAATTTTTAAATATCAGAGGTATGCTATGACAACAAAGCAGATAGATTATTGTATAGAATTGGCCCGTACAGAGAGCTTTTCCAGAGGTGCTGAGAATACGTTTGTAAGCCAGCCTACATTTTCCTATCA
>JAEEVK010000024.1 GCA_016287095.1 Lachnospiraceae bacterium
CGCTCGCTGCGTGTCTTAAAGATCCTGCGCCATAAACTCTTTTTTGCCATTTCTTCAGTCCTCTTTTTTCCTTTGTTTTCCAATTTCAAACCATAGTAAACTATCATAGTATTCTACCATCATTTGTCAAACTTGTCAAACAAATTTATGTGGGTATAACAACATAAAAAAATACATTGTAAACTAATATCCTTTGTGGTACGATAGTGTGGATGAATACTCAAAGAAGTATAAGGAGACTATTTATGCGACTTAATGAGAATACAACTATCGGAGAGCTTCTTGATGCAGCGCCCGAAGCAAAGGATATTTTGGCAAATATGGGGATGCATTGCAGCAGCTGTCCTACAGCAAGACGTGAGAGCCTGGCCCAGGCGGCTGAAGTACACGGCATGGATATAGATGACCTGCTTGAGGATTTAAAGGGCTTTTTGGAGGGATAAATGAAGGATAAGAAAGATTCCCAGCTAAAGGTATTAAAGAAGGTATTTCCCTTCATTAAGCCTTACAGAGGATATTTCGCCCTTACTATAATGCTGGCATTGTTTTCGGTAATATCAGCGCTTTATCTGCCAATCCTTACAGGTGATGCGGTTGACCTGATAAAGAAGCTGGCTGATGGTGGCGAAACGATAGGCGAAATATTTGTCCAATATACATCTGCGGATTTTTGGAGTGATTTTAAAAAAGTGCTTATTACCATGGCGGTAGTCATACTTATTGGAGCATTGGCTCAATGGGTTATGACTATGGTAAATAATAAGATAGTATTTTCTGTAACCGCTGATGTCAGAAGAAAAGCCTTTAAACAGATACAGAAACTACCGTTGAGTTATCTTGACAAAACATCTTCGGGAGATATGGTCAGCCGTATGATAGCGGATGTCGACCAGTTTGCAGACGGACTGCTGATAGGATTTACACAACTTTTTACAGGCATTATCACGATTCTCGGAACCCTTATATTTATGTTTGCTGAGAATGTAATGATAGCACTCGTAGTATTCCTTGTTACACCTCTTTCACTGTTTGTTTCTTCATTCATTGCCAGAAAAACATACGGTATGTTTAAACTTCAGACCAAAACCCGTGGTGAGCAGACAGCACTGATAAATGAAATGATAACAAATCAGAAGGTTGTACAGTCGTTCAATCGTGAAGAAGCTGTTATAGACCAGTTTGACGAAGTAAACGAGAGATTAAAGAAGTGTTCCTTAAGAGCCACCTTCTTTTCATCACTTGTTAATCCGTCTACAAGAGTGGTCAACAATATAGTATATGCCGGAGTTGCCCTGACAGGCGGTCTGTCAGTTATAAAAGGAGCATTGACCATAGGTCAGCTTACGATTTTCCTCTCTTATGCCAACCAGTACACAAAGCCCTTCAATGAAATATCAGGCGTTATCACAGAACTGCAGAATGCATTGGCATGTGCTGACAGGACCTTCAGTATCATTGAGGCTGAACCTGAGGTGCCTGATGCAGACGACGCTGCAGAGTTAAAGGATGCTCAGGGTATAGTAGATATATCTAATGTAAGTTTTTCATATGTACCTGAGAAGAAGCTTATCGAAGGTCTGAATCTTCATGTGGATCCCGGTCAGAGGATAGCCATTGTAGGACCTACCGGATGCGGAAAGACCACTTTGATAAACCTTATCATGCGGTTTTATGATGTTAATGCCGGAGAAATCAGTGTTGATGGGCATCCTATAAAGAAACTCACCAGACATTCCTTAAGACGTAACTACGGTATGGTGCTCCAGGATACATGGCTTAAGAAAGGTACGATAAGAGACAATATCATAGTGGGCAAACCTGATGCTACCGACGAAGAGATAATAGCTGCAGCAAAGAAATCACATGCACATAGCTTTATCAGGCGTTTGCCGCAAGGATATGATACAGTTATAGCAGAAGACGGCGGATCGCTCTCAGGCGGTCAGAAACAGCTCCTGTGTATCACGAGAGTCGTGCTTTCACTTCCTCCTATGCTGATCCTCGATGAAGCAACTTCATCTATTGATACCCGAACGGAGTTAAAGATCAGAAAGGCCTTTGATACCATGATGGAAGGCCGTACAAGTTTTGTAGTGGCACACAGACTGTCCACTATCAAGAATGCTGATGTCATCCTGGTCATGAAGGATGGACATGTCATAGAGCAGGGTAACCATGATACGCTTCTTTCTAAGGGCGGATTCTATGCAAACCTCTATAATAGTCAGTTTTCAGCATAGGCAAATATAATATTGAGAACATCATATAGTATTATCTTCGTGTCATCTTGAGCGAAGTAAAGAATCTAAAATTATTGAGTATATAGATTCTTCGCTTTGATCGGGGTGACACTGTTTTTTAGACTTCAAAAAAGATTTTGACAAGTCTGACAAATAGTGATAAAATACTATGATAGTTTACTATGGTTTGAAATTGGAAAACAAAGGAAAAAAGAGGACTGAAGAAATGGCAAAAAAGAGTTTATGGCGCAGGATCTTTAAGACACGCAGCGAGCGTGAGATAAAGAGAATTGAGCCTATTGCACAGAAAATAGAGGATTTGGAGCCTACCATGCAGGCCAAGTCGGATGAAGAGCTGAGGGACATGACCCGTCAGTTCAAGGAGAGACTTGCGGGCGGGGAGACTCTGGACGATATACTGCCTGAGGCATTTGCAGCAGCAAGAGAGGCCGGTGTGAGGACATTACATCAGAGAGCATTCCATGTACAGCTCCTTGGTGCTATTGTACTTTCACAGGGACGTATCTCCGAGATGTTTACCGGTGAAGGAAAAACACTTACATCTTCACTGGCTATATACCTCAATGCACTTGAGGGCGAAGGCGTCCATGTAGTAACAGTAAATGATTACCTGGCAAAGCGTGATGCCGAGAACATGGGTCATATCTATGAGTTCATGGGACTTACATGCGGTTACATTCTCAACACCATGGACAATGATGAGAGACGTGAGGCATATAATTGCGACATCACCTATGGTACAAACAATGAATTTGGTTTTGACTACCTCCGTGACAACAGAGTAGTGTATAAGGAGCAGATGGTTCAGCGTAAGCTTCACTTCGCCGTTATCGACGAGGTTGACTCCTGTTTGATAGATGAGGCACGTACTCCTCTTATCATATCGGGACCTTCCGGCAAATCCACAAAGCTTTACGAGATGTGTGATATCCTGGCATGTCAGATGCAGAAGGGTACCGAAAAAGAGCTCAGTAAGATGGAAACTGTTATGGCAGCAAAGTTCGGCGGTGAAGAGCCCGAGGAAACAGGTGATTTCGTAGTAAACGAAAAGGAAAAAGCCGTAAACCTTACTGCACAGGGTGTTGCAAAGGTAGAGCAGTTCTTCCATCTGGACAACTTTGCAGATGTAGAAAACCTTGAGATCCAGCATAATATCATCTTGGCATTAAAGGCTCATTACCTTATGTTTAAGGATAAAGATTACGTAGTAAAGGATAATGAAGTACTTATCGTAGATGACTTTACCGGACGTATCCTGCCCGGCAGACGTTATTCGGATGGTCTTCATCAGGCGATAGAAGCTAAAGAGCATGTAAAGGTTAACAGGGAGTCAAAGACCCTTGCTACCATTACACTCCAGAACTACTTCAATAAATATCATAAGAAGTGCGGTATGACCGGTACAGCTATCACAGAGGACAAGGAATTCCGTGAGATCTACGGCATGGATGTTGTTACCATCCCTCCGAACAAGCCTGTTATCCGTATAGACTATGAGGATGCCGTATACTGTACTCATCAGGAGAAAATTGAGGCTATCATTGATGCGATAGTAGAGGCACATCAGAAGGGACAGCCCGTACTGGTAGGTACCATCACTATCGAATCCTCTGAAGAGATCAGTTCATACTTAAAAAAGAGAAATATCAAGCATAATGTCTTAAATGCAAAGTTCCATGAGATGGAAGCTCAGATAGTAGCGGAAGCCGGACGATATGGTGCCGTTACCATAGCTACCAACATGGCAGGCCGTGGTACCGATATCAAGCTCGGCGGAACATTTGACGAGGGCATGGATGAGGCCGCTTACAATGCAGAGGTTGAAAAGGTAAAGGCAGCAGGCGGGTTAAGAATCATAGGTACAGAGCGTCATGAGTCCCGTCGTATCGATAACCAGCTGCGCGGACGTTCAGGACGTCAGGGTGATCCGGGTGAGTCCAAGTTCTTTATATCCCTTGAGGATGACCTGATGCGTCTCTTCGGTTCCGAGAGGATGATGTCAGTATTTAAGACCTTAGGTGTACAGCATGGTCAGGAAATACATCATAAGATGCTGACAAACGCTATCGAGCGTGCTCAGAAGAAGATAGAAAATAACAACTTCGGTATCAGAAAGAATATCCTTGAGTACGATGAGGTAAATAACGAACAGCGTGAGATCATCTACGCTGAAAGAATGCGTGTACTCGACGGAGAAAACATGCGTGACACGATTCTCAGAATGCTTAACGATACTGTGGACGGCTGTGTAAATGCCTGCATCAGTGATGATCAGGTACCCGAGGAATGGGATATGAAGTCACTCAATGACATGATACTTCCCATTATCCCTATGGAGCATATAGTTCTATCTGAGGATGAGCTTAAGAAGATAAAGAAGAAGGAACTTGAAGAGAGAATACAGAACCGTGCACTTGAATTATATGAAGCAAAGGAAGCAGAATTCAATGTGCCTGAAGAGTTCCGTGAGGTAGAACGTATCGTCCTGCTGAAGGCTATTGATACCAGGTGGATGAACCACATCGACGATATGGATCAGCTGCGCCAGAGCATCGGTCTCCAGTCATATGCTCAGCGTAATCCTATTGACTCATACAAGCTCCAGGGCTTTGATATGTTCCAGGAGATGACGGACGGCATAGCTGAAGATACAGTTAGAATGCTGCTGAGGGTTCAGGTAGAGCGTAAAGTAGAACGTGAGCAGGTAGCTAAGGAGTCAGGTACCAACAAGGATGAATCCGTGGCAAATGCACCTAAGCGCCGAATCGCAAAGAAGATCATGCCCAATGATCCCTGCCCTTGCGGAAGCGGAAAGAAGTATAAATTCTGCTGTAAGGCCTCAGGTAAGTTTGAGAATTGATAAAAAATAAGAGGATGAAATGGTAGCATTAGATCAGGTAAAATACGAATTAAATCAATATACAGCACCCTTAAAGGAAGTCGGTGAGTCACTCGACCTCGAGAAGAAGTCCTTCAGGGTTGAGGAAATAGAAGGCATCATGGAAGAAGAAGGCTTCTGGAATGATGCTGACAAGGCTCAGAACTATATGAAGGAGCTCAAAAACCTCAAGGATACCATCCAGGAGTACAGGGACTTAGAGACCCAGTTCAAGGATCTTTATGATCTTATCGATATGGTAAATGAAGAAAACGATGAGTCCATGGTACCTGAGGTACAGGCAGAGTTTGAGAAATTTACCAACAACTTTGAAGAGGTAAGACTTGCAACGCTACTGGATGGTGAGTTTGACAAGAACAACGCTATTGTAACCTTACATGCCGGAGCAGGCGGAACAGAGGCATGCGACTGGTGCAGCATGCTTTACAGAATGTATTCTATGTGGGCACAGTCCAAGGGCTTTTCGCTTGAACTGCTTGATTTCTTGGAGGGTGATGAAGCAGGTTATAAGTCAGTGACATTACAGATAAACGGAATGAATGCATATGGACATTTAAAGAGCGAGCATGGTGTACATAGACTTGTACGTATTTCTCCTTTCAATGCCCAGGCAAAGCGCCAGACTTCATTTGTATCCTGTGATGTAATGCCTGATATAGAAGAGGATCTGGATATAGATATCCCTGATGATGATATCCGTATAGATATATTCCGTTCATCGGGTGCCGGCGGACAGAAGGTCAACAAGACTTCATCTGCTATCCGTATCACCCACTTCCCGACAGGTATCGTTGTATCATGTCAGAATGAGCGTTCACAGTACCAGAACAAGGATAAGGCTATGCAGATATTAAAGTCAAAGCTCCTTATCTTAAAGCAGCAGGAAAATCTGGATAAGACAGCCGATATCCGTGGCGAAGTAAAGGATAACAACTTCGGCAGCCAGATAAGATCATATTTCTTACAGCCTTATAAGATGATAAAAGATCTTCGTACAGGTGTCAGTACGGCTAATGCAGATGCGGTATTAAACGGCGGTATAGATTTGTTTATCAACGGATACTTAAAGTGGCTCAAGCAGGGCTGTCCTCCTTATAAGGGAGGAGACCTGACCGAGTAATAGTCTCAGATAAACAACCTTGTGGACTTTAGCTGATGGAGGAACCGGAATGAACAAACAGGTTATTTGTGATATTGACGGACAGTTCTTCAGTATGGATAGTATGTGTGTCCGCAGTATAGAAAACGGAAAAGCAGAGATGGTACTCGGGGGTGCTCCCGATTTTGTTGAAGGCATCAGAAAATTCAGGGGAGAATGGGTTCCGATAGTGAGACTGCGTACCTTGCTCGGCATAGACAGGAGTGAAGAGCCGGTATTAAGCCAGTTGATTTACCTGCGTACCGAAAACGGGACAATGGCATTCAGGGTTGATAAGGTTGTCGAGATAGACCAGCTTGTCGAGGGTGAATTCCAGACTATCCCCATTATAGTTAATTCAGGAAAATCAGCCTATGTTTCGGGAGCCTGCAGTCACCATGGACGTATAATAATTGTTGTTGATCATAATAAACTGTTATCCCATGACGAAGCGCTTCAGGTAAAGAACGGACTTAAAGCGGTTTATGAGGCTGAAGAAGCAGAAAAACGCCGCAAGGAAGAGGAAGAAGCAAAGCGTAAGGCTGAGGAAGAAGCTAAACGCAAAGCAGAGGAAGAGGCTAAGAGCAAAGCTGAGGAAAATACCGGCGAGAATCCTTCGACTGAAGAAAATGATAAAAAGAATAACGAAGAAATAAAGGTTGAAAAGAAGTCTAAGAAAAAGAAAGAAAAAGCAGAAAAGTCAAAATAAATTTTTTAGAGAAAAAGCGGGCGATGTAGTTTGTATATCTCCGCTTTTAATTTACCGGGTAAGAAGATGGATCATTTTGTATTACACAGCGATTTTAAACCGACAGGCGACCAGCCGGAGGCGATAAAGACATTAGTGGACGGGTTTAAAAAAGGGAATCAGTTCGAAACCCTGCTCGGAGTCACAGGCTCCGGTAAGACATTTACCATGGCAAATGTCATAGCGGCACTCAATAAACCTACCATAGTCATAGCACATAATAAAACACTTGCAGCGCAGCTCTATGGTGAATTTAAGGAGTTTTTTCCTGAGAATGCGGTGGAGTATTTTGTATCATATTATGATTATTATCAGCCTGAAGCATATGTGCCTTCAACTGATACATACATAGAAAAGGATTCTGCGATAAACGACGAGATAGACAGATTGCGACACTCAGCTACGGCAGCTCTTGCAGAGAGGCGCGATGTCATAATAGTGGCCAGTGTATCATGTATATATGGTATAGCGGCCCAGGAGGACTATACGGAGATGACACTGTCTCTGCGCCCCGGTATGACGGTGGACAGGGATGATATGATCAGGCGGCTCGTTGACATGCAGTACATAAGGGACGAGATAGATTTTCACCGAGGAACGTTTAGGGTACACGGTGATGTGGTAGAGGTTTATCCCATTGCGTCAGATGAATACGCCTACCGTATAGAGTTTTTCGGTGACGAGGTGGACAGGATATCTCAGACTGAGGCTCTGACCGGCAAGGTAAAAGCCACACTGGAGCATATGATGCTTTTCCCTGCTTCACACTACGTAGTGCCTGAGGACAGGATGAAAAAAGCCATCACAAATATAGAGACAGAGCTGGTAGAGAGAGTAAAGTATTTCAAGGACAGGGAAAAACTTCTCGAAGCCCAGAGGATAAGCGAGAGGACAAATTTTGATATAGAGATGCTGAGAGAGACCGGCATCTGTTCAGGTATAGAGAATTATTCAAGGCATCTGGCAGGCCTGCCTGCGGGAGCAACTCCGCATACCCTTATCGAGCACTTTGGTGATGATTATCTGATGATAGTAGACGAGTCACATATGACGATGCCACAGTTCAGAGGTATGTTCAACGGAGACAGAGCCAGAAAAACGGTGCTTGTGGACTATGGGTTCAGACTCCCTTCGGCACTTGATAACAGACCGTTAAAGTTTGATGAGTTTGAAGCAAGACTTGACCAGGTGATGTTTGTATCGGCTACTCCCGGACAGTATGAGGCAGACCATGAGCTGCTCCGTACAGAGCAGGTTATCCGGCCTACCGGGTTGCTTGATCCCGAGGTAGATGTGCGTCCGGCAGAGGGTCAGATAGATGACTTGATATCAGAGATAAGAAAAGAGATTAAAAAGGCACAGACACCTGATGAAAACGGTGAGAAACCGATTGCGGGCAAGGTACTTGTTACTACTTTGACCAAGAGGATGGCAGAAGAACTGACAGAATATCTCAGACAGGCAGGTATAAGAGTAAAATACCTGCATTCAGATGTTGATACATTGGAGCGTTCAAAGATAATCAGGGACATGAGAATGGATGTTTTTGATGTCCTGGTCGGCATTAACCTTTTACGAGAAGGACTTGATATCCCTGAGGTCAGCCTTGTGGCAATACTTGATGCTGACAAGGAAGGTTTCCTGCGTTCAGAGGTTTCACTCATACAGACCATAGGCCGTGCAGCGCGTAACGAGCACGGGCATGTTGTAATGTATGCTGATACCATGACTGATTCTATGAAAAATGCCATAGATGAGACCAACAGAAGAAGGAAAATCCAGTCAGAATACAACGAGAAAAACGGTATAACGCCAAAGACCATAGTTAAAAAAGTCAGAGAGCTTATCAGTATATCCAAGAAAGTGGATAAGGATTACTATGGCATCAAGAAGGATCCGGAGTCAATGAGTGTACATGAGCTTGAGGCAGCAGCCGATAAGCTTATGAAGGAGATGCAGAAAGCCGCCGCTGAGCTCGAGTTTGAAAAGGCAGCAGAACTCCGTGACAAGATGATGGAAATACGCCGCAAGCTGGCGGAGAAATAAAATCAGAAACAGGAAACAAAAAAATGAAAAACGATATGGTAAAAAATTACATAAAAATCAGAGGAGCAAAGGAGAATAACCTCAAAAACCTGAGTGTGGACATACCCCGTGACAGCTTTGTAGTCCTCACGGGACTTTCGGGCTCCGGTAAATCTTCACTTGCTTTTGATACGATATATGCGGAGGGACAGAGGAGATATATGGAGTCGCTCTCTTCATATGCCCGTCAGTTCCTGGGCATGATGGAAAAACCTGATGTTGAGTCCATAGAGGGTCTTCCACCGGCTATATCCATAGACCAGAAATCAACAAACCATAACCCTCGTTCCACTGTAGGCACGGTTACGGAAATATATGACTATTTCCGTCTGCTTTATGCAAGGATAGGGATACCTCATTGCCCCAATTGTGGGAAGGAGATAAAGCGTCAGACCGTGGACCAGATGGTGGATGAGATCATGGCACTGCCCGAAGGCACCAGGATACAGCTTTTATCCCCTGTTGTCAGAGGCCGAAAAGGTGAACATACAAAAGTATTTGAACAGGCCAGACGTAGCGGTTATGTCAGAGTATCGGTAGACGGACATATTTATGATCTAAATGAAGAGATAAAGCTTGAAAAAAATAATAAGCACAATATTTCTGTGATCATCGACAGACTGGTAGTAAAGGAAGGTATAGAAAAGAGACTTTCAGATTCGCTGGAAAGCAGTTTGAAGCTGGGCGGCGGGCTTACTGTATGTGAGATTATGGGCACGAGCCCGAGAAATGCGGATGCTCTAGGAGACAAAGAAAAGACAAAATCAAGCAGCAGCAAATCAGAACTGCCCTCGGAAATCACTCTCAGTCAGAATTTCTCATGTCCTGACTGTGGTATAAGTGTTGAGGAATTTGAACCACGAACATTTTCATTTAATAACCCTTTTGGTGCCTGTCCGGATTGTGCGGGCCTCGGATCACGCCAGGAGTTTAGTCTGGATCTGATCATACCGAATCAAAATATGAGCATCATAGAAAAGGACGCCATAACCATACCCGGCTGGAAGTCACTCCCGGACAAGAGCTCATACGGACGTGTGATACTCGATGCACTTGCAAAAGAATCTAAGATAGACCTTTCAAAGCCGTTTAATAAATTGAGTGAACGGGACAGAAACCTTATACTGTACGGTACGGATGGATACAGATTAAATATTTACTATAAGGGTGCTCATAGTGAAGGAACCTTTGATACTGCATTTGACGGTATCATGGGAAATATCAGACGCAGATACAGGGAAGCTTCGGAGTCTGCCAGACAGGAATATGAGCAGTACATGCAGATCATCCCATGTGAGACCTGTAAGGGTAAGAGGCTGAAAAAAGAGGCACTTGCCGTAACTGTCGGAGATAAAAACATATCCGAGGTTACTGATCTGTCCATAGTTGAGCTTTCAAAATTTATGAAGGCACTTGAACTGACAGAGATGCAGAAGAAAATCGGCGGATTGATATTAAAGGAAATAAACGCACGTATCGGATTCCTGATCGAAGTAGGACTCGATTATCTGACTTTGTCCAGAGCCACAGCCTCTCTTTCGGGCGGTGAAGCACAGCGTATCAGATTGGCTACACAGATAGGTTCCGGTCTTGTAGGAGTAGCCTATATCCTGGATGAGCCCAGCATCGGACTGCATCAGAGGGATAACGGTAAACTCATAAAGGCGTTAAAAGACCTGAAAGACCTGGGTAATTCCCTTATAGTTGTCGAACATGATGAAGACACAATGAGGGCAGCAGACTGCATCATAGATATAGGTCCGGGAGCAGGCAGCAATGGTGGAGAAGTAGTAGCTATAGGCACTGCAGATGAAATATCGAAAAATAAAAAATCCATCACCGGCGCATACCTTAGCGGAAAATTAAAGATACCGGTACCTGACAAGAGGAGAAAACCTAACGGATATCTCACGGTAAAAGGGGCACGGGAAAACAATCTGAAAAACATAGATGTAAATATTCCTCTCGGAGTGTTTACATGCATTACCGGTGTCTCGGGATCGGGAAAAAGTTCACTGATCACGGAGATATTGTATAAGAGACTGGCCAGGGACTTGAACAGAGCCCGCACCATAATTCCCGGAGCGCACGATGATATATTAGGCATAGAGAAGCTTGATAAAGTAATCGATATAGACCAGTCACCTATCGGAAAAACACCCAGATCAAACCCTGCAACATATACAGGAGCCTTTGATCTGATAAGAGACCTGTTTGCATCAACAGTAGATGCGAAAACCAAAGGATATTCCAAGGGACGTTTCAGCTTTAACGTAAAAGGCGGAAGATGTGAGGCCTGCTCGGGAGACGGTATCATAAAGATAGAGATGAATTTCCTGCCCGATATATATGTACCCTGCGAGGTTTGTCAGGGCAAGAGATATAACAGGGATACTCTGGACGTAAGATACAGGGGCAAAAATATTTACGAAGTGCTTGAGATGCCCATCGAAGAGGCAGTAAAATTCTTCGAAAATGTACCTTCGATCAAACGTAAAATAGAGACCTTGAATGAAGTGGGTTTGGGATACCTGAAACTCGGACATCCTTCCACATCCCTCTCGGGAGGCGAAGCACAGCGTGTCAAGCTGGCTACAGAGCTTAGCAAGAGGAGTACCGGTAAGACCATATATATTCTTGACGAGCCTACTACGGGACTCCATTTTGATGATGTAAAGAAACTGATAGAAATACTTCAGAGACTGACTGACGGAGGCAATACCGTAGTCGTAATAGAGCATAATCTGGACGTGATAAAGAGTGCTGATTACATTATAGATATCGGTCCTGAAGGAGGTGCAAGAGGCGGTACGATCGTAGCAGAGGGCACTCCTGAAGCAATAGCAAAAAACAAAAAATCATATACAGGCGAATATCTGAAGCCAATGCTTTGATATTTATAAAACAAATCCCGTCCCGGGCAAAAACCGGAGGACGGGATTTTTACATTCAAGTGTTAAGATTACATCCACACACTAAAACTTGACTGACCTAACCCGGAATAGGAGTATCCTCCGGTTCTGGTGTAGGCAGAAGGACCTGCGGCGGAAGCAATAGCGTTTGACCTGTTCAGAAGCTGTGAAGCGTAAGAGCCATAGCCTTTGAAAAGTGTCTTAACGGCGGAAATATCTGCCTTGTCAAGCTTATCCTGGTCAAAGGACAGTTTATTGTCTTCACCGACAGCTATCCCCGCTTCTGAAAGCAGCTTGGAATTTATGGAAGTGGTTTTAGTCATCCAGGCACCGTTCCTCAATACTGACATGGTGTTTGAGTTACCTGCGCCTTCAACAACTTTATTGTAATCTTCGGTAAATTTCTTTAGAGCTTTCCCTATTGCCTCGCGGTCATAATCCTGTTTAACGGTCTTTTCACCTGTCTTTTCATCCGTCTCTGTAAATTCCTTCTTTTCCCAGAGAGAATCCTTCATGACATCCTTTATGGTACTGCCCATAGTAGTAGCAGTCTGGGATGTGAGTGCTGAAGGGTTATCTTTGGCTTTTAAAGTGCTTTTTGCAGAGGAGTCATTGGAATAGTAGGCATTCATCAGTTTACGATATGTACCGCTTGAAATGATACTGTAATCTGAAAAATTGATGCCACTAAGTCCTGACAGAGATGAAAGATTTGAGTTCTTGGAACTGTTTCCGTAGCTGTTATAGGAACTGAATAAATTGCTATAAGAGCTGTAGGAATTTGACCAAGGCTCTGATGCGTAACCTCTGATGTACGGCATAACGTTTACCTCCTTTCCTTGAATGTAGGGTAATAAATGTATACTACCTCAATTCATATATCGGCATTTTAATCAAAAGATTTAACAGTCTTGGGTTGAAATACAATATTCGTTGTTTTTCAACGGAGCGTTGAATGACAAATAGAAAATTATGTGGTATAATCATTCTGATTAGAATATTGTCTATGTGAAAATCAGAATATTTAGCTTAAGGAGGGCTTTTTAAAATGAGGGATTTTATTTTACATCTAGCAGACGGATGCTGTGGAATTGATATTGAAGCCACAAGTAAACGCATCGGTAGTCTAATAGAAAGAAGCGGGCTAAATGATAAAGAACTTAGTGAGAGAATGAACGTATCAGTCCAAGCTATTAATAAATGGCGTCATGGAAAAGGTTTCCCAGACATAGAAAACCTTTGTATATTAAGCAGAATACTTGGATACACAGTTGATGATTTGCTTGTATTTCAATGGAAAGACAGAATAATACTGGATATTACTTTGGAAGAAAGAAAAAAGGCATACTTGGTATCAGAGATAATGAGAAAGTACTATTTTATGATAGCCGCTATTGTGCATTCATATAATAACGGACTAAGTGGAAAACAAGGATTTAAGTTGAAGCCGGAAATACTCGCCGGAAATAATATTTCATAAATACAAACCCCGTCCTAAGAGAACTCATAGGACGGGGTTTTGCATCCACACACTAAAACATGACTGTACAAACTATGGATTTCTGCCACTTTTCAACGCTGAGTTGAAAATACGGCATTTTAGCAGCCTGTCAAACATGTTTTTTCAACTAAGCGTTAAATGACAAAAAATAGGAACTGTGCTATAGTGGTTTGGCCAAGGGAAAAGGCAGTTTTAAATATGTCATAAGGAGGACAGATGAAATGTCAGAGAAAATGTTAGTAACACAGGCTTTGGATGAAAGGGACCTTCTTGTTAAAAAGATAAATGACAAGATTCAAAAAATGCAAGTGGTTGATACAAAGAAACATAATGAAATAAAAACTATAACAACACATGTAAGTGTAGAGGAATTTGGTGATAATGCAATGTCAGCATATCAACAGATATTGGACCTGATTGACCGTTATCAGCGCATAGATGCAGCTATAGTTGCCTCTAATGCTTCGACAATGATCAAAACAAGTTATGGAGAGTATACTGTCGCAGGAGCTATAGCATTGAGAAACCGCTTAAAAGATAGCGGTATATATGATGACAAGGCAGATTTTGAGGGACTACTTATAAAGCGTATGGAACATCAGTATAATATTAGTGTTGAATATGCAGAAAGCAAGAACAAAATGCTTGAGACACAGGCTGAAACCATGCGATTGAGTATTTTAGGAAAAGATAGTAAAGTAAAGGATGCAAAGCCACTTGAAGTGGTGGATGCATATATCAAGGAGAATACCACTGAAATTATTGATCCGCTTGAAAGTCAGAAGAAGGCACAGGAACTTAAAGAGAAGAAGGATGTGCTTTTAAGCGAATTGGACACTCAAATAAAGGTAAGTAATGCTACAACAATGGTAGAGTTTTAAGAAATTGGCCTGCCATATGAAAGCCCTAAACCCGCTTTCCCTGCAGAGGGGTTATTCTGCTACTTGGTTGCCCGTCACCCCAGAACGGGCTCATTAAGGCTCAGAGTAGAGCCACTACAAGCCGTTAACAGTAGTTCAGTGGATTGAACACATGACCGGAAATCATGAGGACGCAGGTTCAAATCCTGTCTGTGATGAAAATGGCAGATAAAAGCTACTTAACTGTTTTATGTGAATTGTCTTTTATGAACCAGGAAATGTCATTTGTCAAAAAGGATCAACGGTAATAAGACAATGGACAACGGATAAGCAGGCATGGTAAACATGCTGAAATCCATGAGAATGGTTTGGTGATAAAGCGGTTGACCGAGGGTTATCCACATGGCTGTATGGCAGGCATTTTTTATAGAAAGAGTAAGGTGAGAATAATGAGCAGAAAATTAGCAAGTATACAGAAAATAATTAGCATTGAACCTATAGAAGGTGCGGATCGTATAGAATTGGCGCATGTTCTTGGTTGGCAGTGTGTGGTCAACAAGGGGCAGTTTAAACCAGAGGATATGGCAGTTTATTTTGAAATAGACAGTTTTCTGCCGATTAGACCTGAGTATGAATTTCTTAGGGCATCAAGTTATAAGAAGAGCGATGTTTTGGGAGAAGGATTCCGCTTGCGTACTATGAATTTTCGAGGACAAATATCACAGGGACTATTATTGCCGGTCAGCCAGTTTGAGGAGATTGCTGAAGGAGCACAGGTAGGTGATGATGTAACGGAAATCCTTGGAGTGTGTAAGTGGGAAATTGAAGAAAGAATAACATCAGGTGGGACTGTTATTGGAACTCTACCTAGTGATATACCCCATACAGATGAGACTAGGGTTCAGGAAAATCCGGAGCTTATAAAGGCATTTTCAGGTCTTGAGTATTATATCAGTACAAAAATGGATGGAAGTTCGCATTCTATAGGAATAGATGAACATGGGTTCCATGTGACGGGTCACAATTATGAGTTTAAGAATGATGGTTCCAGTGCGTTTTATAACCTTGTAAATGATCGTGGCTATAAGGAGAAAATGGAGCAATATATTACGGAGCAGGGCATAAAGACATTGACTATACAGGGAGAGTTATGTGCACCCGGTATACAGAAGAACCGCCTGAGATTAAAGAAACCTGAGTGGTATGTATTTACTGTCAGGGTAGATGGAAAGCGTGTGGGATTAAACAGAATGCTTGAGATATGTAAGAAGCTGAATATGACTTCTGTTCCTATTGAAGAGGTGGGAACAGATTTGCCCTTGAAGTATCCAACGGTTGAATCATTACTTAAAAGAGCTGATGGTGATTATCCTAATGGTGGAAAGAAAGAGGGCATTGTTATAAGACCAACTGAACCGGTATTCTGTAGTCTTATATCAGCAGCACTTTCGATGAAGGTTGTTAGTAACAAATACTTGTTGAAAAATGAGTAAAAGAAGATTAGCAGGGGTGGATATAATGAGGAAGATATTCGATATAGGAATGTTGATAGGTTGGTCGATCATCGGCATCATTTGCCTGGTTACAGAACATAAGCCTACGAAAATGGAATATGCATGCATATGGGTTTGTTATCTGGCTGAACTGGGCATAAAAGTGTTTACTAATCGTTATGATGATAATGACAACAACCAAAATAATCATAACTTTAGAAACAATAACAAAATGCTGTCAGTTTAAAAGAGGATAGATAATTATGGGCACTCGTAGTACTATAAGGTTTATTGAAAAGTATGAAAATAGAGAAACACAGTTAGTAAATATTTACCAACAATTTGATGGCTATATTGAAGGTGTTGGATATGAATTGGCTAAGTGGTTAATAAATAAAACTATAGTTAATGGATTTGTCAGCAATGACGAGAAAAACAATGCCAATGGAATAGGATGTTTAGCTGCACAGTTTATAAAAGATTTTAAAAAGCATATTGGCGGATTATATATTGTTGGCTCAACCAACGCACAAGAATATAATTATGATGTGATAATTGATGCGAGGCAAATCGGAAGGGTTAATGATATAGCATTAATCAGAATATCCAAATATGATGAGAAAGCCCCTGTTTTTATCGGAAGACCAAGTGAGCTTTTAACTTTTAAAGAACCTGAGGATGATGATGCTGCATAAATAAAAAATGAGTAAAAACAGCTTAAACGCAGGTATAGCTACGTTTTGCAAAACAGCTTTTTTGTGTTATTATAATTATAGAGGAGTGTTTATAAAAAGGATAAAGACATAATCTTGCTAGGCGGAGGTTATTATGATTACTTTTATTGTAAAAAATGTTTCAGTATTGAAGGTTGTATATAAGTAGATGATTAGTGATGAAAATAGGAAAAGGGTAATCGAAAAGATGTCGGCTTATCTTGTTGAAAGACTTATGTCAGAGAAAAATCTATCGAGAGATATTGCCGGAGAAACATTAAAGAAATCATTGTTATACGAGATGTTATTGGATTCGGAAACGGATATGTATCTGGAATCCAGAGAATCTTTATGGGAATACTTAACGGATGAGATGAATGGACATCCGGAAAATTTGTTGATATTTTAATTTGATCACCTTGCTGTGGGATGAATTCATCGAAAGATGAACCTGCAACAGGGTTATTTTTTTACGATACTGTGACGATATAGATATTGGAGAAGTATGTGCATTAGCAAGGAGGCTAACATGATAACTGGAACTTTATATGAAGCCGGTAAGATGATGGTTATGCAGAATAAATGGGAACAGAAAAAGTCTACCGGAAATATCAATAGAAAAGAGAAGAAAGAGCTGACACCGCAGGAGAAGGAGCTCCAAAGGTATAAGGAGCAGCTTGAAGAAACAAAGAAGGGCAATGAATACAGTGCTCTTTACAGTAAGATACAGAGCGGCCAGAAACTAAGTCCTGCCGAAGAGGATAAACTAAAAGCACAGGATATGAAAGCATATCTGGATTATAAAGCAGACCAGGCAGAGCAGAAAGCATTTGAAGAGAAGCTTAAGCATTGCAAGACTAAGGATGAGGCTCAAAGGCTTAAGACTACAAAGATGCAGTCGAATTTAAGCAAGATTAAGAATGTTGAGAATGACCCCTATATTTCTGATTCTGAAAAATTGAGGATAGCCCGTCAGATACAGGGGGATACAACTGCTACGGCTAAGATATTTGACAAATTTACTCAGTCCGAGGAATATGAGAAGATGCCTACTGAGGCAGAACTCCAGCAGATCAGAAAGATGCAAAAGGATGCCGAGAATGCTGCTATGTTGAGTGAAACTGAGGATACTTCGCAAGTTAATGAAGAAAATGTTTCGGAAGATATAGTTAATGAAAATATAGATGAAACAGGAGCAAAAAATATTGTTTCTGATAAAAACGACAGAGCAGAAAATCTTGTATTGGATGCAAAATCAAAGGAAAAAGAAGCGATAAATGGCGATGATGCCGTTATGGCAGAGATGCAGGCCATAGTAAGTAAGCTTAATAAGGATAAAGAAACAGGTGGGACTATAGATGTTTTCGCATAGAAGACCGGAAACTATAGGTGATTTAGGAGGAGTATATACGAAATGAAAGATTATAGTGAAGAGGCTAAAAAGCTACATAGGGATGGAGAGAGATGTGCGGCAGCGGTATACAAGACTTTCGGCGACATTAATCAAAACAGTGACGGAGTAATCCCTCTGCCAAGAAGCGAAGAAGGTAAATGTGGAGCCGTTATAGCGGCTGAAAAGTTAATCAGAGAGATGCAGTTAGGTGATGTAGCTGATTTTGATGCCGAGTTCACAAAACAGTATGGCTCTTTGAAGTGCGCTGAACTTATCAAGCAGCACGGACGCAGATGTAATGAATTTGTCGGCTTCGCGGCCGGATATGTAGGCGGTAAGGTATCTAAATGAAAAATCTGCCGAATCTGCTGAAACCGCCAATCGGCGGATTCGGCGGTTTTATAAGAAAGGCATCAGCAGATACTATCAGTTATATTGCATGATTGTTGGTATTTGATATAACAAGATAAGCCATATTGAAGACAGAATAGTTCTTGACAATTTCGATATTTTTTCTACAATATAGTTAGAAGAACGCAGATATTGGGACTTTACAACTACTTATGCGTACAAAAAAGGACTTCAGCTTTTCACTGAAGTCCTTTAACCAAGAACAGGGATAGCAGGATTCGAACCTACAGATGACGGAGTCAGAGTCCGTTGCCTTACCGTTTGGCGATATCCCTATCTGTTCAACAGATGGTATTATAACGCATAGTTTTAGGTTTTGCAAGTCTAATTATTATATAAAATTACTTAAACAGTCTGTAAGTTATTTCATAATGATAGAATTTACAGATTGTTTTTACACTTTTGATATAATATTCAGAAACGATACAAATAAAAAAGGACTGATATATAATGAGAAAAAGAATTCTGGCATATATTAAGTATATGAATGAGCTTCTTGACCGTCTCGAAGCAGAACAAAAAACTAAAAAGGTTAGTTCTGACCCGGCAGAGGCCGAGAAACATAGGGCTGAGCTTGAAAGGATCAAGGCTGAGCACCTGACTCAGATTGCTTTCTTTCAGCATGAGCGCCTGATACATCTGATAGTGACAGTACTTTTTGCTGTACTCGAGTTTTTGTCACTTTTTATGTGCATGATGATTCCGAGTATCGGGACGATGCTGTTGACGTTTGCTGTACTGGTGCTCCTGGTACCTTATATCAGACACTATTACCTGTTGGAAAATGAAGTTCAGAGGATGTACACCCAGTACGACAGGATGCTGGCACTGATAGGAAAAGGTTCATTTACCATGTAGACAATAACCTGAGTAATCGCTCGGTAAAACCTTTGACAACACAGGTTACAAACCATAGAACAATCGTTAGTAAATCCTTTTACAATTTTACTTGCCACATTTAAATTTATGTGATAGAATAGTTTTATGAGGTGTGGAATGATAGGCAAAAACAATAAAATATATCGATTTTTATGTATACTGGTTATAGCTTGCATGATAGTGACCGTATCTCACGACATTTATGTATCTGCGGATGAGATCGATGCTGCGGAAAGTTATGGGGAAGATACCGAGGTTACAGGCACAGAGTATACATTTAATGGCTTAGTATATTATGTAGATACCGCTAAAAAAACGGCTGTAGTTGCAGGCAGTGCTGAGTCGTCTGTTAAAACACTTGATATCCCTGATACGATCACTTATGAAGGAAGCAGTATCAAGGTAGTTGGGATTGGTGCTTATGCCTTTGAAGCAAGCAGTCTTACAAGTGTAAAAATCGGAGCAAATGTTTTAGAGATAGGTGATGGAGCATTTGCATTTTCTGAAGAAATAAAAAAAATAACTGTTCCAAAGAAGTGTACCAGGATAGGCAATGCCGCTTTCTTTATGTGCGACAGTTTAAGTAAAGTATCCTTTAATAAAAAGGCGAAGCTAAAGTCCATAGGGGACGGTGCATTTGCCGGGACTGCCATAACTGCTGTTACTATACCAAGCGCAACTACTAGTATCGGTGATGCTTCATTTGGTGAGTGCAGATCGTTACAGTCTGTAACCCTTGGTAAGAAACTGAAAAGCATTGGCGAGGGTGCATTCGCAGGATGCAGTGCACTTACCACGGTAAAGAAGGCTTCGGGCAACAACAGTTTTGTAATTGAAGATAACGTAATCTATTCTGCAGGGTATGCAGAGCTTGTATGCGGTACAGCTGCTAAAGGTAATTATAAGATAAAAGAAGGCACACGGGTGATCAAAGCCAGGGCATTTGAGGGGAATGAAGCAGTGATTTCCGTCGAAATCCCTGATAGTGTGACCTTGATTGGGGAATGTGCATTTATTAACTGCCTTTCATTAGAGAAAGTGACGGTTTTGGGTGGTTTTAAAGAAACAGAAGCAAATATCTTTTATGGATGTGACAACTTAAAGATGATTGTCTGCGGGGGAGAAGGTTAATATGAAGATTAGCTCGCTTTTGATCAAAAATTTTAAGACTATAAAAGAACTGAACATAGACAGTATAGAGAGTGCATTTATCATAGTCGGAAAAAACAGCACAGGTAAGACTACCATACTTAAGGCCATACTTGCGGTAGCCGGACAGTACGAGGTAAAGCAGACGGACTTTAATGATCCGAACAGGAATATAGAGATCGCCATAAACCTCGAGATAACCAATGCGGATATCATAGAACTGCATTCAAAGGGCAAGATCAGTAAGTATAAGAACTTTGACATGTGGTACAAAGAGTTCTGCGAGGTATTGCCTACATTCGTGCGTGGCGGGAAAATGCCCGATGCATATGATCCCGAGGACCCGGCGGAAGGTATAGAGGAAATGTTCCCTTCTGAAGCGGAGCAGGATGCCAGCGATTTCGGCGGATTGCTTTCTTTCTCGTATGTTGTAGACACCGAGATGAATGTCAGATTCTCGGATGGCATAAACAAGAATAATTTGAACCTTAAAAAGATTTTCCCTAAAGTATATTTCTTTGATGTAACAAGAGATGTCAGGGAGATCCAGGACAGTATATTCATGGTCCAGACAAAGTCGGTGCTTAAGCGAGTAAGAGACACCGTCTGCATGTATGACGAGTCAAGACCGTGCAACAGATGCTTCAGGTGTATAAAGGATATATCACAGAAGGCACCTGATGAACTGAGCATACTTGAGACGACAAAGCTGCTTGAGTTTAAGCTTATGCAGCTCAACATGGATGAGTTTGTAAGCCGTCTCAACAGTTACTATATAAGAAACAGCGGCAGGCAGCAGGATATCGAATTCACGGTAAAGCTGAATACCAAGGATCTGTTTATCATGGATACCCTGGTTACCAACAGGGACCACTATGGTGCGGACTCTGTGGATACCTTGAGTGCCGGTGCCAAGAGTATATATATTCTGTCACTGCTTGAGGCTTATGTGGATGAGAACAGCAATATATCCAGTATTATCATGATAGAGGATCCAGAGATATATCTGCATCCGCAGCTGCAAAAGACAGCCAGTGAGATACTGTACAGGCTTTCAAAAAAGAACCAGGTTATTTTCTCGACGCATTCGCCGAATATGATCTTTAACTTTAAGTCTTCGCAGATTAACCAGGTGGTGCTTGACAAGGATTACAATACGACCATATCTGAGAACTCGGATATAAACAAAATCCTTGATGACCTCGGATATTCCGCAGGGGACGTGATGAATGTAAACTTCGTATTCATCGTCGAAGGAAAACAGGATTCCAACAGATTGCCGCTTCTGCTTAAGAAGTACTATTCCGAGGTATACAATGATGACGGTACCTTACAGAGGATATCCATTATCACTACAAACAGCTGTACGAACATTAAGACATATGCAAATCTGAAATATATTAATCAGCTTTACCTAAAGGACCAGTTCCTAATGATAAGGGACAGCGACGGTAAGAAACCTGAGACTCTGGCTAAACAGCTCTGTTCATACTATAGCGACAGAGCCAGGGAGGATCCGGCAAACATCCCGAGGATCACAAGGAAAAATGTGCTGATCTTAAAGTACTATTCGTTTGAAAACTATTTCCTTGATCCAAAGGTCATGGTCAAGATAGGAGTCCTTAACAACGAAGAGGAGTTTTATAATATCCTTCTTTCTAAGTTTAGATCCTATCTGTACAGGCTGCCGTGTGCAAGGCGTATGAAGGAAGTGACGGGTCTTGTGGTCAGGTCCAAGGAAGATCTGAAGCGCAATATGGAAACCATCAAGATCTATATGCGCGGGCACAATCTCTTTGATATTTTCTATGGCAGGTATAAGGGCGAAGAAGAGAATAATATCCTTATGAAGTACATCGAGGCAGCTCCGAGGAGCGAATTTGCCGATATCTTAAACGCCATAGATAACTTCATCTATTTCATGAACAGAAAACGTGAGGATGAATCCTTAAATGAGGAAGTGGCCCCCAGAAACGAAAAGCATAAGCATAAGAACAAATATAACCGCAATTGAAACTAGTAGAAGAAACCATAAAGAACATTATTAGAACAAAAATATAGGAGGCATGTATGTTTAAGCTGTTTATCAACCCAAACAATAAGAAAGGACACATCAATCCTGAACTCCAGGGACATTTCTCAGAGCATCTGGGACGCTGCATCTACGAGGGTATCTATGTAGGTGAAAAATCTGACATTCCCAATGTAAACGGTATGAGAAAGGATGTAGTTGATGCTTTAAAGGAAATGAAGATACCGGTACTACGCTGGCCGGGCGGATGCTTTGCAGATGAGTATCATTGGAAGGATGGTATCGGACCCAAGAAGGGCAGAAAAAAGATGATCAATACCCATTGGGGCGGAGTGCTGGAGGATAATAGCTTCGGTACCGATGAATTTATGGAGCTTGTACGCCAGTTAGGCTGTAAGTCATACATTAACGGTAATGTGGGCAGCGGCACAGTACAGGAGATGAGTGAGTGGGTTGAATACATGACCTTCGAGGGTGTTTCTCCCATGGCCGATATGAGAAAGAAGAACGGTCATAAGGATGCTTATAAGGTTGATTATTTCGGCGTTGGTAACGAAAACTGGGGCTGTGGCGGAAATATGAACCCTGATTATTACGGAAATCTTTACAGACGTTATCAGACATATATCAGAAATTATAATCCCGAGCATAAGATCAATAAGATCTGCTGCGGTGCAAATGCAGGCGATTATGAGTGGACAGATGTAGTTATGAAGACCTGCTTCAAGAATGCAGAACATTTCCATGGATTCATGGAGGGCTTATCACTGCATTACTACACGGTTCCCAATGACTGGATGCATAAAGGCAGTGCCACAAAGTTTACCGAGGATGACTGGTATAACACATTAAACAAGACCCTGTTTATGGATGAACTTATCAGCCGCCATACCGCTATCATGGACAAGTATGATAAGGATCATAAGGTTGGCCTGATGGTTGACGAATGGGGTACATGGTATGATGTTGAGCCCGGTACCAATCCGGGATTCCTGTATCAGCAGAACACCATGAGAGATGCTTTGGTTGCAGGTATCAACCTTAATATCTTCAACAAGCACTGCGATAGAGTAAAGATGGCTAATATCGCACAGCTTGTAAACGTTCTTCAGTCAGTTCTCCTTACTGAGGGAGAGAAGATGATAAAGACACCTACTTATCATGTATTCAACATGTACAAGGTACATCAGGATGGTGAGCTGCTTGACAGTTATGTTGAGACCGAACAAATCGGCTCTGAAAAGGATAAGGTTCCGAACTTAAGTGAGTCCGTATCTGTAGATAAGGATGGAAAGATCCATGTTACACTGTGTAACCTTTCATGCAAGGATGCTTACGATGTCAAAGTACTTATAGCTGATAAGAAGGTAAAGAGTGTCAGCGGTGAGATCCTTACAAACAAGATGGATGCTTATAATACCTTTGATGCTCCTGAGAAGGTTAAGACCAAGAAGTTTAAGGCTACAGTTACTGATGACGGCGCAGAGTTTAATATCCCTGCATGTTCTGTAGTACATCTTGCAATCAAATAATTTTTCAATATGAGAAAAAGAATCTTCAATATTATACAGATAGGAAACAGAGATGACTGGGTAAGCCGTGGCTTTGATATTCTGCTTACCTTTGTTATCATGCTGAATGTCATAGTTACCTTTATGGAAACCTTTGACGATCTTTCGGAACTTTTTGATGTATTTAAAGTTATAGAGATCGTTACAGTGGCATTCTTCTGCGTTGAATATGTACTGAGGATTATTACGGCGGACTATCTTTATCCTAATGAAGGTCCTGTTAAGTCCAGGCTGCATTTCCTGGTTTCGTTTGACGGCATCGTGGATCTGCTGACTATTTTACCTTTCCTGTTTTTATCGGGCTTTATTGCATTCAGGATACTTAGGATATTCAGGATATTCCATTTGTTCAGGATCAATACTCAGTATGATTCGTTTAATGTTATAACCCTTGTGTTAAAGGAAAAGTGGAAACAGATCGGTTCGTCACTTGTGATCATTGTGGTTATTATGCTGGCAGCTTCACTCGGCATGTATTCTGTAGAGCATAGTGCCCAGCCGGATAAGTTTACCAATGCTTTTTCCGGGATGTGGTGGAGCGTATCGGCGCTGCTTACGGTCGGATATGGTGATATCTATCCTGTCACTGTGGTCGGAAAGATCATGGGAATACTTATAGCCTTCCTGGGAGTAGGAGTGGTGGCCATACCTACCGGTATTATCAGTGCGGGTTTCGTAGAACAGTTCAGGCTTAAGTCTAACTCGGCTTCACCTTTGAAGGATGTTGAACATATTGGAGAGATAGCTGTTACAGCCGATCATGAGTTTGTCGGAAAACGTGTTTCTGAAGCTTCTGACAAACAGGATATTGAGATCCTGCTTGTGCTGAGAGGCGAATTGAGCCTTTTCCCTACAGACAACCTGGTATTACAGAAGAATGATATAGTGGTGCTGAAATCAGGCAGGATTACCAGAAGACAGACAGAAAATAATATACGGAAGAAAAAATGATAACAAAAAACGAGGGATGTCCAAAAGGGCATCCCTCGTTTTGTCAAGCAGTATCGAACCGGAAAGGACGCCAGCCGGACTGCCTGACTGCGGTCCCTGTCTCGGAATCTGTATGCGGGTCCTCCAAAGCAGAGACTTACAAAGTTACATCATACAGTTTTTATGTGCTTTTGTCAAGGAAGATTTTTACTTTTGGGACATAAATTCACACTTGATATTATATGAAAAATGTAGTAAAATATTTGAGAATGTAACCAATAAGGAAGGAAGGTGCGGACAGTGAAAAAGAGGATCGCGGTTTTTGCAAACGGATGGAATGCTGAAAACCTGTCTAA
Source organism: Lachnospiraceae bacterium (assembly GCA_016287095.1). Classification (GTDB taxonomy): domain Bacteria; phylum Bacillota; class Clostridia; order Lachnospirales; family Lachnospiraceae; genus RUG11977. The sequence continues at coordinate 25,332 of JAEEVK010000024.1, forward strand.
TTTCATGATGGGCCTTGAGAAAAGCGCAAAACCGGAAAGCATGGATTTCTTTGTTTTCCTGAGCTTTGCCTCATATGGATATAATGAACTCAATAGAAAAGCCGAAGCACTGGTTTATGAACTTCCTGATTTGAAGTCTTTTGACGCACTTATCATCTTCGGACCCGGTCTTAACTTTCAGGATGTTATAGAAAAGATCCAGAAAATGGCAGATGAAGCAGGTATACCTGTAATCAGCATAGGTTTGAAGCACCCTGGGCATTATTTCATAGGTGCTGATAACTATGTCGGCATGAAAGAGCTTGTCGATCATATGATAGAAAAGCATGACTGTAAGAAACTGATGTTCATTGCCGGATCTAAAGAAAATGATGACTCAAATGTAAGACTGAAGGCTATCAAGGATTCCATGAAGGAACACAAGCTTAAGTTTGGCGAAAGTGATGTTTTCTACTCTGAATGGGAATCAAGAAGAGCGATGGATCATATCCGTCAGACTTATAAGACACCTGCGGATTTCCCTGATGCTTTCCTGTGTGCAAACGACGGTTTGGCACTTGCTGCGAGCCAGCTAATGGAGGCTTATTATCATTTAAAGCCCACTGATGTTAAAATTTGCGGTTTTGATCATCTTGATCAGAGCATGATCTACTATCCTTCTGTGACTACAGTAGATCAGGAGTATATTACTATCGGAAAGAAAGCAAACGAGATACTTGGAAAGGTATTTGCAGGCAAAAAGACCAAAGATAATGTACTTGTTCCGTGTAAGTGTGTGATCGGCGAAAGCTGTGGCTGCGGATACAGCAGAAAAGCCATGATGGAAAGAAAACACTTCATCAGACGTCAGCAGCTTGAGGAAAGGTTTGCTTCCAATAAAGAGGGAAGGCTTTTTGTACTGGAAAAAGCTATTTTCCAAGGTCAGAGTTTTGATGCTGTAAAGAAAAATGTTAGGACTCTTGTGTATGAGAGTGCCGGTTCTGAGGGTGATACCTTCTATATCTTGTTTGATCCTGTGATGGAGAAAATAGGTGAAAAGGAGGAGTCATTGCTTCCGAGATTTTCTCTTGACAGAGAGTATCTTGTAGTTTGCGGTAAGAAAGATAAGATACCGGTTGAATCTGAGAGGGTTAATCGCACTGAGATCATTCCGGATTATAAGGGGACCGGTGCCAACACTATTTATCTTATAGGCAATCTTCATTATGAAGATCTGATGTGCGGCTATTTCGCAATGGGGATAAACGCAAAGAATATCAGAAGTACTGATTTTGCCAATTATCAGACACGACTTGACAGGGCATTCTTCCCGTATATTAAAAACCTGCAGCTTGTTACACTTAACAAAAAGCTGGCAGATCTTATGGAACAGGATTCGCTCACACATGTTAAAAACAGGACAGCTTATGATAAATATATCAGAAACTTCCAGAAACAGGTTTTATCCGGTGAAAGAAAAGAGTATGCTATAGCATATTTTGATGTAAATGATCTTAAGGTTATAAATGATAAATACGGTCATGAGGCCGGCGATGCATATATCAGAAATTCATGTAAGCTGATCTGTGACACGTTTAAGCACAGTCCCGTATTCCGTATAGGCGGAGATGAGTTCCTGAGCATTGTTATAAACGATGACTTTAAGAACAGAGATGAATTGCTCGAAGGCATGAAGGCAGAGATGGAAAGAAGAAAGCAGGAGCGTGAGAAGTATTCTCCGGCTGCTATAGTTTCCGTTGCATCCGGTATGGCGGTTTATGATCCTAATACAGATACGGATATCATGACTGTGGTAAACAGGGCTGACGTGCATATGTACGAGGATAAAGCCAGGATGAAGAAGGGCAATATCAGATAAGAATAAATATGGAGTAAAAGATTTTTGTTATGAAGGTAAATGCAGTTAAGGGTATGAACGATTATCTGCCGGGCGAGGTAGAACTTCGTGATTATATCCAGTCAACTATACTCAGAGTATATGAGAAAAACGGTTTCAGACGCATTATGACTCCTGCTGTTGAGGATGCGGAAAACATCGACAAGAGCGAGGGAGGAGACAATCTGAACCTGGTGTTTAAGATTTTAAAGAGGGGGGACAAACTGGAAAAGGCCCTCGCCTCAGGCGATGAAAAAGAGCTTTCCGATCTGGGACTCAGATATGATCTGACACTTCCTCTTTCAAGATATTATGCAGGACACAAGGAGATTCTTCCTTCGCCTATGAAGTGCATCCAGATAGATAAGGTGTACAGGGCTGAACGTCCCCAGAAGGGCAGGGACAGGGAATTTGTACAGTGCGATATCGATATCTTAGGTTCTTCATCTGCAAACTGTGAGGTAGAGCTTATATGTGTTACCGCGGAAGCTTTGCAGGCATTATCACTTAAAAATTTCAAGATCAAGATAAATGACAGAAGACTTTTGAAGTCCATGCTTTTAAAGTGCGGTTTTGAGGAGACACAGCTTGACAGTGTATGTATTTCCTTTGATAAGCTGGATAAGATCGGTGTTGAGGGTGTTATAGGAGAGCTTACCGAAAAAGAGTTTTCTGCATCAGCTATAGAGAACTTTAATAAAGTACTTGAAAGACGTCCCTTTACTTTGGATATGATGCCGGAGCTCTGTGAGGATGCTTCTGCAGCAGAAAATCTTAAGTATATTGTAGATACCGTTAAATCCGTATCTAAGGGTTCATTCGAGGTTGAGTTTGATATTTCCCTGGTTCGTGGACAGGGTTATTATACCGGCACCGTATTTGAAGTTGAAAGCACAGATTTTAGAGGCGCCATCAGCGGCGGCGGAAGGTATGACAACCTGATAGGAAAGTTCATCGGACAGCAGGTGCCTGCGGTAGGTTTCTCCATCGGATTTGAAAGAATCTTTGCCATCCTTAAGGAAAGCGGATTTAAGATCCCTGAGAAGCGTCAGAAGATTGCGCTGATCTATGATAATGATAAGTTTGCCGATGCGTATGTAAAAGCTACGGAGCTTAGAGCAGAGTATGATGTGTCCATGTTTGAGACTCCGAAAAAGACAGGCAAGTTCCTGAGCAAGCTTCAGGAAAACGGATACAATGGTTTCTTTATACTGGGCCAGTCTGAAGAAGTAAACGAATTGAAATAAGAGATTAATATATTTGAAGAGCGGTCATGGATTCTTCGCATGGCCGGATAGTACAGAAAGATGAGAGTATGTCAACGAGGAAGCTTGTTGACATATTTTTATGCGAAAATACTGATGGTTTAGGAAAGATATTCAACAATAAGGAAGGAATACAGAAATGCTTCACGATAACATTTTATCAGCTGTAGGAAATACCCCGCTTATCAGGCTTAACAGATTAACCGGGGAGAATGACGCAGAGGTACTTGTAAAGTACGAAGGAGTAAATATAGGCGGTTCGGTAAAGACCAGGACTGCTTTAAATATGATAGAGGCAGCAGAGAAGGAAGGCAGATTAAAACCCGGCTCCACAATTGTTGAGCCAACCAGTGGTAATCAGGGCATAGGCCTTTCATTGGTAGGAGCCGTAAAGGGCTATAAGGTTGTTATAATCATGCCGGATTCGGTAAGCCGTGAGAGGAGACTCCTTATTACACAGTACGGAGCAGAGTTAAAGCTTGTACATGACAAGGGTGATATCGGAGAATGCATCGATAAGTGTATAAAAATAGCAAAGCAGATGGCTGCGGATGATCCTAATGTATTTCTTCCCGATCAGTTTTCAAACCCTGATAATGTAGCAGCACATCTAAAGAATACGGGTAAAGAAATCCTAAAGGATGCAGACGGTCCTATAGACGGATTCTGTTCAGGTATTGGTACCGGCGGAACCATAACAGGTATCGGTACAGTACTTAAGGGAGCAAATCCCAATATGAAGATAGTAGCGGCAGAACCTGAAAATGCAGCGATACTTTCCGGTGGCGGTATAGGCTCTCATATCCAGATGGGTATCGGAGACGGTATCATCCCTCCCATACTGGATCAGACTATAATAGACGAGATAGTAACAGTCAGTGATGAAGATGCACTGGATACGACGAGAAGACTCGCAAAGGAAGAGGGTATTCTCTGCGGTATTTCCAGTGGGACCAATGTTTTCGTGGCATTGAAGATGGCTAAGGAGCTGGGTAAAGGTAAGAGAGTAGTTACAGTTTTGCCTGATACAGGAGAGCGTTATTTCTCAACCATTCTTTTTGACAGATAAAGGAATTATCGGTGGGTTAATGGGGTGATAAAATGGCAATGGAAAATTCGTTTTGCGGGAAAAGCTGTGTTCATTGCCCTGAAAAACAAAACGGGAAATGTCTGGGATGCAAGCCGGAGCTGGAGTTCGCTTATCAGAAATCGCTGAGTGAAGCCGCAAAGAGAGTTCCTGTATTGAGGGATGAATTTGCAGACGACGGTTTTAGCGATGATTATTTGAAACCTCTTGACTTAACCGAGGCTAAGGAAAAAGCCACGGACCAAGGGAAAAACTTGGGTCAGGAAAAAAACTCGGAACAGATAAAAGGCGGGGCGGTCAGATACAGTGATTTCTGTAAGATAGCCATGTGCTGCCGCAACAATAACTATGAACATTGCGGTATGTGTACCAAGTCCTTTGCATGTCCGGATTATGGGAAAAAAGGTACTATGAATGCCATCATTTCCGCTCAGATGGATGCCTGGGGCATGATAGACCATGGATTGAAAAATAGTGTGCCCTATCAATGGATACTTTTTGTGTGTCTCATTTTGGAGATAATAAGAGATTTGTCCTTGACACTTAACTTAGGGCTGGTTACACCGTTTATTGTAACTATAGGAGTAGCGATAGCGTCTGCTTATGCATATAATAAGCTGGGGGATTACAGTAAAATATTCACGGTAGTCATGTTTTTGACCTTAGCAACTCTGACCTTAAAACTATTGGTTAGTTATGGAGGATTTGGACTTTTTTGGTCCTATCCTATGTATATACTTCAGTTGGTGGTTGCGGTCAGCTGCTATAAGATGACCTTTGACGCATATGCCGAAATGATAAGTCCTGTTGATCCGGTATTAGAGAAAAAATGGTTAAAGATGTGGCCGCTTACACTAATACTGTATATACCATGCTTACTTATGGTATTTATACTTGAAGCTACAAGTAAGGCAGCCTGGTTGGCAGCAATATTGTACGTGGCACCGGCTATTATTTTAAACATAGTGACCCCTGTTCTGATGATAACGACTATCAATGTATGCAAGAAGAACTAATGTGACAGAGGGGACGGTTCTTTTTGTCACATATTTCCTTAGGGAAATATGATGTGTTCCGCTTTGAGGTAGGGGGAAATCAAAGAAAATATTTATAAATGTGTCAATGGTGGTTGTAAAACGTGACAGAAAGAACCGTCCCCATTGTCACAAAATTCGTGAAAAATATACATTGACAAAAATATGGAAAGCATTTATACTCAAAACGTAACTCAAAGAAAACATCACTCTTTAAGGAGGATGTATTTTAGAAAAGGAGAACATCATGAAAAAATCACTGTTTTTCATGATGCTGCTTGTCCTTGCGATCGCACTGTGTGCTTGCTCAGGCGATACGAAAAAGGATGACCCTGCAAATAACGTAAATGATCAGGGCCAGACGGCAAGCTCCGATTCAGTCAGTTACGGAGGAGAGATAGTAGTAGGAATCAGCCAGGATTTAGATAGTCTTGACCCACACAAAGCAGTTGCGGCAGGAACGAAGGAAGTTCTGTATAACATTTTTGAAGGCCTTATCAAGGTCGACAAGGACGGAAATTTTGTTCCGGCTGTTGCAGCCTCGTATGAGATTACGGACGGAGGATTAAAGTATAAGTTTAAGCTCCGTGATAACGTAAAGTTCCATAACGGAAAGGTTGTTACAGCTGATGACGTAATATATTCACTTAAACGCGCTGCCGGTAAGTTAGAGACTTCTGATCCAGAAGTAGTAACTGTATCGGCTTTTTCTATTATCTCCGAGATTAACAAGACTGATGACGGCATTGAAGTTGTTTTATCCGAGCCCAATACCGAGCTTATCGGATTTTTCACAAGCAGCATCATACCCAACGATTATGACGATCAGGCAAAGGCTCCTGTAGGTACAGGTCCCTTCAAATTCGTATCATTCGAGCCCTTAGTAAGCTTTGTAATGGCTAAGAATGATGATTATTATGGCGAAAAAGCATATTTAGACAAGGTAACATTTAAGATCACCTCCGGCGGAGATTCTGCATTTATGGAACTCCTTGCAGGAAGTATCGATATCTTCCCTTATCTTACCAATGAGCAGGCAGCTCAGTTAGAGGGTAAGATGGATGTACTTGACGGAACCATGAACCTTGTACAGGCTCTGTTCCTCAACAATGCAGTAAAGCCTTTTGACGACGTGAGAGTACGTCAGGCTGTATGCTACGCACTTGACAGAAACGAGATCATCAACGTTACGGCAGGCGGCAGAGGCGATGTGATCGGAACAAATATGTTCCCCAGCTTCGCAAAATATTATGATGCATCACTTGTCGATAACTATAAGACAAATATTGACAAGGCTAAGGAGCTCTTAAAGGAAGCAGGATACGAGAACGGATTTACATTTACCATCAAGATCCCTTCAAACTATGACTTCCATGTAAAGACCGGTCAGGTTATAGTATCACAGCTTGCAAAGGTAGGCATCAAGGCTGAGATCCAGCTTATCGACTGGGGCACATGGCTTTCTGATGTATATAAGGGAAGACAGCATGATGCAACTATCATCGGTCTTGACTCACAGATGGCACCTTCGGATGTTTTAAGATTCTATCCTACAGATTCATCAAAGAACTTCATGAACTATTCAAATGCACAGTTTGATGAAGTATTTGCAAAGGCTAAGGCAGCAGTCGATGAGACCGAAAAAGCAAATCTGTACAGAGAAGCTGAGAAGATATTAACAGAGGATGCCGCAGCAGCTTACATCCAGAGCCCCGCTCAGCTTGTAGCAGTAAATTCAAAGCTCGGCGGATACACATTCTATCCTATCTATGTACAGGATATGAGCACAGTATATTTTAAGAAGTAATTGAAAATATTTTAACAAAGTATAATCATGGGAGGGCAGCGCATGAATTATTACATAAAGAAGCTGATATCATTTTTGATCACGCTTTTTTGTGTTGCGCTGCTTTCCTTTCTTTTATTCCAGATAATACCGGGTGATGCAGCTATGTCTAAACTCGGCATAGAGGCTACACCCGAGCAGGTAGAGGAACTGCGTGCACAGTACGGCTATGACCGTAATGTTTTTGCACGCTTTTTTTCGTGGTTCGGCGGGATTTTCACAGGTGACCTCGGAGTATCCATAAAGTACGGCCCTATGAAGGTGTCGGAGCTGATAGGAGCGAGACTTCCGGTTACTATCTGGCTGGGAGTTTTATCCATCATCCTGATAGTGGTGATATCCATACCTTTAGGTCTTATATGTGCAAAGAAACCGGGCGGAGTGGTAGACATAGTATCCGACTGGGTGGCACAGCTTTTTATGGCTGTTCCTTCATTTGTACAGGGCATACTTATCTCGTTTGTATTCGGCATCATACTCAGCCTTTTTATACCCGGAAAATATGTATCACCTTTGACTGATTTTCCGGAGTTCCTGCAGTGCATGTTCTTCCCGGCACTGGCTGTGGCACTTCCCAAGATAGCCATGACCGTAAGGTTCATGAAGACCTCCGTAAAGAAGGAGCTTAAGTGCGACTACGTAAGAACTGCAAAGGCTAAGGGATGCTCGGTTAACAGGATCATGTGGAAGCATGTGCTTAAAAACTCAATGCTTCCCGTTATAACATTTATAGGTCTCATAGTGGCGGAAGTCATGGCCGGAAGTATCATGATCGAAAAGGTGTTTAACCTTCCCGGCATGGGCTTGCTGCTCGTTAATTCCATATCAAACAGGGATTATCCCGTGGTGCAGGCTATAGTTATGTATATAGCTTTAATAGTCATCACCGTCAATTTCCTGGTTGATATCGCGTACAGGCTGCTCGATCCGAGGCAGACGGAGGAGGGCCTATGAATAAGGAATTAAAATACAACAATAAAAATATACGTTTGATCGTAGGTCTCATATTACTTGGCTTTGC
>JAEEVK010000137.1 GCA_016287095.1 Lachnospiraceae bacterium
GACCAGTTCTCAAATTGTTTGCTACATATACCTGGCATATGACTAGACAACATTCTTTGAACATTATCCATAGAATTATATTTCTCCCAGTCATTGGCTATCATTTCATATATAGACTGTGAAAAATCAGTATAAGATGTATCCAAAGCTTTTACCAACTGTATCAACTGTTCTTCGTTATCATCGGGCTCAATTTCATCGCATCCTTTTTGGTTAAGTCCACTATTCTCTGTCAACTCTTCTAGACCTGAAATATAAATGTTATCATTTTTTATATATAAATCATGAAATTTATATTCTTTCTCCTTATCATCTGTTGTCTTCGCAATGGCAAGGCTAGTCTTCCACGACTCTTTATTAAAAGAAACATCGTCTGGATTCAGATTAATAATGCTAAAATATTTAACCTTTTCATCAAGTGAAGCAATAATAACTATTGCTGATTTATCATTATCTGTCCTTGGTATTATTGCTAGCTTCTCAATTTTACCATCTCCGTCAACATCACATTCTGCTGAATCAATTATCAGTGTATCAGGTAAAATAATATCATCTATAGATAGTAGATTGTTTTCCCCTTGCAATTCTTCAGTATTATCTGCAGAACCGGCGGATGTAGTAAACATTTCTTTAACGACCTTAAATGAATTTAAAGTATTTTCGGAAGAGATAAACTCTTGGGATGAAATCCTGATACGACTATTTTCCATAAAAGAGCAGTCTAGGACGGTTTTATCATTATTGCAGAATGCAACTCTATATGTGTATCCTCCGCTATCCTCACCTTCATTTATATAGGTAAATTTCGTGCTTGAAAATTCATCTACTAAAGTTTTTACTGTATCTTTATCATCAATCACAATTCGTCGTCCTGTAGTTCCGTCTACCAATATGACCTCTGTTGTTTCAGAAAGGTTTATTTCTGTTCCTTTAACTTTCTTGATTATTTCGACCATATCTGTATATTCACCCGATACATCCTCATTTTTTACGGTAGCATTCTCTGTATCCGAATTTCCGGCATTAGCATTTACAGAACAAGCTGTCAAGAGAATGGCCATTAATATTGTTCCAATGGTTATATACCATCTCATAACGCAACCTCCTTGGTTATTCTTACTCAAAAATCTGAAATTGTTTTGTAATTCTAAATTTGTTAAATCTTACATCTCCCATTCTGAGGCCATCTATCATGCTTTTTCCGATTCTGTATGTTCCGGACTCAAGTTTTCCGTATAGACATTCCCAGTTTTCTGTTTTCTCGGAAGGTGATTCATGTGATATCGTATAGCCCAGACTATAAAAAATGTAATTATCTATGATCGACGGGACCTCCACCCATTCATCTCCTATCTTTTTCTCCAACCAGTACGGTTCACCATAAGTCAGGTCTCGGATCTTATTATTCGCGTCCTGGGTAAAGATGACTGTCAAACCTGTCGGACTCACCTCGCTAAGTTCCATCTTCACTATAGTATCTCCGCAGTTATCTTTATTTTCATTCTGTGCCCAGAACAGCAGATTTCCATCATCTGATATATCTCCAACCTCGATAGCTACAGCAGCATAAAAATCTGTGGAGTGTTCATTTACCAGCTGCTTTATGGTTTGTAATATCTCTTTCCCTTCAGATGAGAGTTCTCCGTCTGTCCAATCTGCTTTGTATTTAAATACCAGCTGATCATATACCGGTGCCTCACAGGTTATATCCACTCCCATCCCGGAGGTCTTATCTTTCAGTTCCTGTTGCAGTTTCGCAAGGATTGTAGATGTTACACCATTGTCCGATGGCTGCAGCAAGCCGTCTTCAATATACTCTATCCTGTATGCACCCTCAGGTATCAGTCTCCTGATGTAATCCATATCAAGGATGACATCTTTTTTGGCTTTTATCACTATCATATAATTCGGATAATCTATAGCAGCTTCATAAAATCCGAGATCTTCCCTGATGTTATTTATGGAACGAAAATAACTCAGCATATTTTTCTGTGGAAAAGCCACCCTTTTATACACAACATCTTCATACTGTGTTAAATCTTCATAATCCTTTAGCAGAAAAATGTAAAGTGTAAGCTGCAGATCTGTATTATTCCATGTGTGATCTAAGTAATAGCCGCCCCATACATCCTCAGGAAGTTCTTTCTGTATTTTTTCTGCAAGCTTTATCATGTCGCTCTCGCCCACAAATTCCGCATCGCAAGAAGTACTTACTGCCTCTCCGGCAGTACTCGTGCCTTCGTTATCAGCAGATCCGATGCAGGTGCTGCTTTCTCCTTTATTATCACATGCCGCAAATACCAAAGACATCATAACGATAACTAATAACAGGCATATTGTCTTTTTCATGCGTACCTCCATTTCTCGACTTTCCAATTGTATTTTACAACTATCAGTCAGATTAGCCAAGTACTTTTTCATTCTCCTATATCCATTGCCGTCCCGATAAAGAACGGGGTGTTGCTCTTGCAGTCTATAAGCATGTATACAAACGGCCTGTCGAGATAAACTGTGTATGGCTCCTTAGTTTCTATATCTAATATTCCACCTAACCTTACATCAATCATAGTGGCAGCACCTGCTGATGTTCCTTTTTCATCTATCCTAAAAAATGTTTTATGAAGAACTCTGCCTATATACAAAGGATATGGTGTAGGATGTGCTATCCCATAGAAATCCGCCTTATATTGATCAAATGCCAGTTTCATCCCCATGGTCTTCAAAGTATCTTTAAGTTCTATCGAATAATCCACATTAAACTTGGGTGTCTTTGTATTCACCGGGGATTCATCTATATTTTTAAGAAGATTTTCTATCTTTTGTCCATCCAGTGATGAAACATAGTCTGACATTTTTATTCCTTCATTTGGAAGCAGTGCAACAAATGCATATCGGCGTCCGTTGTAATATTTTACAAATCCGGTCGTATTCTCATCCTCTATATAAGCATATTCTCTTGAATACATAAACTCAGCATTTCTCTCAGACCCATTTTCAGTTATGAACTTTTCCTCATGTACTGCCGTTTCAGAATATGGGGACTCCCAATCTGCATCAAAAGACAAAGCATTTACCAGAAACATCACAGTTTCATCAGAAATATTATCCTCCAACATTTTAGGTATCTTGCCATCGGTTTTCTCTGACACCCATTCATTTATCCTATCCTTTGCGTCCCTGTTAAACTTGAGTTCATACAGATCTGCTTCGTAATAATCAGCATTTGTCTGCAGGAAATCCTTTTGGACAGTACCTTTTCCTATCCTTTCTTCATCAAACCAGATAGAATTTGCTATAGTGAATTTATTTTCCCAGGTTTTATACTTGTTAGATACAAAAGCTTTCAAGTAATGATTTAATGTCTCATGTTCAACACCCAACACATCTTCCATCTCTTTCAAAGTCTCATTTTGTGCACCATTTGCTGCCATGCCAAGAGCAGAAATAACTGACAATGGGGAAATGAGCTGATTTTCACCATTTTTGTAGCCGTTTTTAAAAAGCCTGACTGCAAAATCAGTCATAACCGGACCATACTCCTCAGGCTGACTGGATACGGTAACCTTCTGAGCTTCAACACCTGCCATAAGATTTGTAACATATACAGTCTCCTGAGCGGTTGGGGAATCCTTCACAATCCATCCATCCTCTTGAGCAAAAGACGAGACATCAACGTCAATTCCTAGTTCATCGCTTGATGCTGCACTGCCGTTTGATTCGCCAACCTTATACTCAAATGAATCCGGTAGTTCAGTTATAGCGGTATCAGGAGTTGATATATTCTCCATAGTTGTCGTCCGGTCATAACGATTACGTTGGTTTAGCGAAACAAAAGCAACGCAGGCCAGCACAAATATTGCTATACTGGCTGCTATGACTATAGGCCCCCTGTGCCCGGTAATAAATCCGATAATTCCTGACCTCTTCTTTACTTCATTTTCGTTTACAGCCCTATCCAAGTCACCCTGATATTCCTCGGCTTCCTGCAACACATCATCAGGGATTAAGCCCATCGCATCTATCAACAAATCTTTATTCATACTGTGTATCCCTTCTTTATAAGTACTTCCTTTAACTTATTCCTCGTTCTGTGGAGCATGGTCTTTACCGCACTCTCGGAGGAGTGATATCTATCTGCTATCTGTTTTATGGAATCAAACCTGTAGTATCTGCTAATAAAAATCACACGCTCCTGCACCGATAAGGTCTGCAGGAAAGCTGTTATCTCCTTTGACAGCTCCTCAGCACTCAAAGCATCATCAGGATTACTTCTATCACTTAAGCATTCGTCCAGTTCCTCATAAGACAGGTCATACTCAGAACCGTTTCTCTTTTTGCTCGTCCTTTTTCGTATAACATCTATAGATATATGCCTTATCAGTTTTCCAAGATAAAGTGAAAGAATTTTAGGCCTGTTTTCCGGCATCGAGTTCCATGCCGCCAGATATGTGTCATTAACCGCCTCCTGACTCTCCTGATAATCCTTGAGCATATTTTTCGCTATCTTCATAAGATAGGCTTCGTATTTTAACTTAGTTTGCTTTATCGCTTCTTCATCGCGCTTCCAGTACAAAGCAACTATATCTTCGTCATTCATCATCTACATCTCCCCGGGTTTGTAGCTACTACATATATACTCGTAAAAAACAGGCTAGGGTTACAATTATTTTCGTGAAAAGCTATATATTTTTTTATATACTCGTAATTAAGATATATACTTCTATATACTTTATATACTCCTATATATTTTTGTCAAGCAACTTTGTATGACAGGGACGGTTCTGCTGACCCCTAATCCGATATTACTACCGCTTCCCCGTCTGTCAGACCTTCCTTCGGTATAACTGCAAAATACTGTCTGCTATTGCTGTCTATACCTGATATTATGGCAACCATATCTTTAGTAAAAATAATTATTTTAGTTTGTCAGGTTTTGGCCTTCTGAATCGTTAATATAGTGAAGGATCCTTAAAAAGCCGTATACATTTATAAACGATGACAGGATAAAGTCATTGTGATATGATGTAAACAACAAGAAAACTATAGGAAAGGAGGACGCATGGATAAAGAAGAATACACCCGCATAGTAAATCAATACTATGATGATATAAAGAGAGTCGCTTTTGCAGGATGTAGGGATATGTATGATGCCGAAGATATAGCCCAGATTACATTCTTGAAACTATTGCGGCACAGCGAAGATTTTGAAGACGATGATCATCTGAAAAAGTGGCTCATAAGGGTAGCAGTAAATGAGAGCAAATCTCTCTGGAGAAGTCCATGGAAGAGTAAAGTTGACTTTTATATCCCTGAGCGTTCATCCGGTACAGGTAGGAATAGTGAGCAGACACTTGTGATGGAAGCAGTGCTTTCGTTAAAGGCGAAATACCGCGAGATAGTCCATCTGTTTTACTACGAGGAATACAGCGCTAAAGAAATAGGAGAACTTCTGGGGATGTCGGAGGGTACGGTATTTAAGAGACTTCAGAGAGCCAGGGAGCAAATTAAAGACTACATTATTAAAAAGACAGGAAATACACAGGAAAGTAATATTATCCTGAGCGGAGTGAAGAATCTGTAAGGTAGCATGAAAGGAGATAGAAATGGAAGACAACAATATAAAGTGGAATTATTGTGATGCGATGGAAAGCATCAAAGTAGATGTAGAAGAAAAAGAAAAGGCAATAAGTCTGTATAATGCTGATACATCTTCGGCAAAGATATCATCAGTAAAACGTGGTATGCCTAAGATAGCAGTAGCAGCACTTGCATTTGTCTGCGTGTTAGCACTGAGCGGCGGTGTAGTATGGGCTATGAACAGTGCAGCAATCAAGGAATTCTTCTTCCCTAACAGCGAAGAGGAGTTTAAACAGGTATATACAGAAGTTGGAAAGGAATATGACATTGGCAGTTATAAGATTATTTATGAAGGTTCAGCATATGAAGAGGCCGTTGAGCAAGGTTATTTGAGCTTTAGTGTCTGGGATAAGGAAGGAAATCCGAATCCGGTAACTTTGGCGGAACTTTTGGCAGATCAAGATCAGAATCTCACATATATATGGTTACCTAACGGTCTGTTAACTAATCATTTTATTCATCCGTATGAGTTAAAAATCGGTAGTGATAAGTGGTATTTTGTTTCAACATATAATAATGGGTTGGGTTTGTTCACAGAAGATAATAATCTGTATATGACTTTCAGCAGACTCGATACCGATGAAAATGGTGAAAACTACTATGAGGGCAAAAATTTCCAGTTTATGATACTTAATAAAGACCAATGGAAGACTTTTAATGATGATATCAAAGGTTTAAACCAGTCTGAACTATGCCCTTTCTCATATGATAAAGAAACCGACAGAGTTATTCCTAATTATGATACAAACGCTTTATTACCGGAGGTAGTTGAGATAATAAACAGATATGATCCCTGTGATGTAGAAAGTCTGACATATTCTCCTCAAGTTATCCAGATTGGAAATGTTAAATTAACTGTCGGAAGAGCCAATATGCTGATTGATTACAATGTTGATGATTGTGATTTAGGTGACTTTATCGTCAGAAGAACTGATGGTACAGAATTGAAACTATCTAGAAAAGAGACCACGTTTAAAAAGGGAAACGGAGAGAATGGTCACAGTGTTACATGGTTTACAGATAATCCTCAGAATTATAATACCGGATTTGGCAGTACTGATGACAAGACCGGAAATGCTAAATGGGGCTTTAACTACGGTTTCATACTTGGTGCCGATGAAAAGGTCACTATAGAAACCAACGGACAGATTTACGAATAAAAGAATATTCCCATAGAGACAAGGGACGGTTCTCTGTCGCCAAATATTGGTGGCACAGAACCGTCCCCTGTTATTATTCGTCAT
>JAEEVK010000138.1 GCA_016287095.1 Lachnospiraceae bacterium
CCAAATGACCCGTGCTTAATGAGTCCTATCGCGATACAGCCGGCCATGACCAGCATAAGCGGAAATAAATCAGGCTTTTTCCCGATAAACATAGGGATCTCAAGTATGATGAATGATATCACAAATGTCTCGGCAAAACTCATATACCTGACTATGGTTATATTATAAAGTACGAGCAGTATTGCAATTATAAATATCAATACCACTGTAATACTTACATAGTCGTTATCGTAATAAGGGTTGGGAGTTTTAGGCAGACTCTGATAATAATGTATTGCATAGTTTTCTCTGATTATGTCGGATAACGCTCTCAAGCCACCCGAGAAATAGATACTCAGCTTTGAAAGTGCTATGATAAAAAGTCCAAACATAACCAAGAGACCTACATAGATTGATTTTTTTCTATGAAAAAGAATTGCTGTAAGATATGATGCTATAAGTGTATATATGATAATGACCGGCTTGTTGTATTCCATGGAAAATGCATCGCAGAATCCTATGACTGTACCGATCAAGACCATGAACATGATCAAAGCCTTTGACAAACATAAAAAGAATGTGCCGCTTTTCCTTGTGCCGCACACATTCTCAATAAATATACCGTTCTGTTCAAGTTCTTCTTTCCAGATACTGTCCCTCTCCGAGTACATTTTCCTTACCTGATCATATATCGATAAGATTACTTATCATTTATGTTTTCCACACTAATATATGCTTTCAGCCACTTTTCTGTCTCATTATCAAGATATGGTGACAATTTATCATATACCATTTTGTGGTAGCTGCTAAGTGCTTCTATTTCCTCTGTGTTAAGATCCTCCCAGATGACCGGATTAAGATCTATGGGTGCGAGTGTCAGGACCTCAAAGCCGAGGAATGTACCATAGTCATTTTCGGATTTAACTACTGTCAGGATATCATTTTCTATACGGATACCAAACTCTCCCGCAAGGTAAAATCCGGGTTCATCGGAAGTAACCATGCCGGGTGCGAAAGGTTCGGTATTGCCGTAACGCTGCATGATTTTCCAGTTGATATTCTGAGGACCCTCATGGACATTCAGATAATATCCTATACCATGACCTGTACCGTGATTGTAGTCTTTTTCGAGCTGCCACAACGGACCGCGTGCCAGGATATCGAGATTTGCTCCGGCTACTCCCTTGGGGAATACGGCTGATGCAAGTCTCAGATTACCTTTAAGTACTGCTGTATAGCACTTTTTCATCTCATCAGTCAGTTCGCCCATGGCGATGGTCCTGGTGATATCCGTGGTACCCTTATAATACTGTGCTCCCGAGTCAACCAGCAGGAAACCCTTTCTTTCAACAGGTATATCAGTCTCCGGTGTAGGCTCGTAGTGCACTATGGCTCCATGAGGTCCGTATGCTGATATGGTTTCAAAGCTTATGCCTAAAAAGTCCGTACTTTGTGATCTGAATTCCAGAAGTTTTTCTGCTGCCTTCAGTTCTGTAATAGTCTCTTTTGTTTGGTCGTTTTTATATTCATCCAGCCATTTTAAAAACTTTACCATGGCTATACCGTCCACGATATTGGCTCCGCGTAAGTTTTCCGTTTCGACCTCGTTTTTGGTACCTTTGAGCTTCAGTGAAGGATTGAGTGCTTCTACAATCTCAAAGTTTTTGGAGGCCTCAGTGTAAAGCCTGTAATTAACCGATTCGGGGTCAAGGAGCATTTTGCCCATTTTCTGATCTTCATCCGAATAATTCTTTAGGAAGCCATAGATATCATCGTATTCTTTCAGATGCACTCCCATATCTGACAGATAACTCTTGGTCCTGTCATCCGTTTTTGATGTATGGCAGAACAATATGGCATCATCTTCGCTGATGAACATATATGCTAAAAATACAGGATTACATTCTATGTCGCTTCCGCGTAAGTTCAGCAGCCATGCTATATCATCAAGCGATGCTATGACATGGTATTCCGCTTTCTTTTCGTTCAGTGCCAGACGCACCTCGTTTAATTTCTCGCTTGCACTTTTCCCTGCAAACTGCTCAGGGAAAATCTTTATTTCGTTAGCAACAATCTCAGGTCTGTCCGTCCATATCCTGCCCACGAGATCAAGTGTGGGATTGATGTCTATACTTATACCGTTCATCTCGGACAGCTGTTCTTCCAGTGCTTTTACAAATGAAAGATCCATTACCTTTCCGTCAAAGCCGATGGTTATACTTGAAAGTCCCTCGCACTTACTCTTTAAATATTCTTTGATGGTGGGCACGCCCTCATTTCCTGATCTGTAAAGCTTTATACTGCTGCCTTTCAGCTGATCCTCTGCCTGTATGAAATACCTGCCGTCCGTCCAGAGTATGGTTTCTTTCTCTGAAACCACAAGTGTGCCCGCTGACCCGGTGAACCCACTCATATACTCACGGCATTTAAAGAAATCACTGATATACTCAGAGTTATGATAATCCGATGTGGGAATGATATAATAATCAATATTCTCTTTTTTCATCTCAACAAGTAATTGTTTTATTCTCTCATCGATTTTCATATACTCTGTTCTCCTGTTTTTGTTACATTTTAATATGCTTATTACTTGAATTCATTATCTGAAAGTTCTCTCACATACGTTTGGGATGACAAATAAAGATTAGTCATCTGGTTAAGGGGTATAACTTAGTTTCAGAGAAATCTCTCCGCTTGAAAGAGTTTGATATGTTACTATATCACTGCCATCTGTATTTTTTACTTCGACCACAAGACCGCCGGTCTCATTGATTTCTCTCGCTATTCCTTCTTTTGATATTCCGTTTTCGATAAAAACAATTTTCTTTCCGAGTACTGTTGAGTGCTTTTTGTAATACTCCAGGAACTCCTCAGATGATCTCACAAAGAGCCATTTTGACAATTCCTCTGAAATCTCTTTCATTAATTTTTTTCTAAAGATCTCAAATCTGTCTATTATAGCATTAGATAATTCATCAGTATTATCAGTCTCTAAAGGCTCCCCTTCAAACAGGCTTCCTGCAATATCCTTTATATCCTGCGGCCAATCCTTTGTGTAGATATTTATACCTATACCGATGACTATATACTTCATTTTCCCGAATTCATAGTCATTTACTGCCTCACAAAGTATCCCACAGCATTTTTTACCTCTCACATAAATGTCATTTACCCATTTGATACCGCATTCAATACCGTTATTCTCTATGGCATAAGCCACTGCACAGGCTGTACGGGTGGTCATAGTTACCTGGGAGGCTATATCGCAGTTTACCGGAAATACTACGGTCATATAAAGCCCTGTATCCGGCGAAAAAAAGAATTTTCCCTGTCTCCCACGTCCTGCTGTCTGGACCTTTGAAGAAATACAAGTGGGTTCGGTTATCTTTCCATCATTTATCAGCCTTTTGGCTTCGTTATTTGTGGAATCTATTGTATCGTATGTTATATATATCATTTTTTACAGTTCTTAAGATTCTTTAGGCTATGCCTTAAGAATGAAAATAATTGATAAAAATATACAAAAATAACTGCAGTTCATAAATCAGTGCTTGGAGGCCACATACTCCGAGTAGCTCATACCTGTATATTTCTTAAAGCACCTTCCGAAATAATTCGGATCAGGTATACCTACCTCATTGGACGCGTTAAACATTTTCATGTTGGTCTGGGCAAGCTTCATGGCAGCATTCATCCTGCATTCGGTAAGGAATTCCACGAAGTTTTTCCCGGTTTCCTGCTTAAATTTTCTGCTGAGATAGCTTGCGCTGAATCCAAAGGTCTGTGCCACTGATGTAAGGTTCAGCTTCGAGTCCGTGTAATTTGCTTCTATGTATTTTTTTATCTGGTCTATGGATGAAGCTTCCATCTCGCCTGAAGGTTCTGTATCCTGGTTATCTTCTTTATCCGTTCTTTCGTCCAGTTTCTTCTTAACCTTTTTCAATACCTCTTGAACCTCAGAACGTATGATGGGTTTCAGCATATATTCGAATACCGGCAGGCTGACACATTTTCTGGCATACTCAAATTCATCAAATGCCGTCATTATAATGATGATCAGATCAGGATACCTCTTAGTGGCAACCTCGGTAAATTCTATACCATTCATAAACGGCATCGATATATCGACAAATGCGATATCCGGCTTCATATCATCGATGACATTTATAGCTTCAATACCGCTGGCGGCCTCCCCCACGACCTCCATATTGAGACTTTCCCAATTCATAGATGCTCTCATCAGCTTCCTTGCCGATTCCTCGTCATCTATAAGCATTACTCTGTACATTATTTTTCTCCTTTTGTATTTTCTGCAACTTCTTGTTCCTTATCCGTCGCACTCTGCCTTTCACCGTTCGAATTCCAATTCTTCGGCATAAGGTTTATAATTATCTCAATCTCAGTATATTCTCCCATTTCACTCCGTATTCTTACGGCATCGTCACTATCACAATAACTTCTGATACGCTCTATAGTCCCCCATAGACCAAAGCTTCCGCCGAACTCTTCGTTTACCGGTGTCTTCTCGGTAGAAAGCACTTTGTCTATCTGCTCCTGACTCATACCGATACCCGTATCTTTAACAACTATATGAAGTTCTTCTGCATTACGGAAACTGCTGATCTTGATCGTTCCTTTTTCACCCTTCATCCTGATACCGTGATATATACTGTTCTCTGCCAGCGGCTGAAGTATTAGTTTGGGGATAATGCAATTCTCAGTGTCCGGAGCTATGTCATATTCATCATTGATTATATCTCCATAACGGAGCTTCTGAAGAGACAGATAATCCTTGATAATGGTTATTTCTCGCTTTAACGGTATTTCTCTGTCGCCCTTGCTCAAGAAGTTTCTGTAAAAGCTTCCCAGTGTTTCCAGAGCACCGTGCACCTTTTCAGCCCCGGCATCCATAGCCAGGAAGCCGATGGTCTCCAGTGAATTATACAGGAAATGAGGCTTAATTTGCTCTTGTAATACTCGCATTTCTGCTTTCTGCAGTGTCTGTTCCTTCTCTACAAGTCGCTCCATCAACAGGTTCGAATGGTCGACCATGTTGTTATATCCATCCTGCAGGGAACCTATTTCATTATCTGGAAGCTTTATGTCAATCTTTTCGATTACTTCCTTCTGTCGTTTTTTCTCCATTTCAGAGGTGAGCGCAAATATAGGGTTAGTAATGTTCTTTTTAATGAATGAACCTGCAAAAACAACAATAACAAAATAAATAAGCGGAAGAACCATTATCAGATAAAGCAGCTCCAAAGGCATTAAACGTCTTTCTTTTCTTATGGAATAAAGTATCACCAATGGCAGATCTCTTACCTTTAAAGTGTATAACGACAAAATATCTGTAGGTTCGGGTACCTCAATCTCAGTCAAATCCTCATAAGGATGATCGGCTATATAATAATCCACCAATCTGTTATTTCCTGCCAGAAAAACCCCATCCTTCGTGCAGATGCAAATATTTTCAGGATTGACCATGTTTATTTCATCCTCTAAGAATGTTGTCGAAAGATTCATGAATAAAAGTCCCGTCTGCTTCTGTGTGACGTTATCATAAATCGCCCTGTTTATAGTAAGTAAGGTTGCCCGTGTTGTTTTGAAAATCGCTCCGTTGCCATTCACTGACAGCGACGAACTGCCCTTCATTGCCAATATCCCGGATTTCCAGTCAGGCTCCGCGATCCTGTCCGTATCAAGATAATATTCTCTGGGATTTATTGTCGTGGCATATTCCATATCGTTTCTGAACATAAATACAGAATCAACACCGGAGGTTACATTTAAAATGTCCTGTGCACCGAGTCTTGCCTGTTGGGTACACCATAGCATATCAGTCCTGTTCTTATCAGCTTTAAGAAAGTTCTTGACTCTTGATTCAACCATGATGAGCCTGCTTATATTATTATAATTATCTATATCCGAACTTATACTGGTAGCCAGCGAATTAAGTACATTTTCAGCCTCTCTCACGGCATATCTTTTTCTTTCCATAGAAACGACAATGAAAATAAATGCCAATGAAACCATGAGCAGTACGAGCGCAAGTATTACAAAAACTCCGCCCAGTTTCTGGGAAAGAGCATTTTTATTCTTTTTACGTTTTTCTTTTTTGCTTGATTTTTCACTCTGCATTTCCCAATGTCCTGTCCTGAAAATGTAATTTTTATGTAACAACTTATAGTATAGCACAAGCATTTTAGTTATTGCAAGCAAAAAAATAAAGGAGTCTCCTTTTGGAAACTCCTGTTATTTTCAATTCAATGTCAGCCCTTCACAGCTCCTGCAATAAAGCTGTCCTGGATACGTTTGCTTAAGAAAATGTATACAAGCAGTGTAGGGAATGTAGCTATAACAAGTGCTGCACCGATAGGACCCCACTGTGTCATGGACTGTCCTGCAGAAAGCTGCTGGATACCTACAGGGAGTGTGATCTTGTCGCCTGTTGCCATGAACTGGTTAGCAAACATAAGCTCGTTCCAGCACTGAAGGAAAGTATAGATTCCTATAGTTGAAAGTGCCGGCTTCATAAGCGGTACTATTACCTTGAAGAATATTCCGCCTAAGTTACATCCGTCTATACATGCAGCCTCATCAAGCTCCTTGGGAATATCATCCATAAATCCTGTACAAATAAGTATTGCCATGGAAAGTGAGAAAGCCGAATAAGGAAGTATCAGGGATGTATAGGAATTAAGGATACCTAAGTTTGACATTGTCCTGTATACCGGAAGCAGGGATGCATGCATGGGGATCGTAATTCCCAGCATGAATAGCGCATTCATCATTTTACTGAACTTCCATTTTATTCGCGTCATTGCAAACGTGGCCATCAATGCGGCAACAAGTGATATTGCAATTGTTGCTACCGTAACGATAAGGCTGTTTATGAAA
>JAEEVK010000025.1 GCA_016287095.1 Lachnospiraceae bacterium
GTACCGGATGTAAAATAAATCTGCATTATATCGGTGTTATGAGTACGCTCATCACCTGTAGGTCTCTCAAATACATCGCTCTGACCTTCCATGCCGTCATGGAGATTCAGCCAGCCGTCTCTGTGACCGTTTACAAGCATTATGTTCTTTACTTCAGGTACTTCTTTTACAGTATTTTCAATCTGCTCTACTACGAAATCATCGTCGATGCCGATGAACATCTCGATATTTGCTGCCTTTGCTCTGTATACAAGGTCATGAGTTGTAAGCTGCAGAGTACCGGGGATTATGATAACACCCATCTTGATAAGTGCTGTTGCGCAGATCCAGTATTCATAACGACGACGTAATATCATCATTACTACAGAACCTTTATGAAGTCCGAGACTCTTGAAATAATTTGCAGCCTGGTTTGAAAGCTTACTCATCTCTGCAAATGTAAAGGTCTTTTCCTCACCGTCATCATCGCACCAGACAAGTGCACGGTTCTCAGGCTTTTCCTTTGCCCATCCGTCTACGATATCAAAACCGAAGTTGAAATCCTCGGGTACATTTACTTTATAATTTGCTTTAAAATCCTCGTATGAATCAAAATCTATACGGGGAAGATACTTCTCTAACATGATAGTCCTCCTGATTCCTTTATTGTGTCACATAGTATTGCATTATCAATCAAAAACCCCTTCTCCTGATTGATTTACGCCCTAAGACCTAACAGCTCTCAGGGCACTTACACTTCTGTGATCACCGTAAGGAATGTGCCGGGCTCATCGCCTCCGCAGCGCTGACCATGAGGTATATTAGGATTAAAATAAACACTGTCTCCTTCTTCAAGAAGAATGCTCTTTGTTCCTAAAACAACTATAATCTTTCCTTTTAAACAAAGGTTAAATTCCTCTCCTTTATGTGTAACCAGATCGACGGGCTTGTCCGAAGGATCGATGGTAACAAGGAGTGGCTGCATTATTTTCTTTGTAAATCTGTAAGCAAGGTCTTTAAAATAATAACCGGGTATTCTGTCGATGACCTGTCCCTGGCCTTTTCTTACCACGTGATATGTATCAAGCTTTGCAGACTCGCCGGTAAGTATCTCAGCAAAATCCACATTGCATAATTTCGATATCTGATAAATGGTACTGATAGGAACGTTTTTACCGGTTGATTCATATTCTTTATATGTATCGATATCAACTCCAAGTTCTTTTGCAAACTCTTCCTGAGTATATCCGCAGGCATCTCTAAGACCTGCTATACGTTCTGCTATCTCTCTGATTTCATCATCCATAATGTTATCTCCTGATCTGTTTCTAATAATGCAGATAATAATAGGACGTTTTTTCGCCTT
This sequence comes from Lachnospiraceae bacterium, assembly GCA_016287095.1. GTDB lineage: Bacteria > Bacillota > Clostridia > Lachnospirales > Lachnospiraceae > RUG11977. The sequence continues at coordinate 1,346 of JAEEVK010000025.1, forward strand.
TATCCCTAATATCTTATTCTATCACTTTCAAATTTTTTAGTCAACTCTTAATTGTGTTCTTCATAAGTGAATCTTTGGCTGTATATAAAAAGAAAAGGCTACGGAAAACCGTAGCCTTTTGAATCTTGAAATTATCAAGCCTTAACTTCTGCGTTCTTGGGCTTTCTGCCAGGCTTCTTCTTATCCTTAGCCTCAACCTTGTCAGCAGCCTTCTTAACTGCCTTTGCAGGCTTTGCAGCAGCCTTAGCAGCCTTCTCAGCTTCTTTCTTTGCAGCTTTCTCAGCAGCCTTTGCAGCCTTCTCAGCTTCCTTCTTTGCAGCTTTCTCAGCAGCCTTTGCAGCCTTCTCAGCTTCCTTCTTTGCTGCCTTCTCAGCAGCCTTTGCAGCCTTCTCAGCTTCTTTCTTTGCAGTTGCAGCAGCGGTATCCTTCTTAGCTACTTTCTTCTCAGCTGTTTTCTTTTCTGCCTTAGGAGCAGCCTTCTTAGCTGTCTTCTTCTCTGCCTTAGGAGCAGCAGCCTTCTTAGCGCTCTTCTTTGCAACGATCAGATCGAATACTGCAACCTTATCAAAGTTACGTGAAATGTAAACATTGCCTGACTCAACTTCTGCGCCAAGTTTCTTCTTGCCTTCAGCGATAGCAATGATCTCTTCTGCTGTACACTGGATCTTGAAATCATGATCAAGATATTCCCAAGGCTCAACATTGATCTTTCCGTCAGCCACTTCGATATAGAAGGCGCCTTCGCCTTCGCCGGTTACATCAACCTGAACTGCAAGATGCTCATCTACAAGTGCAGTATCAGCTTTTGCATAAGCTTTTTTAACTTTTGCAACAATCTCTTCGTATTTCATAACGCCCTCCATAAATAATAGGAAAAAATATACAGTGGAATTATATCACTGTATTAATAAAATGTAAATGTGCGACATTGCCAAAAATTAAATAATTAATTATTTGATTTTTCGCAATACTGCACAATAAAACAACGATTTGTTTTATGTTGTGATTATATTATCTATTTTTCTAATTGTCAATAATAAATATTTAAAATAAAAAGAAATTGTAATTTTTATTATTTGTATTACAATTTCTTTTCAATTTTTTATACTGTTTTTTATTTGTTTTTTCAATAATTTTTTAATTCGTTTTTTATTGTTTTATCAGATTATTAATTACAAATCCTGCGATCATAATACCTGCGACCGACGGCACAAATGCTACACTTCCGGGCGTTCTGACTATTTCTTTTTCTGCTTTATTTATTAATTCATCAGATGCAATTACATCTAATTTTTCTATGTTTCTTTTCTTTAATTCTTTGCGCATTACTTTTGCCAAAGGACAATTTTTTGTTGAAAAAATATCAGTGATTTTTAATTTTTCAGGATGGGTTTTATTGCCTGTTCCGCATGAACTTATTATTGAAATATTTTCGTTTTTTGCACGCATTATTATTTCTAATTTTGCGGTAACGGTATCCACACAATCACAAATAAAATCAAAATTTATGAAATCAATTTCTTTTGAATTTTCCGGTAAAAAAAACATATCATATGCGTGAATTTTTAATTCCGGATTTATATCCAAAAGTCTTGATTTTATTACTTCAGTTTTCTTTTTTCCTATGGTACTGTGTAGTGCGATTATCTGTCTGTTTAAATTGGATTCGGATACAACATCATTATCAATTACGGTTATTTCTCCTATTCCGCTCCTCACCAAAACCTCGGCAGTATAACCTCCGACACCGCCTACTCCAAAAACTGCGACATGGCTTTTTTGTAATTTTTTAACTGCATCTTCTCCGATACACATTGCAGTTCTTTCATACATTCCGTCCATATTTTTATCTCCGATTTTCTTAAATATTTTCGATCTGCCAGTCTATCGGTGTGCATCCATTTGATGTCAAAAATTCATTTGCTTTACTGAAATGTTTGCAACCGAAAAATCCTCTGTATGCAGAAAGCGGACTCGGATGAGGTGCTTTTAAAATCAGATGATTAGGGTTATTTAAAAATGCTGCTTTTTTCTGTGCAGGACTTCCCCAAAGTAAAAATACAATTGGTCTGTTTTCTTCATTTACTGCTTTAATAACTGCATCTGTAAATCTTTCCCAACCATGTCCCGCATGTGAATTTGCAGCATGTGCTCTCACTGTTAAAACCGTGTTCAATAATAAGACTCCCTGATCCGCCCACTTTTTTAAATATCCGTTATTGGGTATATAACAGCCGCAGTCATCCTTTAATTCTTTATATATATTTTCAAGGGAAGGCGGAGCAGGATTTCCGGGCAGTACAGAAAAACAAAGTCCGTGTGCCTGGTTTGGCTCATGGTATGGATCCTGTCCGAGTATAACTGCTTTTACTCTGCTTAAAGGTGTGTATTTCAATGCATTGAATATTTCTGTTGCGGGGGGATATATGACTTTAGTGCTATATTCATTTTTTAAAAAAGCGGTCAGTTCCTTATAATACTCACTGTTGTATTCATTTATAAGACTGTCTTTCCAATTATTTACCGTAGCCATATTTATGTATGCCCTTTCTATATTTTATCCTTCGCCTGACACTCTCCTGTCAAAGCAGTCAAGCCTCTGCTCAGAATTACAACTTCAGATATTAGTTCTACTATATAGTACGAAAAAAGACATGCACTCATGGAACGAGAGCATGCCCTTAACTTTAATCTGTTCGTACTTATAAATTAAGCACGTTCTACTTTTCCGGACCTGAGACAAGCTGTACATACATACATCTTCTGTGTGCCGCCAGCGGTCTTTACTCTAACAGACTTAACATTTGTCTTCCACATTCTGTTAGCACGTCTTGATACGTGGCTTCTTGAATAGCTTAACTGATGTCCGAATCTATTTTCTTTCTCACAAATTGCGCATTTAGCCATTATAAACACCTCCTGTCGCGCAAATTTGGCTCCAAAGCCTTAAACATTTGACATTCTATCACAAGTTGTAAAATAATGCAAGTACTTTTTTCGTTTCCTTAAAAGACTCTGCGGATAACTGTTTTACAGCCTTATTCAAAGGTAAGTGACAGTGTCTCTGTATAATAATCATTTCCGTATACATCAAGGATATGACCGTATACGTCTACATCATAATCGCCTACTTCTTCGTAGGTAACCTTTAATGCAGAGTCGATAACGATAGGATCGCCGAACAGCCACTTATCGTCGTACTCACCGTCATATGTGTAATAATCACATACAAACTGGATGGTATCGCCCTTTACGAAGTTAGCAACATTACGCTCAGCCTGTGTAGGACCTTCGTCATCAGAAGATGTCCTGTAGCCCTTTACATAACCGCCGTCATGCTTATCATCCCAGTAAAGGAGAATATCGATGTCCCTGGTCTCGCCTGTTCTGGCACTGGTAAATACCGCCTCTACTATACCGTATGTATACCAGCCGCCATCAGCTGTCTCACCCTCTTCTACTGCGAAGTAAGGTACGATCTGCTCATCGATAGCAACCCACTTGTAATCAAAATCAACTATCAGGTTGCCGTTATCGTCAAGTTCATATGCATTATCATTTCCAAGGTCGATATAGCCTTCGCCGTCATCAAGGTATACACCAAGATCTACCATAGCGGCTGCATCCCACTGCTCATCGGTAAGTTCAAGGACATATCCGTCTCCCTCTTCTGTCAAAGGAAGGAGTCCATCCTCATTTAATTCGAACTCTACGATCTCTGTCTCGGCAGCTATTTCCTCATTATACCACTCTTCTGTGGTGAGGTCTTCTTCTTGAGTATCGTCTTCGTAACCGGTCTTAACAGCGATAGGAGTCATAGCTCTTGATACTGAACCGCCGGATCTTGCTGAAAGGAAATTGCTGAAGAAGCCTGAAACCTTGTCATCATTCATGCCAAAGCTCTTCATCATGCTCTTCATCTGCTTATAGTAGCTGGGATAATCATAAGGGAAATACATAGCCAGGCCGTTGGTCCTGGTGATGTTTGTCTTATGATATACAACGCAGTCCTTTACTGCTGCTATAACATCATCTGCTCCGTCAAGACCGCAATTCTGACAGAAGTCAATGATATCGATCTGATCGTAATTGCCCTCGCCGTAGCACTTAGTGTTCTTTCTAACCTTAGCAAGTGCCTTATAGTTTCCGGCATAAAGTACTTCATTACCGTCTGCACAAAGTGAGCTAAGCTTTGAATAAACATTCTTTATCTTACTTAAATTGATAAGGCTCAGTGTAACATCATCAGAACCGTTTGCTGCTACGAAGTCATCAACGATGATGCTTCCGAGCTTTTCCATATCAACTGAAGGATTCTTGGTGAGTGCCTTGAGCCAGCCGGTGTATGACCAGCCGTATCCGGGCTCCTCTTCCTCTGCTGCTATAAGATATGAAGCACTGCCTGATAATGCGTAAGCTGTCTCAATGGTACCCATAAGACATGCATCAAAGCCTACAAAGTCAAACTTTACACCGCTGCTTGCAAATACATCTGCTATCTCATCAAGTGAAAGGTCTCCTGTAGCCAGGTCGTCCATACCAAAGCCTGCCATGGTACCGCCGCCGTGATTCCAGAAAATGAATCCGTATCTGTCTGCAGGGAAATTCTTTACTGAATAATTGATGAAATCAAGTACCTCTGAAGGCTCAACCATGCTCTTCTTTCCACGGTCCTCAAGTTTCTTAACGCCTTCGCCGATTACCTGATATCTTCCAACCTTACCTGAAGTCATGACACTGTTCTGCCATCTCTTTGCTCCGCCGGCTTCAATGATAAGGTTTACATTGCTGCCGATATTTGCCTCGCACATTTCCTGGATATCCATGGTAGCACACCCGCTGTCGCTCTCCAGGTTGGAGCCTACAATGTATACCATAATGGTAGCTTTTCCTGAACCTGACTGGATATCACTGATATCTGCATAGTCAAACTTTTCACCGGTATTTCCGCCGATGTAGTTGTCACTGCCGCCGCTGTAAGAAGAATCTCCCCAGCCGTAATCAGATGAGCTGCTGCCGAAAAAAGCGTCAAAAAGTGAACCAAGCAAATCATCGTCTGATGAACTCTGGCTTGATGATCCGTAATCGTCATCATCGGAATACGATGATGTATCACCCGAATCACTTAATAAATCATCCAGTAACCCGTCCAGATCATCCAGCAATCCTTTTTCTGAACCACCGTTTGAGCTTGGTGTACCGGTCTCTTCATCCAACATTCCGCAACCCGAAAATGAGCATACCAATAAAACGGATACCACAAATAAGGCTACCCATTTATAAATTCTTTTCATTTTTTTAATTCTCCTGATCCTTTAAAAACTCTTCTCCCTTTTTAACCATTTCCTTCTCATTTTCCTTGTCTTTGGGAGACTTCTTGAATTTGTCAATTAAGCCGGGTACTGTATCGATGATCTTTGATACGGTATCGGTGTTCTTTGTGCTTACAAGCTTGCACTGTCCGTCCTTGATAACAAGTACCGAACTGGGTGACATCTTTCCGCCTAATCCGCCACCTGCGCTGTTACCCTTTGCATCCTTAACAAATGCACCTGCGGCTACGCCGAAGCTTACATCTACTAAAGGAAGGATGATAGTCCCGTCATCAAACTTCACAGCTTCACCTACTACAGTCTTGGTAGTGATGAAAGAATCCATTCCTTTGAACAGAGATGTGATAGTTTCTGCAAAATTGTTGTTTTTCTTCTCGTCTGCCATTTTTCCTGTCTCCTTTTATAAAATATAAATCTTTACAGTTTTTTGAATCCGCGTACCTTCTTGCGGATGTACTTTATATCCTTATTAAACCATACCTTTACGGCAGGGATAACAAGCAACGCTAAAATTATTCTTCCCTTGAGGTCCACATCTGCCTCAATCTTCTTGTTTTCGAAATCGGGCTCGAAATCAAAATGAGGTCCCCAGATAGGGAAAAACATACTTGCGGCACCGGTTATGTAACCTGTGGTCGCGGGATCGTCCATACCAAAGGCAACTCTTCCTTTGAGTTTCTTGGGCAGGCATCTCTTTATGATCAGGAACAATTTGTCTTTTCCGTAGTTGACACCGCTTATTACTCTCGGGTCATCCTTCATATCAAGAATATAATTCTTCTTTTTGTTTAGCTTCCTTATCTTCTGCTTTATATTCTTAATCTTATCCCTGATACCCTTGATCTTTGCTTTTATTTTCGAAGGAATACTCTTTATCTTACCTAAGATACCCTTTTCTCCCTGTTCCTCAGGTTCGGGTTCTTCATCATCATCGAACCACCAGGAGTCATCGTCATCCTCGTCCTCGGTATCTTCGTCGGTGTTTTCTTCCTTTTCTTTATCTTCTTTCTTGTCCGGCTCTTTTTTGTCAGAGTCTTTTTCTTCAGCGGTTTTTTCTGTAGTTTCTGTTTCCTTGTTGTCCTCTGTTTCATTAACAGCAGTCTTCTCGCTGCCGTCTGTGATACTCTTTATCTCATCTTCCTTTACTTCATCTTCGATCTCTGACTCTGTATCGGATTTTTCATCCTTCTTCTTTTCTTTTTCCTTCTCGGCCTTCTGTCTCGCCTTTTCCTCTTTCTGCTTTCTCTTTTCTTCCTTTTTCTTTACGTACTCGGGATCGTTTGAATAAAGTTTGAACAGTCCCAGCAGCTTTGCATTAATGATAAGTCCGTTACTGTCAAAGTTAACCGAAACATGCACGAAATGCAGCAGCCATGATACCACCACATTTGCCCTGACCGGTATTCCTTTCTTTTCTTCACCGTAATTATCTTCTTCATCCGTCGAGGCTCTGACCTTATTCATCAGGGCATCACGCTTTCTACGGCTGATCACTTCTTCGTTCATTTCAGCCTCAGCAGGATACTTAGCATCAGCCTTATATCTTATGGGTACGAAACCTACGAGCAGCACAATAAGCAGTACCAATCCTATCAGTACCGCTAATGTTATCCCTATTATCTTTAATATTGTAAGAATAACTGTAAGCATGCTCAAGCTCCGTTAATAGTTTTTAATTTATTCCAAAATATGCATTTACTCCGTCAGGAGAAAGCTCGTAACCATCGTTAACCAGTTTTGCAATGATGCCGCCCGCCAGCTCCTGAGCTTCGTCCGATCCGCCTGCCACACCGACAATCTGCACATCATGATCTTCTTTCTTGAAATGCTTTACCGGAAAGAAAGTGATATTGTAGATATCCAGCAGGTCCTTACCGTTGGTGTTAACAGTGATAAGGTGAGCACCGAATCTGATCTTATTTGGTTTTTCAATCTTTTTCTTAATTTTCTTGAACTTCTTAAGATTCTTTTCCTTTATACTGTCCGACATGAACAGTTTGCTGCTCCAAATGATCACTTTTAGAACTCCATTTTTAAGATTTTTGAAACTGCGGTGTTTTTCTCATGTATATTACTGCAGGCTGAAAGCGACTCTCTCACATAATCCATAACCTCTGTACGTGAGTTGAAAAATACGGGTAATGTGGAAAGTACCGCTGCCTGTCTGGCACGGTTAAGTGCCCTGTTTCCGTTTTTAAATGCTATATCCAGTTTCTCGGAAAGCTTCTTGAATTCTGATTCTACATCTGTCTCATCAGCATTTCCGATCTCTGCCATCTCAAGCTCAGCATAAACCGAAGTTGACATCAGTCTTCTCATGCTCTCGAGCTTTACAGCTTCCTCATCGGGCTTACCCTCTGACTCCAGATATCCCTCAAGCTTTGCCTCAAGTGTCAGTCTCTTTTCTGACAGTTCTTCAAGCCTGCCCTCAAGTTCTGTGAGGATTTTCTCTGCTTCACCCGCATCAGAGCCTTCGTCGAGCGAGGAGGATGCTTTTATAAGTTTAAGGAGACTTTCAACCTTTTCACGCTCCTCAGCCCTTACCTCATCGCTGCATCTGCCGATAACGCATATATAATTGCATATCCCGGCGAGATCATTTAAATAATCATATTTCTCCTGGAGCGCCTCGCTGTCTATCTGACTTAAGTCAGCATCACCGAATTCCGCATCACCTGCGAGACCTGAAGCACTCTCCAGCATATATATCATCCTTGATAATACATCTTTTCCGAGTCCGATGTAAAGCTTCAAAGCATTTTTTACTATATCAAAAAATCTGACCTTTGTCATCCTGACAGGCAGCTCATATACTGCCATCTTGATGCGTTCGTTGATCAGTGCATTGTCGTTTACGCCAAATATGCTGCGAAGTACTGCCTTTGCAGCCTCGTCATCATCTGAATAATCGAACTTCTCATCAGGATTTTCTTTTCTGATATCTATATAGTGCTCAAGCTCCAGCCTGTCTATACGTCTGACTAAAGTTTCAACCTCTGTTTTAAGCTCGTCCCTTAAGTCTTCTGCCTTTTTGCCTGTTTCTTCAAGACCGTCGTAAGACTTAAAGCACTTGCCGATCAACTCCTCAAGCCTGCTCCTGAAACTGTCGTTATCAGCATTTGACTTTACGGCCTCACTTTTTTTCTCCTGTAACTCTTTATCACGCTCGCATAATGAGTAATAATCCATCGCAAGCTCTGTGAAAGCAAGCTCAAAATAACATTTTTCAAGCTGATTGTTCAAAACCGTATCCCCTTTATAATAACATATTAATGTAAATTGCATTGGGCGTGTACTTCAGGAACTCGGGTCCTCCGATGATACCGGAGAATACACTCACGAATCCAAGTACGCCAAGTCCTATGACTATAACCGCTCCCGCAATCTGGTAGGTTTCCGTCTTCTTTATGAGCTTTGATACCAAAGTACACAGTATGCACATAAAGAATAGGTATGCCACACTGTACAGCAGTCCGTTTACTCCCGATATCAGGAATCCCGCTACCAGCCCTAAAGGTAAAGTATACACGAAAATTCCAAAAAAGTCCATAGTTTCTGAAGGAAGTCTTTTTCCGGGTAATTCCTTTAACCTGTATGCCACTCCCGACTCGTACTCGAGGCAGAAGCAGTTGCAGGAAACAAAGGCGATCAAACACAGCAGCATGGCCAGCATTCCGGCTATCATCTGCTTGTATATCATGCCGTTGGTGATCTCTTTTTCCTCAATCTTTTTCGTGGACGAGTCCTCATATGTGAGGTTAAAGGTAAATGCGAAGTCGGAATCCTCTTTTAATGCGGCTACCACATCCGCATACTCTGACCTTGACATCTGTACCTCTCCGTTCAGAGCCTTATATGCCCTGTATGCCTTATTGAAACAGATATCATATATCATGTTTCCGGCAGTGATATCGCTCAATATTACGCTTACCCTGTCATCCTCACCGGATATAACCCTGATCGTCTCATCCGGGAAGCCCAGTCTTATATTTTCTCCAAAGCCCTCATCTACGATAAATATACACTCGATAAGGCCGTCCAGGAGCTCTTCCCTGAGATCTTCAAGCTCTCCTTCCTTTACATACACGGAAGGAGTATTTTTCATGCCGTTGGCAAAGTTTAACGCTTCTTCACTCTCATCATACATTACAAGTCCGACGGGTATGGAGCTTCTTTCTTCTCCCGCACTTTCCAGTCCGAGCAGCAGCGCCAGTACCACGATGGATGAGATCAGATAGCAGATGCCTGCAGTCCTGTCCTTTAAACAGATCTTTAATCTAAGTATAAAGCGGCTCATATCTTACACCCCCGCTTTCAAAACAAGTTTTATGAACCAGTATGTGGGCGTAAACCTTGCAACGGCAAGTACGCCCTCCGGCAGATACATGATCGGTATGATCCCGCCGCCGGCTATGGTCATAAACAGTATCAGCATGTTTCCGAGTACCATATATCCCGATACAGAGTTCATGAATCTCGCAATGATCATAAACAGCACACAGGAAACAACTATTGCACTAAAGATAAAGAATACGGCACTGCCCGGGATACTCAGCTCGCTCAGAGCGGCGATAAGTCCGACCGCAACCAGCATGATAACGCCGTACACGATAAGGAATGCAGCCAGTCCCGATATGAAAATCCTTGTTTTTCCTATACCGGCTGATACCAGCCTGTCACCTACCTTTGATACTCTCTCCTTTAAGGTCTTAAGTCCTGCGAGGAGTCCCGCATACAGGATGATGAGTATCATACCGGCATATATATAGTAATTAACCAGGGATATACCTTCAAATCTCTCTATGATCTCTCTCTTAAAGAAGGAATCCTTTCCGAGAGCCGTAAACAAAAGTTCAAACGAAACAGTCCTGTTAACCTCGGAGATTTTCGAGGATTCATAGCATCCGTCCTTGCGCATGGCATTTACTATGCCCTGACAGTTCATCTCTACCGAGGAAATGTATGTGGAATAAGCATTTGCAAGGTTGGTAAGCAGCACCGCCTTTGTTTTGTCGGAGCTGTTGATCTTTCCTTCTATCGGCATGTTTATGATATCCGACAGATTTTCCGTAAAGTCCTTGGGTATTATGAGATACATATCGAGCTCGCCCGCATCAAACATGTCGGAAAGCTCATACCTTGTACCTCTTACCACCTGGAAATAGGAACTGAACACTTCGTTTTCATCGAAGTATGTGACCAGCAGTCCGGAATATTCCGTCTGGTCCTCGTCCGCTATTCCAAATCTTACAGCAGGTCCGGTTGTTTCCTGCACACAGAACATAATGCCTGCGGCGGATAAAACCAGCAGTGCTATAAGCAGGATAATCATTTTTTTATCACTGAAAATCAGTTTTAAATCCTTTGATAACATTTAACACCTTCATCTCACATCAGGTCTTGTGTTCATGTGTATATAAATGATCGCTGCAATATTCATAGCTGCCGTTACATTTGCTGCAGAATCTGAACTCCAGAGAATCGTCGTCCTTTTCCGTCCTGCCGCAGATAGCGCATTTGTGCATTGCCTTCTGATCAGAGGGCTTATAGATATTTATGATCTTTCCGTGATTGGGATCTCCCTGTCTTGAAGCTGCGGCACGGCGGGCAGCCTGCTGAGCGGCCTGCTGGCGCAGACTCTGCTGGAATGCGCGTCTGGCGGGATTCATTGGTGCAAAGCCCTTTTTCTTTAAAGAGATAAAGAACAGCAGGAAGTTAAGCAGTGAAAATGCTATGGCTATCAGGACAATAACTCCAACGAGCCAGCCCGATGCAAAGCCCTGCAGTATCTCTACTCCGATAAGGACCAGATAACCGATGGCGAGATGCTTTCCTTTGGGAGACAGACAGAATATACCTACCCATACAAGGTTGCTCATGAGTGTAACGATACCATAAGAAGCACTTACCGCAAATGCCTGTGCCACATCCAGTGCTACCGCCAGGAGGTAAACGATCATAAACATGCTTATCCCGTTCTGCATACCGCCAAAGCCGAACCTCTGCTCCGGGAATGTAACCGCAAATGCCAGAAAAAGCGTAAGATTCAGGTAATCCAAGGTCAAGGGATAACTGTAACCATAGCCCAGAGTCAGATATGTAAAAATGTAGATGGCTACTATGGCCAAAGCCGTAAATAGGATACCCGAGAAATAATACAGATTAAATCTGAAGCTGCCCCACATACTCTCAAGTAATGTACCGAACATAAAGTTTACATACAGCATGAGAAGTATCCTGAATATATTGTTGGTGTCAACGGGCTGTATGATGAATGTGATAATTCTCCATACCTGACCGCTGAGCAGCTTGTCAATATCCAGTTTCAGCCATGTTTCATACAAAGTAGGATTTATAGCATTTATTATAAATCCGGCTGCATAGAGGATTATCAGATATTTCATCAGTCCTCTTATGGCATACTTGCCGAATTTTCTTTCCAGTTTGTCAATCATTTTTATTTCTCCGAGTGTATTTCTTTTAGACCGTCAATTTTAGGAACCACCGTCATCGAATAGTTGGTATAATACACAACAAATCCGGGCTTTGCTCCGTTGGGCTTTTTTACATCCTTGCGCTGCAGATAGTCCACATCGGTCTTTGTATTCTCAGCTGCCTTTGAATAGTAGGCTGCCAGTGCCGCTGCCTGCTCGTATACCCTGTCAGGCAGCTCTCTGCCCTCAGTCTTTACTATGACATGGGAGCCTGCGTTTTTCTTGGCATGGAACCACCAGTCCCCGCCGTTTGCCACCTTAAAGGTCAGCTCATCATTCTGATAGTTGTTTTTTCCGACATACAGATGAAAACCGTCCTCCGTCACATAGTGCAGGGGCTTTGACTTTTCACGGCTGCCGGCATTTTTATTTATGCTCTTGCCGTTTTTGTTTCCGGCTTTCCCGCCGAAGTTACTGTGGCCAAAATGACCTTTTATATATCCGCACTCTATCAGCTCTTTTTTTATTATATCCAGATCGTCGGTACAATCTGCAATATTCAGTGCCACATTTATGGACTCCAGATGCTCCAGTTCTTCCTCACTGGCCTTTACCTGCACGGATACAGCCTCATAGGTACGCTTTAACTTAGAGTATTTCTCATAGTATTTCTTGGCATTATCCAAAGGACTGATGTCCGGGTCGAGAGGCACTCTGATGTCCTCACCTGTGTAGTAATTGTTGAGAGTACATTCCTTCACGCCGTTCTCTATACCGTAGCCATAGGTAGTGAGAAGTTCACCGTAGAGCTTGTATTTATCGCGCTTTTCCGTGTCGGCAAGCTGCTTACGCTGAAGCTCCAGCTTCTTTACTGTCCTCTCAAGAGCGTTGCTTACTACTTTTCTGAGGTCGGTGGATTTCTGCCTGATATTGGTTACTACATTCTTTTTTGCATAGTACTCCTCAAGCACACGGCTGATGCTGTCATATCCGACCACAGCCATACCGGGAGTATTTTTATATAAGGTGAGCTCTGTTGCAGCAAACTCTACCGGGTTACCCTTTTCCTTTATATCTGCCGTATCCGGCTCTGCTCCGGTTTCTTCCGGGGCATTGTCTATGCCATCAAAACAGATACAGGGGTAAAATCTGCCCTCTTTTATGTCCTCAACTATGCTTTCAAAACGCTTATACAGATGTAAAAGCAGGTCACTGCTCAGGTCTTTAGCATTGGTTTCTCCGTCAAAACCCGCACGGTAGACTATCTCGTTTGCCATCAGGGGACTGAATCCGGTAAAGCTCATATAGATGGCTTTACCCAGTTTATCGGGATATTCGCCGATAAGTCTTGCAAAATCCTCTGCTGTAACTGTAAGCGGGTTCACCTTGTTTTCCTGACGGGGGATAAAATACTCTCTCCCGGGAAGTACCTCTCTTACAGAACTCATTGCCGACGATACATGCTTTATACTGTCGATGATCCTTAAGCTTCCTTCTTCCTCACCGCAGAAGATAATATTGCTGTGCTTTCCCATTATCTCCACTATGAGTTTTTTCCGGCATACATCACCCATCTCATCGAGATGTTCAAGCTCCATGACTACCACACGTTCCAAGTCGGGCTGGTATACATCGACTATCCTTGCAGTGCCTATGTATTTTCTGAGCAGCATGCAGAAATTCGGTGCCGTGATGGGTGCCTCTTTCTTCGAGGAGCTTAAATATATGAGCGGCAGGCTTGCGTCCGCCGATATAAATAACCTGTACTGGTCGTAGTTCTTTATCGTGATGATCAGTTCGTCCTTTTCGGGCTGCTGGATTTTCAGGATCCTGCCCCCTACAAGTTTCTCCTTCATATCACGAACTATATTTGCTATTACTATTCCGTCAAATGCCATTTCTGTTACCAATGATCACCGTCCGGGATCACAACAAAATCCCCTCGGGTTTCCTGTTCTTATATATAAAATAATACTTATAGCCTAAATCCTTTAGCTGCTCACAGACTGTATCAAAATCATATGCCAGATGGTCCGCTATGTGAGCATCGGAGCCGACAGTGATAAGCTCTCCGCCCAGCTCCTTATATCTTTCAAGGATTTCTTTCTTTGGATGTGCAAAGCCTAAGCCGTACTTTAAGCCTGCTGTGTTTATCTCCAGAGCTTTTCCCCTGTCTATTATCTTCTTTAAGATGCTGTCGATATAATCCTTAAAGTCGACAGGATTATATATTTTCTGACCGTAGAGTCTCTTCAGGCTGGTAGGGTTAAACTGTCTGTTTTTACCTGCAGGATCTTTATCCTCCAAAGCACTGTCAAGCCCTCGTGTCTCAACGCTTTTCATGCACGCTTCCGGCGAGACATACCGAACAAGATAGTCAAGATGACCCAGGGAGTCAAAACAATCATAGTCAGAAACATTTTTATCAATGGCATCAAAGTATCTGTCAAGCCCTTCTTCTGCTGTTCTTCCATCCCAGTACTCCTCCCAGTAAGGATCTATGTCCTCCAGACAATGTGTGGAACCGATGATAAAGTCAAATGGATATTTTGCGGTCATTTCATTGTACTCACTGATACACTTATCCCTCAGTTCAGACTCGTCCCTCAGTCCTATCTCCAAGCCTATGCGAATATCCAGTTTTTCACTGTATCTGCTCTTTAACTCTGTGAGCAGCTCATAATATCTGTCAACATCAAAAGTAAAATCGCCGCCGGACTTTTTCGAACATTCTATAGGGAAATAAAGATCCATATGGTCTGTAAAGCAAAGTCCTTTAAGTCCTTTTTTAATGGCGGTCTCTATTATTTTTTCCTGTTTTTCACCTGAATCCGTTGAAAAATCCGAGTGAAGATGTGAGTCGTATGCTATCATTTTTTGATTTTTAAAACCCCAATATCCTTTCTTAAGTCTATGGAAAAACCTGTCTCTTAAACCGGCTCAGACTCTGAGACTGCGTAACTCACTTACAAGCCTCTCTATGCATTCGCAGGTATACTCAGCTTCTTCGATGGTATTGTACTTACCGATACTGATCCTTACGGATGAATCGATCTGCTCAACAGGTAGACCAAGTGCTGTAAGTACATGCGAGCGTTCGTCAAGGCCCGCACTGCAGGCCGAGCCGGTGGATACACAGATACCCTCCATATCGAGTCTGAGCGTCAGTGAAGTACCGTTTATGCCTGGGAATGAGAAGTTCAGTATCCACTTTCCGTCCCCGTTAAGCTTAGCGCCTGAGATGCTGCTTAACAATCTGTTCTTAAAGTATCCCGCTATCTCGGATTCCTTCCTGCTGTTGGCTTCGTATTCCTGTTTTGCCAGCTCGCAGGCTTTACCAAGCCCTGCTATACCCGGTACATTTTCCGTACCGGAACGCATACCACGCTCCTGTCCCCCGCCGGTTATCATCGGTATGATTTTTACACCACGCTTTACATATATAAGACCTGTACCTTTGGGTCCGTAAAGCTTATGTCCGCTGATGCTTAATAAATCAACACCAAGCTCCTTCACGTCGATCTGCATATGCCCTGCTGCCTGTACGGCATCGGTATGGAACAGGCAATTATATGAATGAGCAATATCCGCCAGTTCCTTTACGGGCTGGATGTTTCCTGTCTCGTTATTTACCAGCATGATCGATACAAGAATTTTTTTCTCTGAATCTGCAGGAATTTTAGCTCCGAATACGCTTTGCAGTGCCTTTTCCAAATCCTTGGGACTGATGTTTCCGGCCCGGTCAGGCTTTAACATCACTGTCTTAACATCATTTTTTTCAACATCCTTCAAGGTCTGCAGGACTGAATCATGCTCGATTTCATCCGATATGATTATTCTACTGTCGTAGTCTAAACTATCACTGCCAAGCATCGCATTCCGTAGGAACCCACGGATGACCATGTTATTTCCTTCAGTTCCTCCGGATGTGAAATAAATCTCATCCGGCTCAGCTCCGAGCATAGCAGCAGCCTGTTTTCTTGCCTCGTTTACAACCTTACGGGCTTCATAGCCTACAGAGTATTTTCCGTTGGCATTTCCGAAGCTGTCCTTCATATATGGCATCATGGCCTCCAGGACCCTGTCATCCATACGTGTGGTAGCTGCATTGTCAAAATATATCGTTTTTTTCAAAACATTAATCTCTCTTTACTCGTTCAAATGACTCGTCGTACATGATAAATGCATCCCTGCCGCTGCCCTTTACAGCATAAAGTGCTTTATCCGCACATTCGACAAGCTTTTCATATGATGAACCATGGTCAGGGAACATGGCAACACCGATACTTGCGGATTTCTTTATTATCTTTCCGTTTACCTCTACAGGCTGGCGCAGTACTCCGTGGAGCTTCTGAGCCTGCTTGATCTGATCTTCCTTTTTCTGGACGTTGCATGCAAATACGACGAACTCATCACCGCCTATACGGCCTACTATATCGCTGGATCTGAAAGACTTCGTGATAGCCCTTACCACCTCGATGATGATGTTATCTCCTACCAGATGGCCGTAGGTATCGTTGACCTCTTTAAACTTGTCGATATCAACTACAAACAGCATACCGTTCTTATCTGGATTTTCTTCCATGTAACGCTCGATAAATACCTTGGTATACTCTTTATTAAGAGCACCTGTCAGAGGATCTCTCATAGCCTTTGTCTCCAGACGGGCGAGCTCCTTCTTATGCAGGTCAATATTGATGATCTTTCCGATCGCTTCCTTTACATATCCGTCATGGTCCCTTACGGGCATACCTATAAGCCTGCACCATACATAGTTGCCTGCAGCGTTCTTTATCCTCAGCTGTTCGTCAACATTTTCGCCCTTAGCGGTAAGGATTCTGAAAAGCTCAGCAAACTTTTCAGCGTCTTCCGGCTCAATAAAAGGATCTTTCCAGTGTTCTCCCTTTATAAACTCTTTTATAAAGATAGAGCCCTGATAGAAATCATTATAGTTATCTGACATAGTCAGTGTATCGTCCGAAATAACATAGGAAAAGATCACGTCGTTTGATAACTCGGTAACCAGTCTGTATCTTTCCTCCTGGATGGCTACCTGCTCATTTAACAGCTTCTCATTTGTGATATCAACCAAAACTACCGAAACAGTGTAAATCTTCTTTCTGAGAACGGCATTTCCCGAAACGATGACCCACTTTACACCCCATTTGGTGTGTATCTTCATCTCTTCCTTTATCTTAAAGGAATCGTCGATCACCGCACCCCTGAGGTACCCTGCGTAAGGCTCTTCCAAAAGGTTGTAAAATCCGTTCCCGAACTTCTCTTTTACTTCTTCTGCAGTGTATCCCAGGAAGGTGTAAAAGCCCTTGCTGGCATAGGTGATATAGCCGTCATTTCCGGCTATAAAATCAACTATCCCGGCACCTATCTCATTTGTAATGTGCTGTACTTCACGGGCTATCTCGGCCGACCTCTCCTGATTGCTCCACATGTAAAAGACAAACGCTGCCAGCATAAGGACGGCGAATACGCTTAAAGATATGGTAACTATTACCGGTTTTGGCAGGTCCAAAAAGCCTGCTGCCCAAATATCTATCCTCATAATCATCCTCCGATAATAATACGGAAATCAATCCGGATTTGTTATCAAAAGTTCATATTTATACCCTTTTTCCCTAAATATCATCATACCACAATTTCTGTCAAGCCGCAAGGGAAAATTAGGCAATAAAAAAAGGATACCAGGAACAGTATCCTTTTAACGCACCTAATGGGATTCGAACCCATAGTACAAGCTTCGGAAGCTTGCGTGGTATCCATTCCACTATAGGTGCTAATGAAAAAACCCTACACTGTCGTTCCGGGTTTTCTTAGATTATACTGCGTCAAGCGTTTCCGGTCTCGGTTTCTTCGAAACCGGACATATCACGCAGACTGACTGTAGGGATTATTTCATAATCCCTACATATAGCAAAAGTGCCGGGTAAATACCCGGCATATGCTTCTTCCTTCATTAAGCTTCCTGAGGGATGATCTCCTTCTTGTTGTATGATCCACATGCCTTGCATACTCTGTGAGGCATCATAAGCGCACCACACTTGCTGCACTTTACAAGGTTCGGAGCAGTCATCTTCCAATTAGCACGACGGCTGTCTCTTCTTGCCTTAGAAGTTCTGTTTTTCGGGCAAATAGCTCCCATTTCTTACACCTCCTTAAATATCAACTGGGAATTTCTTCCTTGATGTTTTCCGTCCAAAATTCACGCACATAGGCTATTATATCATAGAAATCGAAAATGTCAAATATTTTTTTAAAAATTTCCAACAAATTTATACTACAATTGTAGTCATGTAGTTTTACTGCTCATCGTCAGGATTATGCAGCATGATGGTCTTATCCTCGCAGGTAACCTTGATCTTGTTGCCCTTGAGTTCAAGGGAGTCAAGCATATTTCTGGGTATCTGGATACGGCCTGCCCTGTCGACGATGGAGTATTCGTCCTGGGTTTCCTCTTCCATCCAGTTGATCTCACCGTTTCCGAGGTTGCTGTAGTGCTCCTTTAAGATACGCTCACTGCTTATCTTACCGTCCCTGATGGCTACTACTCTCGCAACCTTCTTTGAGAGCTCAACGTCGTGGGTTACTATGATGATGGTCTGTCCCATCTCCTGGTTGAGACGCTTGAACAGGTCAAATATATAGTCTGCTGTCTTTCTGTCTACTGAACCTGTGGGCTCATCGGCAAGTAATAACTTAGGCTTGTTTGCCAGTGCTATGGCTATGGCGATACGCTGCTGCTCACCACCGGAAAGCTGGTTCATACGGCTGAACTTTCTGTGGGACATGCCTACAAGATCAAGAAGCTCCAGTGCTCTTTCCTTCTTGTTTTTCTCACTGGTCAGATGCATGGGTGTCATGATGTTTTCCATGGCATTCATGAAAGGCAGCAGGTTTCTTCCGTTATTCTGCCATACAAATCCTACAGTGTCCCTCTTATATAACACCTTTTCCTTTGCTGTCAGCTTAAACAGGTTCTTTCCGTCTACGAAAAGCTTGCCTGCGCTGGGCTCGTCAAGTCCGCCTAACATGTTAAGGAAGGTGGATTTACCTGAACCACTGTTACCTATGATGGCTGTAAGCTCACCGCGTTCTACCCTTAAGTCTAGTCCCTGGAGAGCAAGTACCTCTAACTCTGAGGTCTTGTATATCTTTACAAGGTTCTCAGCTAATACCATCGGTGCATTCTCACCTGAGATAAGGTCATTGTCGGTAGCTTCGTTTGCCATATCAGAGGTAATGGCTGACATGGATTCAGCACTGCCCTCGGCAACGCTTTCCTGCATGTCCTTTGCTTCCTCAGCCGTATTCTTTATATTCTTATCCTTTTTATCGGATTTTCCCATTTTTTCACCTCAATAGCCTTTATCATTAAAGTTCTTTATTTACTACGCAGTTTGCCACACGGCCATCCTCTATGGTATACACGGTATCTCCGGCATCCATAAGGCCCACATCGTGCGTAGTCATTACGATCGTTACGCCCTCTTCTGCGACGAGCTTTTTAAAGATATTTACTACAGTGATGGCTGTCTGGCTGTCCAGCTCTGCAGTAGGCTCATCGGCAAATACGACTCTCGGTCTGTGGGCGATGGCTCTGGCTATGGCCACACGCTGCTGCTCACCACCGGAAAGCTCCTGAGGCATATGATCTGCACGGTTTTGAAGTCCGACCATCTTTAAGCACTGATGAACTCTCTCTTTTCTGTTTCCGGAGTAATCTGAAAGTCTCAGACTGAACTCGACATTCTCATACACGGTCATCATCGGTATAAGTGAAACCGACTGGAATACGAATCCAACATTTTTACGTCTGAGTTTTTCCCTGCCGGTATCTGACATCGCGGATATCTCCTGTCCGTCAAAAAATACCTTGCCGCTTGTGGGAGTATCCAGAGCTCCGATGATATTCATAAGCGTGGTCTTACCTGAACCTGAAGGTCCTCTAAGGATGGTCAGGCTCTTCTCCGGTATCTGGACGCTCACCTTCTTTAATACGTGTACAGGCTCACGTCCGGCTATCGGGAAATCCCTGTCTATATCTTTTGTTTCGATAATGTATTTCATAATATTCTCCAAAATCCAAAGTTATTTTGGTATCTTATCAATCCTCACCAAGCTTCAGAGCCTGTGAAATCTTCATGCTGTAAACCTGTCTGATAAGTACTGCAAGACATGCTGCAAATACAAGTCCGATGATGATCAGCAGTCTGGCAATATCAGAATCTCTGGTGATAAGCTCTAACGGCAGAGATCTGTCGGTAGCCGAGTATGCTATCTGGATGATAGGTACGAACAGTCTGGATGATATCCATCCTATAATAAGTCCGAATGCGATAGCCACTACTCCGGTCAGTACCTGCTCATTTACCAGCATATGGATGACTTCGTTCTTGCCCATACCCATAGCTCTGAAGATACCGAAGAGAAGCTCTCTCGAACGTATCGACAGTGTCCAGTAGATGAGGTAACCGATACCGCAGATAAGCAGTATGGTGATAAAGCTCATGGTAAGTATACCGTTGGTACCCTGGAACAAAGCTTCACGGCTGATAGCCTCTTTGTTTTCAACAGCATCGATGAACTTGGTAACCTGGATATTATTATCCTTTATGAATGAATATACGTTTTCGGTATTTCCACCCATATTCATCCAGATCTCATAAGGGAATACGCCGACCTTTTCCTGTACTGCGGAAAGATGTGCAACTACCATGTACTGCTCTTCGTTCTTGGAAGTGCCGTCAGAAGATATTACAACCTTATTTTTCTGGTATCCGGGCCAGTACTCAAAGAAACCGTATACAATACCTGTACCGCTGCCGGTCTTGATATCGTCGGTGATGGTATAGGTTATCTGGTCACCGAGCTTTACGCCCAGCTTATCCCTGAAGTTGATAGAAACGAGTACCGCATCGGAATTCTTTGAAAGTACATTCAGGTATTCCCTGTAGTTGTACTCCAAAAGCTTTCTGTCAAGAGTTGTGGTCTCGCCGAAATCCTTGGTATTGATACCGAGCAGGGTTACATCCTTCTCCTGCTTACCTGTGGAAACCACTGTATTTTCCGACTTATATACCTTAGCCATGGACTTTACACCGGCTAAGTCATTGTATTTTCCGAAATCAGGCTCGGTATATGAGAGCTCTACCTGCTGTGTGGGGTCATGAGCTGCGTATACCGCATTGTTCTTCCAGAATTCCTTCATTACAACATCTGCACCGATATTGTAATCATTGTTTTTCTCCGCATTGGCAAGTATGGTCCTTGCTATAGTGGTATTGAACATACCGAATGCAACGGTAAGTACAAGGAATACCATGATAAATGCCTGCTTGCTGCCGGTACGGATGAGCTGCAGGAAGGAGGTATAGCTCGCAGGCTTCCAGCTGTGCTTTCCGACATTATAGATCAAACGGACAAGCAGTGAATGAAGTCTCAGTGAAAACAGTCCGGCTCCGAGGATGAACAGTGAGGAGCTTAAGAATATGAGCGGATCAAGGGACTCGCCGCTGAGCACCTTTACTAAAAGGTCGTCCTCCTGAGAGCTGAATGTGTAATATCCGTAAATGGATACACCGAGCATTATCACATCAAGGAACAGTGTCTGCCATAAAGGCTTCTTCTGTCTCTGGCGCTTACGCTTAACTGAAACGATGGATGCGGTAGAGCGCTTAAGTACAGGTAAAAGTGTCATTATCATGGATACAAATACTGCTGCAAGTCCGTAATAAAGTACTTCTACCGAATATTCGACTATAAGGTTTCTCCTTGCTGAAAACTCAAGGAACGCACTGGATGCACCGAGTACCTTACATATCAGCTTTCCTAAAGGAAGTCCGACAAGGAAACTGATGAGTGCCAGGAACATGGACTGCAGGAAATACAGCCAGATGATCTGGAGACGTCCCGCACCTCTTGACTTTAAGATAGCGATCTCGCTCTCTTCCATCTCGAGCATCTGACGGGATATCATGAAAAGGAATGCACACAGCAGTACGATTACAGGTACCTGAAGGATTGCCAGTGTAACGGAAATCTGCTTTTCCTTTACGGCATAATCCTTCATAAGATCGATATAATCGGGAGTAGCCATGTTGCTGTAGACATTATTGTTTTCCTTTAATGCCTTTTCGGTTATCTCGATAATGTTGTCAATCTGATAAGGCTTTATCTCTTTATAATCGAATAATGTATACCAATGCTCGTTTACATTGTACTTTACGGTATTGTTTGCCATAAAGCCCTGCTCAAACAGGCCGGGATCGATCATTAAGAAGTTATTGTAGGTTGAGGGTGATTTAACCCAGTAGTTATCATTATCCTCAGAATTTGTGAAAACACCGACGATCCTGATCTTTACGAGATCCTTCTCAGCGTACTTGATGGATTTGAAATACATCTCCTCGCCTATGAGCAGGTTTGACTCTGTCATGGCGCTCTGGCTGATAACTGCCTCGATATATCCGTCTTCGGTGATGGTATTTGAGTACATCTTACCCGAAACGATGGTGCTGTGCTTTTCAAGGTCTGACATGCTGGCAACGCAAAGCTTAAGCTCGCCCGCATTTCTGTCGTACATCGCAGTAGGTACAGCGACACTTGATACAAGACTTCTTACGCACTTTTTCTCGACCTCGGATACACCGAACTGCTCTGCTGCCGTATTGGCAAATTCACGTATACGCTTGGTATCGGTAATACCCGCATTTTTTCTGATAAGTCCTTCAACATCTATGATCATGGGATAAGCATTGTTATCCTTCATATAATTGGCAAACTCATCAGTAAGCATCCTGTTTCTTGATGCCTCCTGATACATAGGATGGCTTACAGCTATGGCTACCAGCAGGATATTACCTATCAGCAGGCTCGCAGCCATCCATTTTTTATGCAGAATTTTCTGCAGCATTAAGTGAAACATATGAATCCCCTTTTAAAGATAGAAAATGACTTAATCTAAAATAATGACGTCGCCTTCCTCAACACCTGAAACTATCCAGTTGCGGGTTCCGTCTGCCCCACCGATAACAACGTATCTCTTACTTGAGAAACCGTTCACGTAAACATTTAAGTAGCTGCCTTTCTTATCGGACTTTACTGCTGTCCTCGGAACCATAAGGGCATCTTCTACATAAATCTTATCAAATCTTACGCTCACTTCGTTACCGGGTCTGAGCTTGGTGGTATCACCATATATCTCTATAATGTCATTCTGCGCCATCAGGTTTACTGAGTTTGCAGGACTCTTTAAGGTCTTAACCCTGCCGGTAAGCTCAACGCTTCTGCCGTTAGATGACTGAACGATCTTTACGGGCATGTTGTATCTCAAGAGATCCGAACCGCCTTCCACTATGACTCTTACCTTGGTAGGATCGTTTAAGATACACAGAGGGGGCCAGTAGCCTATAACCTCATTGGATCTGAATCTGTTAAGATATCCTATGACACCGTCGGTAGGCGCATAGATATACTCACGGCTTGCCAGCTCCTCGATCTGGTCAAGTCTTAATGTATACTCATCAATACGGCTCTCACGCTTTTCAACTTCACTCTTAAAGGTGGTCTCTAAGCGGTCGTATGAAAGCTGGGCAAGCTTTCTGTCCTTTTCACTGCCCTGGCTTGCTGCGATCTTGTACTGGTTAAGCATAAGCCTTGTATCCTGAATATATTCCTCGAGGTTTTTCTTAGCAGCCTCTAAGTTCAGCTCAACCTCTTCCTTTTCTATCTCATCGATAGAAACGCTGATCCTTGCTATCGGATCACCCTTTTTAACTGTATCGCCCTGGCTTACCAGAAACTCTTTAAAATATACAGTACCCTCACGGATGTCGTTAAATACATACTGATTGCTTTCAAAATCAAGCGAAGCGTTTACGGCACCGGTTATATAAAATTCACCTTTTTCCACTATCGCGGTATTAACATTCTGCGCAATACTCTCATCGAGTGCTCCGAAATACAGAACATCATCACCCTCTGCCCTGCTGTTTACCGAAGGGATAAATGCCAGTAAAAGGACCAGGAGCAGACATAAGGCTTTTTTTAATGATTTAGCTCTTAACATATACCTGCGCTCCTTCCTCCAATCCTGATACTATCTCGACATTGGCATTGTCCGAGAGACCGAGTACAACCGATCTCCTGATTCTTTCATCACCCTTAATCTCGTATACGAAATCTCCGGAAGCATCGGAATAAACCGCATTCTGAGGTATGGCCAGTACATCAGCCCTGTAGTTCTTTACTACGATAACACTGGCATAATCACCTACATATATTTCCTTATCGTCAAGATCCTTAAGCTTAAACTTGGATACCGGAGTAACTCCGTTATTGACGATAACCTTAAGCTCGTTCTTTGTATAAGGTACATATTCAAGCTCTAACCTCTGTCCTCTGACAAGAGCATAGAATGAATAAAACTTGCTGACGGTATTTTCTGTCATATAATCGCATGTAATAAGCGGATCCTCACCTGTCTCAAGCGCTACCAGTGCAGTACCCTTTGATACATAGCTGTTTGCTCTTGCGGAAGATGTGGCAGCCACAACACTGTCATAAGGAGCGGTGATGCAGATATATCCGATATCGTTTTTCTTAAGCTCTTCCAGTCTGTCCTTTTTCTGCTTAAGCTCAAACTCGGCAAGCTCTTTTTTCTGCTTTATCTCAAGCTCCTTTTCGGAAGTATCTCCGCCGTTTAAGTGTGCTATCTCCAGCTCCTTGTCATATCCGGCAAATAGCTCTTCCTGATTTTTCTCCAGATCTTCTATCTCTTCCTCTAAGTCAAGGATGGTATTGTAATCCTTTCCCATAAGACCGGCTAAAACATCACCCTTATATACCTTGTCTCCGGGCTCTACGAATATACCGTAAAGATAACCGTTCTCATCAAACGAAAACTCCTCTAAGGCAGGTATTACAGCGCCCTCATGAAGCTCCACCTGACTGATATCCATCTTGGTCACATAGGTGGTTTCAAGTTTTGCGTTTACCGGCTCAAGAAGCTCTATTTCTTCATTATCGGTATCCTGTTCCGTACTGCACGCGGAAAGCATCAGGCATCCGCAAAGTCCGAAAAGGATCAGCATCTTCTTTAACATTTGTACCCTCCGTATCAGCTCTTGCGTAAGATAACAGAATCGCTCTCGCTGACTCCTCCAGTTATTTCAATATAATCATTGCCGACAAGTCCGATCGTAACCTTTCTCATTTCCCTGACACCCTCGTCGGTCAAAACATAAACAAACCAGAAGTCCTCTGCTTCAAAAACACAGGTCTTGGGCAGTGATAACACTCCGTCTGCCTCACCGCGTACCACAGTTACGGTACCTCTTGTACCAACCTTTATCGAAAAGTCGGGCTGGTCAAGCTCAAATATTATCTTCAGCGAATCCTTATCAACTGAGGTAACAGTTGAATCATAAACATCTCCGGTCTGGTTGGTAACTACCTGTACCCTGTCCCCTACCTTTATGTATTCGACAGCATTCCTGTCCATAGCCTGGAAACCGCATACGCTTGCATTAAGTATCGTTATAACGGTCTCTCCTGCATTGGAAGTATTTCCTTCAAGGCCTTTCTTTATAAAGGAAACATTTCCCTCTATGCTGGCATACAGCGAACCAGCCTGTATCTGCTGCTCATTTGCTGAGAGCTTTATCTCATTGAAATCATTTTCATCCGAATAGGTTCTTCTCTTTTCACGAAGCTTCTGCAGCTTTGAAAGATAATTCTCCTTTGATGAAAGGCTCAAGCCGGGTGTTTCTATTTTCTTCTCGTAATACTCTATCATCTCATCGGCCTGGCTGATCAGCAGGTTGTTTTTCTCAATCTGCTCTCTCATATCGATGTTTTCCTGCTCGAGTGAAGCCACATCCAGTTTAGCCACGAGATCGCCGGGCTTTACCTCATCACCTTCGTTTACATATACGAAAGCGACTGTTTTCTCACCTACCGGAAAAGCAAGGTCTTCTTGCAACAGCTGACTGTATGTACAGGAAATGGACTCTGTTTTTATAACATCCCTGGTCTCACAGCGGGTAAGATCATATTCATTTTCCATCGATTCGCGTACAATCGCAATACTGTGAGTCTCATCTTCAGCAGACGAACAGCCCGTAAAAACCAATGCGGACATACACAGCACCGCTGTCGCTTTATAAATAACCGAACCTTTTGCTTTCATAAATACCACCTTTATAAACTCATGTTTATATCTGACCTGACCGGTCTGATTGTTGTTATTTGTACAAAAATAACAACTTTACGACCACAATAATGAATAATATCACAAAACTCTTCCACACTCTATACAATAATCGCCGTCAAAATGCCCAAATATTGCTAAAATAAATC
Organism: Lachnospiraceae bacterium; assembly: GCA_016287095.1. GTDB lineage: Bacteria > Bacillota > Clostridia > Lachnospirales > Lachnospiraceae > RUG11977. The sequence continues at coordinate 27,486 of JAEEVK010000025.1, forward strand.
CGTTATTTTTGTATCCATAGTATGTTTTAAACTGAAATTGTCACTGTTTCTGGTTAAATCCTCACGGATTTTATGCTCCGTACGGTCAACCTCTTCTTTAAAATCCCTTGCGCTGAGCAGCTTTGCGCCCTGTCCTCGTATAATAATCTGCTCCAGACCGTCGCTCGTAGCCACGGTCACATCGTACTTAGAGGCATTTTCATGAGCAAAGCGTTCAATAAACCTGTCGGCAGTCTCAGCCTCCTTTGTAAATACTATGTTTATGTTCCCGAGCTTAAGATACTCCGTAGGATGTCCCGCTACACGGTAGGCATCGTACACCGCGATTATCTCACAGTTTTTGACCGCACGGTAGTTTGACAGGATATCGTTTAATCTGTCCCTGGCCGCATCAAGGTTTACCGCAGCCAGCTCCTTCAATTCATCCCATGCAAATATGATGTTATAGCCGTCTACCAGCAGATATTCGGGTTTCTTATTTATTGTCTTTAATGCCGATGTCCTGCCCTGACCGTCCGAAAACTCCTTATTACTTTTATGCTTTCTGAAAGGATTCCTGTATTCAGTTTTCTTATTCGCAAAATATGTCCGGTTTATGATGGAATCGATCTCGTCGCCTGAAAGTATTATCTCATTTAAGCCCGAACCTTTTGATCCGCCGTCATCGGACTCGTCATTTATGCGTATCTCCTTTATGCTCCAGGTCCTTTTAGGACTTTCTCCGGCCGGTGTCACATTTGTTGTTTTATCGTAAGCAGAAAAATCAATATTTACATCGATATGTTTATAATTATCTACCTCGTTCCACTCCACAGCAAAGCCTGCCCCGTGAGCGCAGAATACGGAATATGACGGATTCCTGCCGTCAGTCAGCGGATCGTAGTCTTTCTGCTTTATAACCTCGCTCTCATTATGGCAGGGGCGGTATCCCGCAAAGGTGGTATAAAAGCTGCCCAGTCCCTTGGTATAGGCAGTCACATCCTTTGAATACCCGGAAAGCTCCGAAACGGGCGCAGTACCCGAAAGCAGTACCATGCCGCTCTCCTCTGACTCCTGATGTCCGGTTATCCTGCCCGATTTCCTGTCTATATCGGTCATGGCCCTGCCTGTATATTCCTTGGGCAGCTCAAGTACAAAATCATAATACGGCTCAAGTATATGGGCATTGCCTGAGGTATATGCCTTCATCAGGCCCTGTCGCACAGCCCTGTAGGTAGCCTGCCTGAAATCTCCGCCCTCGGTATGCTTCTGATGTGCCCTGCCGGCCACCAGAGTTATCTTCACATCATCTATGGGCGCACCGATAAGACATCCGAGATGTTCTCTCTCATAAATATGAGTCATTATCAGTCTCTGCCAGTTTGTCTCAAGCTCTTCTTTGGGTACCTCCGAGCTGAATACTATGCCGCTCCCGGGTACTCCCGGCTCTATTATCAGCTGTGCCTCGGCATAGTGTCTTAAAGGCTCATAGTGCCCCACGCCCAGTACGGGTGCGGATACCGTCTCCTTATATATGATGCTGCCCTTGTCAAAGGACACTTCCTCACCGATTTTCTCTAGCAGCTTTGCTCTCAGGATTTCCAGCTGTATCTCTCCCATTATGCTTATCTGGAGCTCTTTTACTTCCTCATTCCAATGAACATTGAGCTGTGGTTCCTCTTCCTCCAATTCCTTAAAAACAGGCAGCAGCTCCCTGAGTTTTGAAGGTTCTTCAGCTATCCTGTATACCAGTACGGGGGTGAGCTTCTTTTCAGGCAGCGGCTCCTCATCACCGATCACGTCTCCCGCATGTATGCTGGACAGTCCTGTCACTCCTACTACCATACCGCTCACCGCGGTATCGATATTCTCATACTTTTCACCGTTATAAACTCTTATCTCGTTTATCTTCTCGGAAAGCTCTTCGCCTTCGGATATATAGTCTATCTGGTCCCTGTTTTTCAGTTTTCCGCCTGTTATCTTCAGATAAGTTACCCTTTTACCCGAGGTATCCCTTCCGGTCTTTATGACTCTGCCTGCCAGAGAATCCCCGTACTCTATCTCCGGCAGATACCTCCTCATAGCCTCTAAAAGCGCCAATACACCTTCCTGTTTTAAAGCCGAGCCGTAAAAACAAGGGAAAAGGTTCCTGTCTGTAACGAGCCCGCCTATTTTTTCATCCTCTATCTCACCGGTTTCAACATAGTGCTCCAAAAGTTCTTCATCGCAGAGGGATATTTCTTCCATTACAGCATCCTTTTCGGACTTCTTTGCGTCATCCGCAAAAAGAGCCGTCATATCCACACAATGCGCTGAGAGACCGTTTTTGAGTTCAACCGAGATATCCCTGCTGCCCCTTACATTCCTGTCCATCTTGTTTACAAAGATAAATGTGGGTATATCATAGCTCTTGAGCAGCTTCCACAGAGTCCTGGTATGAGCCTGTATGCCTTCGGGACCGCTTATTACAAGCACTGCCGCATCAAGCACTGCCAGAGTTCTCTCCATTTCCGCAGAAAAATCCACATGTCCGGGAGTATCAAGCAAAGTAAAAGAGACATCGCCATATTCAAAAACAGCCTGTTTTGAAAATATGGTGATGCCTCTTTCTCTTTCTAATGCATAAGAATCCAGGAAGGAATCTTTTTTATCGACCCTTCCCGGCTTACGTATACTCTTACATAAATACAGGATAGTATCGGAAAGCGTTGTCTTTCCCGCATCAACATGCGCCAGTATCCCGATTACAAATCTTTTCATTTACTAAAAAAGCCCTTCTTTTTCTTCTCCGTGCCCTCTTCCGGCTTCTTTCCGGAATATGATTCATCAAACTTCTTTAAAAGCTCCTTCTGCTCGGAATTAAGCTTGGTAGGTACCTGTACCACCAGATTTACATAGTGGTCTCCCCTGTAAGACTTATCCCTGATGGAAGGAACACCCTTGCCACGGAGCCTGATCCTGGTATCTGTCTGAGTCCCGGGCTTTACTTCATATAAAACATCCCCGTCTATAGTAGGGATCCTGACATCTCCGCCGAGAGCTGCCTGAGCAAAGCTCATATAAGCATTGGAATAGATATTCATGCCCTCACGCTGGAAAATAGGATGATCGCTGACATCAACCTCTACCAAAAGATCACCGTAAGCTCCGCCGTTGATTCCGGGCTCACCTTTTCCGGCAAGTCTTATGCACTGGCCACTGTCAATACCTGCGGGTATGGATACGGAAAGCTTCTTCTTTCTGGAAATATATCCGTTACCAAGACATGCAGTACACTTTTCCTTTATGATCTTTCCGGCACCCCTGCACTGAGGACATGCCTGAATACTCTGTGTCATACCAAACAGTGACTGGCGTGTATAAGCTACCTGGCCCTTGCCGCCGCACTGTGTACAGGTCTCAACCTTGGATCCTGGCTTTGCGCCTGTACCGTTACAGGTTTCGCACTTTTCCTTGAGAGTTACATCAATCTCCTTGTCTACGCCCTTCATGGCCTCGTCGAAGGTGATGCGTACTCTTGTCCTTGTATTTGCTCCGCGCTGTACTCCGCCGCTCGAACGGCCACCGCCGCCGAACAGATCTCCGAATATCCCTCCTAAGCCGCCAAAGAGATCTCCGAACATACTTGAGAAGTCCATGGAACTAAAGTCCATACCGCCGGCACCGCCGTTTTCAAAGGCGGCATGACCATACTGGTCGTACTGGCGACGTTTATCAGGGTCACTGAGCACCGCATAAGCCTCACCGACCTCTTTAAACTTCTCTTCAGCTTCCTTGTCTCCGGGGTTTACATCCGGATGGTATTTCTTTCCCAGCTGACGATAAGCCTTTTTTATTTCATCGGCACTGGCGTCCTTAGAAACGCCAAGCACCTCATAATAATCTCTTTTGTCTGCCATTTTCAATTATACCTCATTTATAAAACTGGGCGGTGGCAATTCCTGCCACACGCCCATCATTATAACAATATTACGATCTTCTATCAAGCGAAAATCATTTATTTAACATATTTTTAAGAAGTTATATTATACCTCTTTGAAGTCAGCGTCTACATAGTCGCCGCCGTCACCGTTGTTGCCGCCGTTGTATCCGCCCTGGTTAGGATTGAAACCACCCTGGTTAGGATCAAAGCCGCCCTGATTAGGATTGAAACCGCCCATATCAGGTCCGGGTCCGCCCTGAGGACCACCCTGTGCCTGAGCCTTCTCATAAACCTTCTGGAAGAGTGCCTGTGAGTCGGTCATCAGTTTTTCCTTAGCAGCCTTGATATCATCAACCTCACCGTCGCTCATAACCTCAGGATTTGTCTTGTTTAAGAGATCCTTAAGGTGATCGATATCAGCCTGTACGGTTGACTTATCTGCATCGCTGAGCTGATCGCCTACATCTGCAAGAGCCTTCTCTGTCTGGAATACCATAGAATCTGCTTCGTTCCTGGTATCTACTGCTTCCTTACGCTTCTTGTCCTGTGCCTCGTACTCAGCAGCTTCCTTAACTGCACGCTCGATATCTGACTCACTCATGGTAGTGCCGGAAGTAATGGTGATGTGCTGCTCCTTGCCTGTGCCCTTATCCTTAGCTGATACGTTTACGATACCGTTTGCATCGATATCGAATGTAACCTCGATCTGAGGTACACCACGTCTTGCGGGAAGGATTCCGTCAAGTCTGAACTGTCCGAGTAATTTATTATCCTTAGCAAACTGTCTCTCACCCTGGGTAACACGGATATCAACCGCACTCTGGTTATCCTCTGCTGTAGAGAATACCTGGCTGCCACGGGTAGGAATGGTTGTATTTCTCTTTATGATAGGTGTTGCGATACCGCCTAAGGTCTCGATAGCAAGTGTAAGAGGTGTTACATCAAGCAGCTGGATATCACCTGCACCTGCGTCTCCTGCAAGCTTACCACCCTGGATAGAAGCACCGATAGCTACGCACTCATCAGGGTTAAGTGTCTTTGAGGGCTCATGTCCGGTCAACTGACGAACCTTTTCCTGTACTGCAGGAACACGGGTAGATCCACCGACAAGGAGTACCTTTGATAGGTCGCTGGGCTTGATACCTGCATCACGAAGTGCATTCTGTACAGGAATAACTGTTCTTTCAATAAGGTCTGATACAAGCTCTTCAAACTTAGCTCTTGTTAAGTTCATATCGAAGTGCTTAGGTCCCTCTGCTGTAGCTGTGATGAAAGGAAGGTTGATATTGGTTGTGGTAGCTGATGAAAGCTCCTTCTTTGCCTTCTCTGCTGCTTCCTTTAATCTCTGAAGTGCCATTTTATCAAGGCCGAGGTCAACGCCCTCCTGCTTCTTGAATTCATCGATCATGTATCTGGTGATCCTCTCATCAAAGTCATCACCACCAAGTCTGTTATCACCTGCTGTAGCCAAAACTTCGATAAC